>CAYSQZ010000352.1:0-4068 GCA_964433035.1 uncultured Pirellulaceae bacterium | reverse complement strand
TTACGCGAGCGTAAACATGGCACCCGTCAATTCAGATCTGACAGACCACTAGCCAGTATACGCATACTAAGTTACGCTTTTGGTTCTGCCCATCCGGAACGCGGTATCGATCAGTTCGTTGGTCGAGCACGAGTTCCAACACATCCCGATTTTCAGAGGACCACCGAGATGGCAAAAGCTACTGCACGCCACATTCTTGTCGACACTCTTGAAGAGTGCGAAAAACTGAAAGCTGAAATTCTGGCAGGAGCTGATTTTTCCGAAGCAGCGATGAAGCACTCTAACTGTCCCTCGGGTTTGCAGGGCGGCGACCTCGGTGAGTTCGGGCCAGGCCAAATGGTCCCCGAGTTCGATAAAGTCGTCTTCAGTGCCGACATCAACCAAGTCCAAGGGCCAGTAAAAACGCAATTTGGATACCACTTGCTTGAAGTCACCAGCCGCGAAGACTAGTGGTTCGCGTGTGCCCATTCTTTCCCAGCCATTGAATTCGCTGCGGTACCACGTCCGACAACTCCAGTGGTGCCGAGTCCCAATCCGAAACCCAAACCTACCGGGGATGCGAAGCAGACTTCAACCGAAAAGTAGGACCGCAATGCTGGAAGTAGCACTATTGGCTTGGGACAGGGCCAACGCCGGCTCGTTCAACATCATTGAACAGATCGGCGGTGCAGAAGCAGCCCAAGTCTACTTTCACCTGATGAAAGGAAAGCATCTGGCTGAAAGCGATGTTGCACCACTTTTATTCTCAGCGGAGGAAGTACAAGGCGGCGTTTGGCCCGACTTCGTTGACCTCACCGCAGGGCTGTCACTACACAGTCCTGCACTTCGAAACGCGTTGTGCGACGCCTGTGAAAACCAAGAAGACGTGTATCAGTTTTTTGAGCCACGTTGGCAAGGCAAGCCTGAGGGTGCGCCGGCCTACAAAATTTGAGACGTGAAGCATTTATCGAAGACAAGGTCATGCTTACTCCCGATGATCCAGAGGTTGCCCATGGTCGGGTTTCCATTGTTGACAAATCTAAGGTCGAAGGTGTAACGCATCTGATGCGACTCAAAGCTGGGCGTGTTATCGCTGTTCAACCGTTACTTCAGAAACTGATAACCCTGAACCCCAAGGGGATGGTCTTTCGGAATCGAGTTCGTTGGTCTGCCTGACAATCACTACCACCTATTCGTGGTGTTGTGACCTTTGCAGGTATCCCGTCATTCATTGCGATTCTGATGGGAAGCTAGTTGTCAGTTCCGCTTACGCTTAAGAAGTCTTGAACAAATAACGAAACAACGTCACACTCCCAAGATGGGAAGGGTCGAGAAAAGACGATAAAATCGGCTTTGAGCGGGGAGGGGTGATGTGCTCAGATTGTAAACTCTCCCGGCCGCTTCACGTCCGCCCCTCGCGCAAGCAGGACTGAAATTGCAAACACTCAAACTGACTAGTGGTCCGTCAAAACTGAATTGACCAGTCCATGCAAAGGCTTTGATCTGAAAATGACGTAGCAAACCCGATTTGCATCCGGTCAATTCAGGTCGGTTGGACCACTAGTCATTAAACCAAAACTCTAAAATCATCATCCGACACATTGAAGCAGTGCAGCTCGACTTTGCCTTTAAGCTTTGGGTTTGGCTCAACTAAAATAGCTGAAACTCTATCGTGACTGTCGCAGTAGCTCTGCACTTCACTTATCGGCATTACGAAAAAGGCAGTCGCCAAAGCATCGCTCAACGCGGCTGAGTCTGAAACAACAGTCGTCGAAAGCAAATGGTGCGTCGGCCAACCGGTTCGAGGGTCGATAATATGACCGTAACGCTTGCCTTTGTGAAAAAATCCCTGTCTTGCAGTTCCGGAGGTTCCCAACGCCCGGTTTCTTAAATCGAATTCTCCGAGTCGAACGCCGGGCAGGGTAGGGTGGCTGATTCCGACTTCCCATCCGACCTCTTTTGTTAAACCCATTTGACCAGCGGCGCTCTTCTCGCCCAAGCCACCAACAGAGCTACCGCGCGCCAAGACACTGCTTTGGCCACCGTGAATCACAAAGTCTTTGATCCGCTCGGATTCAAATTGATCCGCCACTCGATCCAGGGCGTGCCCTTTGCCAATACTATTGAGATTGATTGAAACGTTCTGGTTTAGATAGCGAATCGAAAACTTTTCGTCATCGAACTCAACATTTTCCATACCGACTTTTTGTAACGCCATTGAAATCTCGGTCTCATCGGGAAATCGCCCCTTGCGTTTGTCGAACCCCCATACCTTTGACAGTGGGCCAGAAGTAATGTCAAACGCTTGCTTCGTTTGGAAATTGATCTCTGAGCATTGTTTTAGCAAACCGTAAAGTCGGGACTCCAAGGCAACCCACTTTTGTGATGCGGCTTGGTTGAGCCGACTGATTTCGCTGTCTGGACGATAGATCGTCATCTGATCCTCGAGATCATCTATCAACTGAAACGCCGCCATCGTCGCGACACCAGACTGAGGATACTGATGCATATTGAATATCAGTTCAAACTCGCAGGCCATCGCGTTTTTGGAATATTGCTCGGCATAGCTTGCCTGCCTGGCTCCAATTGGCACCCGCGGTTCCGACGAAGCTTCTGATTCCGATTGGGCCGCCAGCTTGGCGCGCGCTGCATCGACAGCACTCTTTCCCCTGAGAAAATCGCGGCGACTCGATTCACCGTTCGGCTTGGGCTCCTTGGCCATTACCTCATGCCTTTGTTGTTACAAATTTGAAAGTCCGTTGCCCAATACCCAAACGGCCAAGCTTGCTGACCTCAGGCTAGAATGTATGTTCCGACACGGACTAAATAGGGTAAACTGTCAGTCAATAACTTTGAAGCCTTTTTGAATCGATCGACATGAAACGTAACTTTGTCTTGATAGCTTCGCTGCTTTCTACGGCCTTGGTGACAGGAGTCGCGACTGCAGTCGTTGTGCAGGAAACAACGCAAAAAGCTCCAGCGGTAAAACGCGTCAAGAGACCACAGTTCTCAGAGCGGGACTGGGACGGAATCTATTTTGAGGATCTCTTCAAAGAGGGCCTGGTGGGTGATCGACCTCAACCTGGGACCTCCGACCAAGTCACTGGCGTCGGCCCGACGGACAACCAAGAACAAGCAAACGCAACGTTCACCTGGTCGAAGTACATTTCAGCTTCGACCATTGAAGACGAGGTCAAAGCGATCCAGAACCAACTGAACGTTGACGTTACCACGCCAGTCAAATTCAAAAGCGAGTACGCCAAATCTCATCAATCGTTCTCAGTGCTGTCGATGATGTTTGGTATTATTCGAGAGTATGACGATGAAGTGCGTTGGAAAAAATTTGCTCCCGTTGCTCAAGCTTCGTTCGAGAGGGCCGCTGCTAATTCGCGTGTAGGAACGGTCCAAGCCTATGAAAGCTGCAAACGCCGAAGCGAGGATTTACGCGAAATGGTACGGGGCGGAAACTTTGGTGGAACCGACAAGCCGGCCGCAGAGCTTGATTGGTCAGTTGTGATTGATCGAAACCCGATTATGCATCGCCTCGAGACCTCTCGAAAGAAATTGAAAGAATTAACGGCAAATAAAGGTGAGTTCAGTCGAGAAACAAGCAAGGTGTTTCACGAGTCCCAGATGGTCGCCGCCATGGCTGAGACGTTGCAGCGTGAAAATATGCCAGAATACGACGAGGATGGTTACGTCGACTACGCCAAGCAACTGAGCACCGCTGCCAGCCAAACCGCCGAAGCTTGCAAGACGCAAGATTACGACGCGGCGTCCAAGGCGATCAACCTGATCGGCCAGTCTTGCAGCAATTGCCACGACGAGTGGAAGTAGGAACTTGGTGGTGATGTAGCTCTTCACAGACGAGCGAAATTGGTCGCGGTATGGGACGAAATCAATCTGCGGGAGCCGCGCATCACATGAGACTGAAATATCATATTTGGCATTTGCTCGCTGCTATGACGGTTGTGGCGGTATCGTTGCCGTTGGCGAAGTGGCTGCTTGCTCTTGAAGCGATGGACCATCCGAAAAAGGTTCAAACGACCGCCGATTTCATCGGATTCTACTGCGCCTCAATAGCGGCTA
>CAYSQZ010000351.1:0-4074 GCA_964433035.1 uncultured Pirellulaceae bacterium | reverse complement strand
GCGAAACAACACTTACCCACTAAAAACGACCAAGGGCCCCAGAGGGAGGGTGACTTTCTATTCGGCTCGCTTACACCGCAGCTACATGCTTGCCACGGCTTGCGCCACGGCACGTACTCGCCGTCCATCCAGATGACCCCCGCCGCTAGAAACACTGCGAATTGGAATCACCAAACTCAACCACAAAACCCCATCTTGGATTTCGCTTGACGCTGGCTTCCTCAACTAGACGCTTATGCCGACAGGTAAATTGCCTATCTCGCGGCTAACTCATCAGCTCAGCTTCGACTGGCTCCAAAACCGCCGGATCGGTCCCGAGTGTATTAACAAGCGAATCCAGATAAGCCTGCGAATCAATCGAAACCAGCTTTTCTTTCAACGATGCAATCGTTGCCTCAAGCTCATTGGCATTATTGTTGTCGTCAGACCATTGGTCCAGCTGCTCCAGTTTACGTTGAAGATAATCGATCTGACGGGTCGTTTGAATTCGATCGACCTGTTGTCGCGCGACCAACCGTTCCCGATACCACTGGCTGTGGATCATCGCTTCCCGGTCAAACATCGCGCGAACTTCCGGATGATGAACATCACGACCTTCGTGACTACCCTCGGCCATGATTGTCAACAGAACTTTCAGCGGCGGAATCGCCATCTCAATCGAACCATCTTCGAGATAGAGCTTTGCGATCCGATTCTGAGTCGACACAATATTGTCGATCCCATCAACGTAATCCTCCATGCTCTGCAATTCCGGCTTGAGCATCTCTTCGGTAAATACATTGGATGAATCACTGAACACTCGACCAAAGAACTGGTTGACGAACCGATCGGTAATACGATACCCAAGCCGACTGGCCAACACGGGCTTGCCGTTGTGCTCAAAATCTTCCAGCTTTTCGAGGTAGCCGTTCTCGATCAAAAATTCAGGCTCACGTTCGTTGATAAACATCCGCGACCAGACTTCGGGAATCAGCAAACTGATATCGTGGTCGAACCGATACTTGGGGCCAATGAACCCGGCCGAGGTGGTGAAACAGCGATTGTTGGTCAGCAGGTAGCTTACCAAAGCGTTGTTCAAATCGATAATCGGCGGCAGCGAATTGAACGGGCCCTTGGTCAATGCACCTTCTGAACCGGCACCGGTCGTCGAAGGCGACTTGCCCGTCAAGCTGGCGATGAACTCCATGAACAACTCTGGCCACTCTTGAAAATGAATCGGATTGTAGACCGCCAATGGGCGAATCCCGGCTTTGTGATCCGCCGGATTGTTGCGGCGCCCCGGCAGTACTGAATTGACAGGAAACAGGACCGAATCAGACGGCGGAACGCGCCGACTAAGCCGGGCACCAAGTTCCGCCAGATAAATTGACCGTGGATTCTCCAGGTCTGGACGATCCTGTAAGTAGCGAGGATTTTTACTTGGCTCACCGTTAACGATTCGAGGATGAGACGTCGCAACGCAAAAATCGGCTCCGGATTCTACAAACTCATTGATACTGTTCTTGATCGGCTCACTGAAATGCCCGAATAAAATCGTGTCTTCGACCATCGCTTTGGCAGTCTCGAGTGACAAGGGTTCGTAGTTGGCGAAAAAGTTACCCGTCGATGAAAAGTCTCTTTCAGTCGTCTTGTCATAGCCACGCACAATCGCTTCGTCGGGGCGTTGGAATAACCGATGCTCGCAGTTCATCACAAACTTGTATGAATCCTGCTTGAGTCTCGGATGCAGATGCTTGAGCCGCTTGGCGGGAACGACAACCGAAGCGGTGATGTCGTCTTCGACTTGAATCTTCTCGGCTGGAAAGAAGTCTTTCCGCAGCGCAAAGGTTCGCCACGAACCATCTTCTTCAAAACCGACTCTCAGGTAAGTCGAGCGAAGCCTTTCTTTGCGGTACTTTAACTCAAAGCCCTGCTGGCCGTTGACGCTATCGACGCTGAATCGCGACATCCAATCATCGCCCCAGTCGGGTCGATAAAATCGCTTGACAACCAGCACCATATCGCGAATCGTCCGCGGAATCGAACGCAGCCACTCGTTGTACATGTCGGTGTATTCTTCGCTGGGCGTTAGCAAGCGAACAACCGAACCAAGCGAACGCTCCGGACTGAGCAGTGGTCGACTGGGCTGGACGGGTTGATAGGGGTTCTTGTGTCGCCCGTCGAACGATTTCTGAGTAATCTCGACCACGCGAGCGAAATCGTTCTTGAAGTCTGCAGTCACGATTGGACCATTGATGATCGCGTCCTCGATCGGCTTGGAAATTTCCGACTTTCCACCACCCGAAACGGTGCATGGTTTATGGCAAAGCGTGCCCTCTGGGTTGGTTCCAACCAACCGCCAGCGTTGCCGCTGATCCGGCCGCACCATCTCAATCCGATAGCCAGAGGGCAAAACATAAGTCACTTCCGGCTGGAGTTTGAGCGTCTGCTCCTGTCCATTGGCCTGCCAGCGGATCGATTGCCGCCGCAACTGAATGTGCGAGTGCTCGGGAATGTAAATGATATCAGTGAATTTTGCATCGACGGCGTAGCCTTCGGGTTTAACATCTATTTTGTCACCAAGCAATTCTGTCATCTCGGCAAAACTATGCGGCTCGTTCTTGCGAAAGTTACTCGGCTCAAAGTTCTCACCCAAATCAAACCGAGGAAACGCTAACGCGCCGCCACCATGCTCTTCTTCGCACAATCCCATCAGATTGGCCGCGTAACTGATATTGGATTTTACTTCCTTCTTGCAGTAACCAAAGTAATTGTCAGCGATCACAGTAACAGCCACCCCGCGGTGGTCGCGGCAGACGACTTTGAAAGCCGTGCCGTCGTTGTAAAGCTCTCCTTCATTCTCCCAACACATGCCGTCGCGCTTTTGCAACTCGGTCGCATCGTTGACATGCGGCAAACCGAGTTCCTTCTTGGTCAATCGAATCAAATGGGGAGCCAAAATCACACATCCGGTGTGGCCCGACCAATGGTCAATATCAAGCCTCGCGTCGTTGTCTGAAAGAAACGGGTCGCCAGCGTTACCAAAAATGGACTCCACAAAATCCAGGTTGCTGACCAGATTCCCGGGCACGAAGAAGCGGACTTCACAGCGTTTCTCTGACGTAAAACCGGGGACCTCGGGGCAAACAACCGGACGCAGCATCAGCGATACAAACGTTTCGGCTTGTTCTTCCTGACTCGAAGTGAACGGCAACCGCATCAACTCGCGGGGCGGTTTGAGCGCGTGCTTTAAAATATTGGCAAACGTGTTTTTAGGTACGGACTTTTTGTCCGCCGGAATTGGCAAGCCACCTTCGCAGACGTGGAAAACGCCGGCCGTTGTTCGACGATCTTTGTCCGGGTTGTGCAATACGCCTTGGTGAACTCGGTACGATTTTACAATATCAGAACTAAAAAAATCTCGATCCGGGGGAATCGAAAGCACTCGAGCCAGGCCATGTCGCTCAAGATTCAACGCCGGGGCCGGGAGCCAGCGTTCGTTTGAATCAACGTCCGCCAGATAGTCACGCAAAAAATCGTTAATGTACTGATCGGCGGCACACAGATGAGAAGCCAAGACGCGATTTTTTTCGCGCACGCTGGAAAGCAGTGCTTCGCCGATTTGGAAGAGCGGCGAGTCTTCAAGCGAGCCAAAGGTGGGCAAACCGTTGGCGGCCAGCTTCAAGTTTAAATAATCGACCAACTGCCGTTGACCGGCCTTGCCAGGGAAACTGGTTTTCTCAAGTGTTTCAATTTGCTCCTGATTTCCAAGCATCGCTCACCTTCCGATCATCTTCTGTATCAAAATTTTGAACCTCTATTGTCGCCCAAACGATGAATGTTAGCGAGGCTTAAACGATCAGCAGAATTTTGAAGCCAAAATTTGGAGGGCAGATCGCTTCCCTAAACCGCAAAGACTGTTCGCTGAAACCACCTTGCTCGAAGTGGCTCAAAGTCAATTTATTCATCAAGGCGATCCAAGTCCGTTTAGCAAGTATTGGAGGCGCGTCTATGTGGGCAGAGCGATAGCTTGATTTACGCCGATGGATGGATATGGATTTTCCGCCAACCGTTGAGGTTTGGGTTTTACGCCAA
>CAYSQZ010000350.1:0-4085 GCA_964433035.1 uncultured Pirellulaceae bacterium | reverse complement strand
ACCCGACGCGTCAGCGAGGGCGAAGCGGCACCTGACTTTGCCCTCGCTGACGCTTCGGGTTACCATTTTAGACGCTTTCGCGTCTTAGTCCCGGACCTCGGTAGGCGCACACCTTCTCGCGAGGTGTCCGGGACAGAGCCCAAACGCTGAGGAGAATTCTCGATTCCAAGCCGTGTCGGGAAATTGGCCATGTAAAGACAGCAATCCCCGTTTTTTTGAAGCTTCGGTATCTGGTGAGTACGTCAATTAGTTCCAGCTAGAATGTCAATAAATGGCTGGATATCAAAAAAGTTGACTACACCATTTCGATCGATGTCCGCTTCGGCTTGAAACTGTTGAGAGGCTAGAACATCGATGAATGGTTGAATGCAGGTGCAGACAAGAGAGATAAGTGATCGTCGAAGATTTTGCATCTGCTAGTTCCAAAGTTCGTGTGTTCGAAATAGACCTTACGCATTATCCCATAAATCTTTGGCTAATGCACATTTTCTTCGCTAGTGGAAATTAGGCCTGTAAGATTGTGAATAAATTCTAGACCACCACAAAGGCCGGTTGTGGATCAAAGCGTCATTTGAGATTATCGGAATCCAAGTCTCGAATCATCCGTTCTTGCTCAGATTCAGATAGTTGCCGGAACAATTCCAGAAGTTTTGTTCCAAAAACGATAGCGTCGGATTTGGCGTCAGCCGAATTAGTCAAGTTAGTCGTTTGGCTTCAGCTTCATCGCGAATCACAACATCGCTGGTAAATAACCGCTGTATTTGTCGCAAGCATCGAGCACTTTAGGCATTTCACTCTTGCCAGCAAGAAAAAGTAAGCCTAACTTCCCCTCTCTTTTTGCGATTTTGCCAAGGCTTTATTACGAATCCAATAGATGCAGTGGTTTTCAAAAATTCGATCCATCGCTTGCCTGTTGGTCGGCTTGGCGCTGCTATGTGTTTGCTCAACTGGATGCAGTCGCTTAAACCTCGCCGCCGATTTACAGGATCGACTTACTCCTTCCAATGATCGCCAATGGAAACCTGAACTGGCTAGAACTCCGCGAGCCCAAATCGTTGGCGGGCAATACAAGCTTACCAATATCCGCAACAACAGCTATGTGACTGAGGATGACTATGTCGTTGCCTACTACGACCGAAACATTGAGCTTGATCAAATCCAGTCAGTTGACTTTATCGTCGCTCCTTTCGTAAAAGCACCCAAGTTGGCACATACCATTTTGAGCTTTGGACTCGATGACGGCAGTTACCTTGCCATCTCGGTTGAAGTCCGAAAGGAGCTGGGAGAAAAATACAGTCCGGTTCTGGGCTTGGGAAGGAAGTACGAGCTGGCTTACGTATTGAGCGATGAGCGAGATGTGATTCGCTTGCGAACCGAGCATCACGGCGCCAATGTTTACGTTTATCCTACCGTCGCCAATCCTCAACAGGCCCAAGCCCTGTTCGCCGATGTGATCGAGCGAATGAACCGGCTTGCCGATCACCCTGAGTTTTACAATTCGATCACCAACAATTGCACGACCAATCTTGCCGGTCACGTTAACGAGGTCAGCCCCGGCAAAATCAACTACGGTTGGAAAGTCCTTTTGCCCGGACTTTCGGCCGAGTATGCCTATGAGCTTGGCCTGCTGGACAATCGAATTCCTTTTGAAGATCTGACGGCTATCTCACTGATCAACTCGCTGGCCGCAGAGCACTTCGACGATCCTGATTTTTCACAAAGGATACGTAGTCGGCGATATCGAATCGGACAGAGCGTCGCCAGGCAGGCGCAACGCGAACCCACCATTGGGTCTCGGGGTGAAGAGTACCTGCTGAATTCTTCAGCCCAGCGTCGGCTATCCGAGCTACTCCGATAGCATGCTTATAAAACGACTGCCAAACCTTTGCGTAAGCAGCCCTTCTTAACCAAAGCGTCGAACGCAGCAGTGCTAAATCTAAGAATCTTTCTTCCACGGCGCTGTTTAGCCATAACCTGACAAACGTAAAAGACGTTCATTTGCCTGCGCTTTGTCGATAACGGGCGGAGAAATTCTTGTCAGGTTGATTTATTCTGACAATGATCTAGATTCTCTCCCAGCAAGCCCTCTTTTATTGGCTTGTGAGTTTCCTCACCTCATATCGTGGCATCGCGGCCACTTCATTTGGTGCGTCAATATTGACGGGCCATTTGCCCCACCAAACAAAGGATTGTCATGTCGTCGGTTTCCCAGCAGTGGATTCATGATGCGCGCGCATTAATCAAGAACGGGCCAGAAGATTTTTTCAAAGTCGAACCGACGAAGTACTGGCTGGATTTGTTTCTATGCGCCTTTTGCGCGTACGCCACCGCGACGCTCTATCTGGTACTGCCATTGAACTCGGTATTCAAGTATCTCACGTTTCCACTTGCTGCGTTTTGGTTATACCGAGCCAGTTCAATGGTTCACGAAGTGGCTCACTTGAACCGTAGCCAACTCAAAAGTTTCAAGTTTGGGTGGAACCTGATCCTGGGAGTTCCAACGCTGTTTCCATCAACGTTTTTTTCAAGTCACCATCGCGATCACCATTCGGGAAGATACTACGGCACGCCTCAAGACCCGGAATATATCGTCAATGTTTTTACACCTGGCTCGTTTGCAGGAACCCTTTTCTTTCTTGCCTACCTTTCGGTCTATCCGTTTTTTGTCGTTTTAAGGTTCATGCTTGCACCCATTTCGTTTCTGCATCCAACCTGGCGCGAGTATACGCTCCGACGACTTTCTTCATTCACCATGAATTGGAATTACGAACGCAACGTCAGCAGAATGGATCGGAAATCATTTGCGTTTATCGAATTGCTGTGCTGTGTACGCGCTTGGATGATTCCGATTGCAATAATCGCCGGTGTTACGCAGTGGCCTCGACTTCCGCAGCTCTACCTACTCGCGATGGCTGTTCTGGTATGCAACCAGATGCGCTTTTTGGCTGATCATCATTTTGAAAGCGAGGGTGAGCAAATGAGCATGGCGGATCACGTTAGCGATTCCTGCAACTACAGCAAGAACACTTTCCTGACATGGATCTTTTTCCCGTTCACGATTCGGTTCCACGCACTACATCATCTGTTTCCAACCATTCCCTATCACAATCTCGAAGCCGCTCACGCCCATCTGACGCAGTCGCTTCCTGCCGATTCGAAGTATCACGCGCTTGACCGGCCATGCTGGTCATACACCGTGCGCGAGAATTTGAAATTCAAGAGAAAGCAAAGAGCTCGCTTGGCTGCAGAGCAAGCCAAACCACTCGATACGCCTGATTCGCTCTCGGTCGTTCATTCTTCGCATGCAACCGAAAACAAAACTGTTGAATCGGGTCCACATTTCTCCAAACCGCTTTCGCCCACTCGAACAAAGTGATGTCGGTTTGAAACGAAGCAACCGTGCCAAGCTATTTTGCTTTGTCAGTCGCGATGCGTATCAGTCAACTGATACGCTGCCAGCCAACCCACCGAGTGTGTTTAGCTAGACTGTGAATAACCACCAAAGTCGAGTAGATCCTGTACCCGGTGATCAAACTGTAAACCTCTGCATGCAATTGCCTACAATCACGCATGCAAAAGACAGTATTCTGTCTCGCATCAAGAACTACATCTCATATCGAGACAAAATTGGATAACCTGACCAGATTTTGAACTGCCAACAGTTAAAAACAACGGCTATATCGAATTTGATTATTTTTTGAAGCTTGGCACGGACCTTGCTTTTATGTTTTGGCGTGGGGGGCATTAAGCCCTAAGCGTTCTCATCCCATCCGCCGTCTCAAGGGCCGCCCCTCACACTTTTTAAATTCATTATCAAGCGCGGTCTGCGAACGGATTATTAGCAGGTGCCGCGTTTGTTTTTGCGCGCACTCAAAAGACGACTTTATTGGCAACCCGACGAGGCTGTGTTTTTTTCCAACGCCGCGGAGGTAACGAGGGCCTCGCACACGGTGAGAAGGTTTGCGATTGAAACAAAAAATGGTAACCCGACGCGTCAGCGAGGGCAGAGTCAGTTGTCGCTTCGCCCTCGCTAACGCGTCGGGTTTCCATTTGCGGGTTCGCCTGTATTTGGGAAATAGGATCAC
>CAYSQZ010000349.1:0-4118 GCA_964433035.1 uncultured Pirellulaceae bacterium | reverse complement strand
GGGCCTTGACCCTCAGGCTTCGAATGAGTTTTCCCAGTTGGTCAAAATGCTCGGCGAGCAGCAGACAACGGTGCTGATGGCGACTCACGATCTCTACCGCGCCAAGGACATCGCCACCAACATCGGCATCATGAGACAGGGGCAGCTTGTCGAATCCGTCAAACCTGGCGACGTGAGTCACTCGGAACTCGAAGCGATCGCGCTTCGAAACATGCAGTTTCAATAGGGTTTCCGCTGTGGAGGAATCCGACTCGTCATTTTTAGCTCCGTTTCACCACCTTCAACGGCATTTGACCATGCGTCGCAGGCTTATTTTTTCGGTTATCCACCAAAAACAGTAAGCTCTCGCTCGTTCTGACGTCTATTAGTCAACGGGACATTTTGGGCAGCTGTTAGACCTGTTAGGTAAATGACAAAGTGAGTTGGTACGACCCGATATCGGTCGATGCTCTTTCGCCCAAACTCACCTTCTTATGTCCGGGTTGCTTTTCCGGCATCAAAGAACGAAAAGAATAATGAAATTTCCCAAACAATACTTGCTCGTCAGTGGCGTCGTGGTTCTGGGCCTTGTGGCGATCCCCCTGATAGCCAGTCAGCTTCCTTCTTTGCTCGGGCAATCGACTGAAATTGCCGGCTTGTCCACTGTTCAGATAGTTCGCGACCAAGAAGATGCTCAAAGCGTTGTCGATAGCGGTAATTTCGTGATTCAAGAAACTTCACACAGAATCAGGCTTTCACAGTCGTCGAAAATGCTGGTTCCGATCAACCAGTTTCTAAGCATGTTGCGCTCCGGCATGCCCGGCGTTGAGGCGGTGCTAAGGCAAGCCGAAATGAATTGGGACATCAGCTACGTCCCAATGATGCTGGAAGTCGCCAGATTCCTTCCGCCTAGTCAGCGAGCGGCTGTACTGCGGAAACTTGAAACCCAAACTGGACAGGAATTTGGAGCGGACTTCGACGGCTGGATGCATTGGATTTGGAAACAAAAGTTTAAACCCCATCCGGACTACGCTCTTTTTAAATCAAATCTTTACAGCAAGATTGACCCCCGATTCACTGAGTACTTCGTCAAAACCGAGAACGCCACGATTCGCCTCGATGAAGTCCGTTGGGGCGGAGTGCCTCGAGACGGGATTCCGCCGTTGAAGAACCCGAAGATGCTGACCGCTGCGGAGGCTGGCTATCTTTCTGACACTGATGTGGTTTTTGGAATTGAGCTTAATGGAGACGCTCGCTGCTATCCCAAGCGGATTCTCGCGTGGCATGAAATGTTCAAAGACACGATTGGCGGCGAGTCCGTGTGTGGAGTCTACTGAACGCTTTGCGGTGCTCTGATCGTGTATCAGACTGAATTTGAAGGCGTTCACCACGAACTGGGAACAAGCGGCTTTCTCTACCGATCCAACAAGGTGATGTACGACCACGCAACAAAATCAATGTGGTCGACACTAAAGGGCGAACCGGTCGCTGGGCCGCTGATGGGAAAAAACATTAAACTTAAACGTCGCTACCTCGTCACTTCGACTTGGGGCGAATGGAAGAAACGTCATCCTGACACAACGGTTCTTTCGCTGGACACAGGTCATCGGCGTGACTACGGCGAAGGGGTCGCTTACAAAGATTATTTTGGGACAGATGAGTTAATGTTTACAGTTCCAGAACTGGACAAGCGTCTTTTGAACAAGGATGAGGTCCTGGCGTTTAGAGATGAGAAGCAAGAGTTGGCAATCGCGACTAAGTACCTGGCCAAAGCCCGTGTTCATCACGACAAATTAGGAGACACCAAAATCGTAGTATTGGCAGACGCTGACGGCACCAGCAGAGCTTATGACGTTGGGGACATTAAGTTTACCTCGTGGAATCAAAACGACTCCGCAACTGACGAAAAAGGTCGAAAATGGCGCGTCGAAGAGGATAAACTGACATGGAAGGATCAGTCGTTGACGCGAATGCCCTCGCACAGCGTTTTTTGGTTCGGATGGGTTGCCCAGTTCCCGGAGACACGTCTAGTCAAATAGTGAAGGAGAATTGAACCTGCGAGCGCAAGAAGCTTTTGCAAGTTTAAGCCAATATTGCTCAATCGAGATTGGGCCGCTATTTATTGGCCAGTCGCCAGACGTCGGTCAGCTGCCCGGCAATGCAGGCGACTAGTGCCTTGCCGCTCGCAATTTTAGTTTCGACCAGCTAAAAAAAGCGAAGCGAGGTTCCATCAACGACTCAATTCGTTGTATTATGTTATCCCACATCGAAAAGGATCTTTGATTTCCTTTGAGAGTTTAATTTCGTAAACAAACATTAACCAGAATAGTTTCATGACGCAGATGAATGTAGAAACAGCGGTAGCAGACCGATACTCAAAAGCCGCCGAAGAGCGAGAACCAGCTCTTTGCTGTCCAATTCAGTATCAACCTGAATTGCTGGAGATTATTCCTGACGAGATTGTTGAGCGCGACTACGGCTGTGGCGATCCCTCGCCGTTTGTAAAACCCGGTGACACGGTTGTGGATCTGGGATCTGGCGGCGGAAAGCTCTGTTACATCGCTGCCCAGATTGTCGGCGAAAAAGGGAAGGTCATTGGCGTCGACTGCAACGACGAAATGCTTGGCTTGGCCCGAAAGTACAAAGCCGAGGTCGCTGAGAAGATCGGATACGACGTCGTTGATTTTCGCTGCGGAATTATCCAGAACCTTGGACTCGACCTAGAACTCTATGAGAAAGAATTGTCCAAGCTAGAGTCAACCGGCGTGGAGAATATCATCGACCGGCGTCGCCTTGAGCAGCGACTCGAAAAAGAGCAGCCGATGATAGAAGACAACACCGTTGATTGCGTTGTTTCCAATTGTGTCTTGAATCTTGTGCGGCCTGACGACCGAAAGAAATTGTTTGCCGAGCTGTACCGTGTACTCAAGGTCGGTGGTCGTGCCGCGATTTCCGATATCGTTTCCGATGAAACCGTGCCGCAGCACCTTCAGGACAACCCCGAACTCTGGTCGGGATGTATCTCCGGTGCATGGCGCGAGGACGAATTCCTGGCTGAGTTTGCGGCGGCAGGTTTTGAAGGAATGCACGTAGCCAAACGCGAATCAGAGGCTTGGCAAACCGTCGAAGGAATCGAATTCCGCTCGGTCACTGTGATCGCTTACAAGCCCGACACCGGACCTTGCCTGGAGCGAAACCAGGGAGTTATCTACAAAGGGCCTTTCAAAACAGTTCAAGACGACGATGGCCACGTTTATCACCGAGGGCAGTCGATGGCCGTTTGTGGTCGGACGTTTGAAGCGCTCTCGCGGGAACCATACGAAGATCACTTTTACAAAGTCCAACCAATCGAAGAAGTTCCCGTTGAGTCGGCCCAACCGTTTGCTTGCGATGGTATGCGTTTGCGACATCCTCGTGAATCTAAAGGCATGGACTACGACGTGACAGAAACCTGTTGTGAAGACGATTGCTGCTAACGTTGCGCTTTCATTCACGACAGCGACGCATTTTCTTTCGCGCAAGTTAAACGAGGCTCGATCGAAGATTGCATTGCCGAAGAAGTTAAAGCAGACCTCTTGGCAACTCCCTTGACGGGAGTTCCAGAGGTTTCCTTTCGAGCATCGTTAGCCAACTTGAAACTCTAATTCAGACATATCCGCTATGAATCCGTTTGATCGTAAACTTGAAGAGCATCAGGTTCCCCTTGAGCGTGCTCGACCGAAAATTCTCCAATTAAATACCGGCAAGCTGTGCAATATTACTTGCACTCACTGCCATGTGAATGCTGGTCCCGGTCGCAAGGAGCTCATTTCGAGCGAGCATCTGGAGCGAACGCTCGACTGGTTTGAAAAAAGCGACATTCCCACGATTGACCTGACCGGTGGTACGCCGGAGATGCATCCGGATTTTCGTTCGTTGGTTGAGCGAGTGCGTTCTTTTGACCAGCCTCGTGAAGTTCTCACCCGTCTCAATGCCACCATTATTGAGGAACCGGGATACGAATGGATCCCTGAATTTCACGCTAAGCACAAAGTCGTTTGCATTGCCTCGATGCCCTGCTACTCGCCTGATAATGTAAACGAACAGCGTGGCGATGGTGTTTTCGATCGTTCTATCACTGCTTTTCAGAAACTAAACAA
>CAYSQZ010000348.1:0-4120 GCA_964433035.1 uncultured Pirellulaceae bacterium | reverse complement strand
AAGCCTTTTCTGCGGTTCGGTTGGAAAGAACACTTGGTCCGAAGGATCGGTGGCCGGAGTTCGGACAGGATTGACAGGATATTTTCTTGATCAGAATTCAACAGCAATCCTGTTCATCTTGTTAATCCTGTCTAAAAAACTCCATCCACCCCGGAATTGGCCGGTGTCCAGCAGAATGAGCGGGCCTGCTGTCAGACAATCCAGGGCAGCGAGCCGGCTCAGAGATTCGGCGCCCTCCTGCAGTTTTTTTCTGGTTCAAAAAGAGCTTTGATACGGTTGAAGCCTCAAACGCCTTAAGCATACTGTTCCCTGGTTGTTCGACGCTGGGTCTGAATTCTTTCGTTGGGCGCTGGCGATAATTTAACAAGCTTTACAGGCGATCCGATGATCCGTACTTCCGCAGCAATTTGCTTCTGCTGTTCGGCAATTGTTTTTTTAATTCAAGCCGCTGAGGGCCAGAACGCTTCCAATCCCAACTCGGTTGTCGATTACTACCAAAATCTATTCCATGGTCGACCTGCCGCCGGTGTTTCTGCTGCAACGGGAATCGCGTTCGACAGTACGGAGTCCGTTGGACAAGTGAACCTCAACCGGCCCAGCGGGGTGAAGTCCGCGACGCTGGTCGCCAACGTGGACCTCGAGGGTCGGTCAACGCGCGCCAAGACCTGATCCAATCCCGTTGGGATTGTGTACGCAGTGAACTCACTGTCCCGAGGTTCAATCAAGAACCTTGGCTATTGATCCAACCCCGTTGGCGTAGAGACTTGGCTTTGGGCAGACGACTTGATCGTCTGACGACTGATTCGCCTCGGCATCTACAACTTCCCCCTAAAAAAAGCATGGAAAGCAATTCAAAGGCCAAGATCACAAAATCTTGTTGCCTGCGTTTCTAAACTGGTTCTACTTATTTATAATATCGCGGGACATTGGAGATCACTTTACCGATTCGTGTCCTGATTGTTTCATCTTTGAGCCAACTGCAAGAAATTGCTGGAAAAAACTGAATGACTGAGCAACCTGTAATTGTCCAAAAAATCTCTTGGAGCGACCTCTGCCCCTGGACGTCAATATTCAAGACGTTGCCGATCGCGGCCAGCGTTACCGTATTGGCGTTTTCGTTATTGGGGGTCGTGTTGACACCCATGGGGTGGATGTTGAGCGAATCTCTGTTTCTCAACTCCACCACCAGCTCCATAACG
The DNA here is from genome assembly GCA_964433035.1 of uncultured Pirellulaceae bacterium. GTDB lineage: Bacteria > Planctomycetota > Planctomycetia > Pirellulales > Pirellulaceae > Mariniblastus. The sequence continues at coordinate 2,921 of CAYSQZ010000348.1, read as the reverse complement.
GGAGACGAACTCATTGAAGCTGGTGCCTCGGAAAAAGCGGAGCCTGATGGCTTGAAAACCGCAAGTATTAAGACGGTTAGAGCCAATGCAGATCTAATGGAGCTTGTCGAAATTAATCGCAGTCCCTATCGCGGTGTGTTTTTGGCGACTCAACAGCACACCGATTCTATCGACTTCATGGGGCTTCACCTAAGTGGTCCTCGCAACGTTTTTCGACAACTGGTTCGGCCGTTCCAGTATTTGTTTGATGGGCAATTTAACCTCCGCGCCTTTTTCTACCTGCTGCTGGGATGCGTTTGGTCGTTGTGTGTCTGGTCGTTTGTTGGACTCGGGATCACTCGGGTAAGTCTGCTTAAACTAACTCGCAACGAAAACGCTGGTCTTGACGATGCGTTTGAGTTCGCCATTGAAAAATGGACGACCGCGGTGGGGGCAGTTGGGATCCCGCTGTTGGCAGTGGCGGCGCTTTGTCTACCTGCGGGTTTGATCGGATTGCTGATGGGATTCGATTTTGGAGTTCTGGTTGCCGGAATACTATGGCCTATTTTGTTGGCGATCGCATCGGCGATGGGACTTTTGCTACTGGGTTTGATGTTTGGTTTCCCGCTGATGGTCTCGAGCGTGGGATGCGAAAGCCAAAATGCTTTTGACGCAATGACGCGGGCGTATGCTTACACGTTCCAAAGACCCGTGCACTATCTGTTTTACTGTTTGGTTGCGATTGTGTTTGGTGGCCTATGTTGGATGTTGGTAGCGGGACTCACCGAGTCTATCGTCGACCTCTCATTCTGGTCCGCTTCCTGGGGAGCCAATTTGACTTCTGGAGACCGGATCGACGTGATCAACGGAATCCCGCTCGAGAATATTGAACCTGGAAGCGTAGTTAAAGATTCTTCGACACTGACTGCCGGAAGGACGATGATTGGAATTTGGAACTCACTGTTCCGCACGCTGGCCGCGGCTTTTATTTACGGCTTATTTTGGTGCATGGCGTCGGCAATTTATTTGTTGCTTCGCAAAGACGCTGATGAAACCGAAATGGATGAGATTTACATCGTCGACGAAAAACGGACTTATGAGCTTCCACCGCTTCAATCAGACGAAAACGGAATCCCTCAGGTTCAGGAGCCACGTCCGGTGGCCGAAGAAACTAGCGATCAGACAGACGACGGCGAGAGTTCAGACTCTGCGACAACATAAACAGGATGTTTAAACGATCGCTTCAACAACCAGCAAGGATCAGCGGCCATGTTTGAAAATGCGACGCATCTAAATGCCATCAGTGCTGTAGGGTTGTTTGTAATGCTTGGCCTTGCGTGGCTGATGAGTTCTCATAAAACTCGAGTCAACTGGCGTTTGGCGATCATTGGTGTTTCGTTGCAGATCGCTTTGGCGGCTATCTTTTTCAATTCGCAAAGCTGGCGGTTCGATAAACAATTCGGTGACTTCGCTTCGCTCAAAGCCGCTTGCGATGGCGGCGGATTTAAAGCGGCTAATGTTCCTGACAATAGCCAAGGCGTTCCGTTCGCCTCGGCGTTTGATGTGCTTCAGCAAGAACAAGCAGAACTGGAACAATTAAAAAAGCAATTAAAGCAGGACAACGATTCGAGTGAAGACGAAGCGTCCATTGCCCAAGCCCAACAAGACCTGGACACCAAGTGGGATCAGTTTGAATCGGAATACTGGGACGGCAACAGCGTTACTGTGCCGCGATTCAAAAACGGTGTCGTGTTCTATGGCGTTGAATCGTTCTTTGACGTGATCCAAAAAAGCGTCGATGCTGGAGCGAGTTTTGTTTTTGACATTTACCCCCGACCGGGTGAACCGATCACGCACCAAAAAGCAATGTTGCGATCGTTTGCGTTTGGAATTCTCCCGACCATCGTTTTCTTTGCGTCGCTGATGAGCGTACTTTACTATCTGGGCGTGATGCAAAAAATGATCCGCATCATGGCTTGGTTTATGCAAAAGACCCTACGGACAACTCCGTCGGAAAGTCTGGCCGCGGCTGCCAACGTGCTTGTCGGACACACCGAGGCCCCCCTGGTCGTAAAGCCTTACGTTGGCAATATGACGCGCAGCGAGCTCAATGCGCTGATGGTTGGCGGTTTCTCAACAATCAGTGGAAGCTTGATGGCTGTGTTTGCGGGAATGGGCATTAGTGCTGGGCATCTGCTTACCGCGTCACTGATTTCGGCACCTGCGGCGCTGGTTCTGGCCAAAATCATGCAGCCCGAAACCGAGACACCGATCCCGCTGGAAGAATCGGAAAGAGATCTGGAGAACTCAGCGACCAATGTGATCGAAGCTGCCGCCAACGGGGCATCGGAGGGAGTGAAGCTGGCGATTAACATCGCGGCGATGCTGATCGCGTTCCTGGGATTGGTGATGTTGATCGACATTATTTTGCAAGGGGTTGGTGGCTTGTTCGGCCTTGAGCTTTCGCTCGGTCTGATTTTTGGTTTACTGTTTTATCCCCTGGCCTGGATCATGGGAGTTGAAGAGGCTGACTGTCTCGTCGCCGGTGACCTGTTGGGAAAAAAGATGGTCGTCAATGAATTCTTTGCTTACATTGAATTGACCGGCGCCAAAGATATCAGCGAGCGAACGAAAACGATTTTGACTTACGCTCTGTGTGGGTTTTCAAATTTCGGCGCGATCGGAATTCAGCTGGGCGGCATTGGTCCGCTGGCTCCCAGTCGCAAAGGCGATCTGGCTCAGCTTGGTTTACGAGCGATGCTGGGCGGAATGCTCGCAGCTTGCATGACGGCTTGTATTGCCGGAATGATGTACGGAATCCTGCAGTAGGTTCACCCGATACTCGATACCCGATATTACCGCGTCATTAAGTAAGTCACCCTCCCTCTGGGGGCTCTTCGCCGAATTTAGTGGGTGATGCCATTGACAAACAATATTTCGAT
>CAYSQZ010000347.1:0-4127 GCA_964433035.1 uncultured Pirellulaceae bacterium | reverse complement strand
CCAAGGCATCCAAGACGCGCCCGATCTGGGCATCGACATAGGAAACATTGGCTAGATAGGCATGGAGGATATTCCTCCACTGATTGTTAGCGATCGCCCACTCGGTGGTGGGAAAGCCAACATTAATGAGATTAAAACCGAAATTGGGAATGTCATCGTAGTCCGTTGGTAGGTAAGGCGACAGCGTCAACTCGGCAGGGTCATACATGTCGTAATACTTTTGGGGCACATACCAAGGTACGTGTGGATGGAGAAACCCAACCATCAGCATAAAGGGATCGGTATGAGTTTCTTGCAATCGCTCGACCGCCCAATCCGCAGATATTGTGTCACTCATATCTGCCTCGGTCCCGACGGCGTCTCGGCCGACATAGATTCCCCAGTCGGTCAGCGTTTGGGCCGTTTCGTGATTCAGATCTGGTGGCCAGTTGCTTCGCACCCTCTGTCCGGCGGCATTCTCGTTGAAATCAAAACTGTCCCTTCCTCCTGTGAGATCGACACTGCCGGCCGGAATATGTCTGTGGAGAATTTTTCCCACCGCCATTGTCTTGTAACCATTGTTGCCCATGTAGGTATGCAACAGGGAGGAACCCATGCCTTCGACTATTTCTTCAACCTCCGTATCATTAGGTTGCGTTTGACTCGCGTTGAGCTCCTCAAAATAAATGCCACTCATGAGGCTGGCTCGCGAAGCACCGCAGAGCGGATAGGTGCAGTAGGCACTTGGGAAATGAACGCCTTGGCTGGCGAGCCTGTCCATATTGGGAGTGATCGCATCGGGATGCCCGGCAAAGCCTGTGAAGTTATTCAAATCGTCCACGCCAATAAAAAGCACATTCGGATTTTGAGCGGGCAGAGTGTCAGAAGAAAACAAGGCCGACATTCCCACTAAGCAAGCGAGGACGGCTTTCTTGACCACAGCTGACATTTGGCGGGATTTTTTTACTCGTTGCTTAAGCATAAATTCTCTTTGTTCTTGGGGTTGTCGCGGGGCGGTCAGGGAGGAGGGGCGGAGGACCATCACTTTGGTGGTGGCGCCCACGTAAGTGATTATACCTGCTTTTGCGCAAGTGATCTATTTGGTTGGTTATTTTCTAATGGAGTTGCTGAACTGTTTTACTGTTTTATTAACTTTCCGTTAGTAAGCTAACAGTTAGTGGATAACAGTTCCCTTGAGAGGCAAACGGAAGTGTAACAATGGGCGATTCGTAACGTTTCTCTCCAGCAATTTTGTCCTTTAATGGTACTTGGTTCCACACTAGCCCGAAAATAGTTGTCTTTTTCCTTTTATCGAAAATATCTTGGTTACAGAGTACGATTAATGTTAATAATGAGTTTCATACACATACAGTTTCATAAACGTACATACATTTACTTAGTTTAATTCTAAGGAGATTTTACATGTTCTCAAATTCCAGAAAAGCGTTCACCTTGGTTGAACTGCTGGTTGTAATTGCCATCATTGGCATCCTGATTGGAATGCTGTTGCCCGCAGTTCAGCAAGTTCGCGAGGCTGCGAGGCGAACCCAATGCATGAACAATGTTCGTCAAAACACGCTTGCTGCCCACAACTATGGTTCGGCTTTTCTAGACGAATTTCCGCCCGGAAATATGCCGACCGTTAACGGTAACAATTATGGGAATTCCTTCTGGGTGTTTTTACTGCCTTTCATGGAACAGGCGAACCTGTCTGATCGATACGATTTGGATTCGGGTGGTTGGACCGGAGCTTCTTCAAATCCTAACCGAGCTGCTCTTGAAGATGTGCTGTTACCGTTTTTGTCTTGTCCTTCATCGAGCCTGCCGATTTTCCCTGTCGCCTATCCTGCGGGGCCAGATGAACGGTTTCAGGGTTCACACGGTAGATGGGGTCAGACTGGAATGTTGCCATGCTACACAGGCATTACTGGATCAACCGAACATACATCAGCCGGCCCAGGTGATGAGGGGGGAATCAACAGTGACGGGGGGGTACTCCTTATTGAGCGAACCGTTTCCCTGGGAGAGATCACTGACGGGACCTCGAATACGATGCTAATTGGCGAGCAATCAGCTTGGATGCTAAATGATGCCGGTGAAGAAGTTGACATGCGATCTGATGGCAACCATGGATTCAACATGGGCGGTAAGGTAGATCGACCCCGTCGATTCAATCTAACAGCGGTTCGTCATGAAATTAATGTAAGGTCTGTTTTTGGAGCTCCAGGTGCGCCGGGGAACCTGGGCCCCAACCGACCACTCCACTCAGAGCATCCAAGTGGTATTGTTGTCGGTCTTTGTGACGGCTCATCCCATTTTCTCTCTGATAACACTTCTCTTGAAGTCCTTTTCGATCTTTCGGATCGCGATGACGGGCGCGTGACTTCGATAGACAGTAATTAGGACGAGCAAGTTTATTCAAATTAAATTAACGAGACTCGGTCCAATTCGACCGAGTCTTTTGCTAGATTGAATGCGAGGGGAAATTGGTGATTCGAACGGCCAGAATAACTTGCACTGCGTTTTTATTTTCTGCAACTCTGCTCTTTGCATTCAATGGTTGCAGCGGAAAGAAAGAACCGCCTACTGGAGAATTGCTCGGCAAAGTTTTTTCTAATGACGAGCTGGTCAGCGATTGTGTTGTTGCTATCTACAGCCCTACGTCCAAGTTATCGTTAGGGGCAAGAGTTGATGGTCAGGGCGAGTTCACTATTTCCAAGATTCCACCGGGGGAATATATAGTGACCGTTGCGCAAATGCCCTCAAACTCTGCGAAAAACGCGCCTTTCGACAAGAGAATCCCCAAGCAGTATCGGGGCAGAAAGACGACTGATCTGAAGGTGGAGATCAAGGAAGGCGAGAATCCACACGAGTTCAAGATGACTCGTTGATCGCTGGCCAGGTGAGCGTACGACTCCTCCGCTTCCATCTTCCGCAGCCGAAGCCCACCCCAAGAAAAATCGCTGGCCACCTTTACACAAAAAATGGCAAGCCAAGCAAGCCAAAGTGATAGCATCGGCACTGTTCAGGCGATGAAGCTGCGTGAACTGACGGGTTTCGCAATCTGATTTAGATCAACCGGACAACTTCCTCGCACTCATTACATCTGTTTTCTACTATCGGGCAAATATCACTCAAGTTTATCGGTCAGCAAGCCGATGCCGAATGTATCAGGTAGGGGGTTTGGGAAAAGTTTGATGCCTGATTTCGTTATCAGCCAAATTCGGTGCCTAGCATGAACAGCCAAACTGCAATCAAAACAGCTTTTCGGATTCCAATCTTCTGTGCTCTGATCGGTGCGCTGCTGGTCTCATGTGGATGCTCCTCTCTTCCGCTGTCACAGAACAAAGAGATTCCAACGGCAGCGACTCAACCGCAAGAAGCTCAGGGCGTCTATGAAGTCCACATGAAGGGCAACTTCTCCAAAGAGTCGATCAGTCGCGGCGTTATCGACGGACCGATCACAGTGCAAACAGTGCTCGAGAGGTCAGGGGCGATTGAAAAGTTCCGCAACATGGAAATCACAATCATGCGAGTGGTCAAAGAATCCGGGCATGGACTTAGGCTGCCGGCTGACTATCAAGGCGGAAAGAAGGCGGTTCGGCCAGAGCAAGATTATGCGATCCATCCCAACGACAGAATCCTGATTGAATCCAGATCCAACAACGCGATTGACAAGATCGTTGAGTCCCTGGCTCGATAGCTTGGAAAAATCTCAAGGCTGTTGTCTCAATTAAAATCGTCGATTGCCACGATCTTGAGATTCTCAAAGCTTGCGAACTATTCAACGGGTCAGGTTGTCACTACCATGAATCTAGAGTTGGCTAGGCGATCGCTGGCAGAGTTTTTTGTCAGAGGAAAGTCCGGGCTCTACAGAGCAGGATGGTCGGTAACGCCGACCGGTCGTGAGATCAGGGAAAGTGCCACAGAAACTTAAACCGCCAACTCGATGGCTTGCCGTCGAAGGTAAGGGTGAAAAGGTGAGGTAAGAGCTCACCAGCAGATGAGGTGACTCATCTGGCTAGGTAAACCCCATCCAGAGCAAGGCCAAACAGAAAGCATGTGATTGCTCGTCGCGTTATGACTTTCGGGTAGGCTGCTTGAGCGTTTCAGCAATGACTCGCCTAGATAAATGATCGTCGTCGGTG
>CAYSQZ010000346.1:0-4137 GCA_964433035.1 uncultured Pirellulaceae bacterium | reverse complement strand
CGTACGCGGTACCTTTTTCTTCGGGCTGTTCTTGTGGCTATGAGCCGGCAGCGAAGCACGCGCGATCTTCTGCCCGGTCAACAAAACGGATTTTTGTGATTTACTATTGACTGTGAGGGAAAGTCTCAAGTTAATTATTGGAATAACCGATAAATTCGGTCTAAAGCCGTTTCTTTTAAAGCTCTTGTTCATTCGGATAATTGTGGGATCGGGGTGCGAAGATGCAATCGTTTGGTGTGCATTTGGGGCGGGGGCTCCTCTATTTTCTAACTGTGATATTGGTAAGTCAGCTCATCTCGTTAGAGGGCTATTCCGAGCTTACCGAAAGCCGTTACGGTGAGGCATCGCTCACCGAGAAACTTCAGATTCTATTTAGCGCGATCTGCTGCCTGGCATTTTTGGCGACAGCTCGCATCAGCGAGAGATTACGACCTGTTGCAGTAATTCTTGCGGCGGTCGTCGGAATGATGCTCATCCGAGAAGCTGATGCGTTTCTGGACGAAAACGTCTTTGATGGCGCTTGGCAAACTTTTGTCGTCATCGTCTTGGGCCTGACAGCGGTCTATTTGAAAGTACAGCCTAATCCCATCATGCCTTCTGTAGAGGCGTTCAGTCGACTGCCAAGTGCTGGGGTGTTGATGAGTGGTTTTCTGGTGACGTTTGTGTTTTCAAGGTTGTTTGGTCGCAGGTCATTCTGGGAAGCCGTCATGGGTGAAGGATACTTGCGTGTGGTAAAAAACATCGTGGAAGAAGGTACTGAACTGGTGGGCTATTCACTGATTCTGATCGCCGCGGTTGACCTTCTTTTGCATACCATCACTCAGCGGCGGGGTATGATGGCAGAGGGTAAAGAAACTCAGGCCAGTCAGCCGCTACCAGCCTATGACAGCAAGCTAAAAACGATACTTGGCTTCGAAGAGGTTGGCTTCCACAAAGTGCTTCACTACAGATTTACGCCCCTGACGACGGCGGATCGAACGAAGAGTCCGTCGGCAGGCGCGCTGCTTAGCTCATCCGACCGGCGTGCGGCGGCAACCGTTTCGCCGCGCCTTCCATCTCACAGGTCGGAAAAAGAGGGCAGGAGCCAAATTAGCAAGGTGTGCGAGATTGAGTAAGATCTTCTTTTGCTTTTGATCTTGGAGGTTCGCCATGCCACGTGTGCATCGGTCGATCACCAGTCAGACGGGCGCGCCTCGCGGGCTGGCACCACGGCCGAGGGACTATCGTTGGTCAAGTGCGAAGACATGGGCAAATGGAGTCAACAATCCATTGACTATTGATCGAGTCTCAGTTCCATCATTGACAGTTCTGGATGGCCTCTGGATTCAAAGCTGATGCAGTGAGACATGCTCATGCTGCGCGTGAGCATGCCACCCAGCTGAACATTCCCAGTTACTAGCCAGCCAGTAAAACGATAAACGGCGAGATATCGAAAAAGTCAACTTGCCCGTCCCCGTTGATATCTGCTTCGAGTTGGAAACCGTCTGAGGAAAGCAGTTCGAGAAAGGGACTGATATCAAGAAAATTGACGAAGCCATCCAGATCCACGTCGCCCAGAAGGACGTCCTCTTCGCAAGAAACCAAGCGAATGGTTACCGCATCCACACCTGCTTCAATGACACTGCCGTCACCAAGGTCGGATGCAGTAAATCGAACGCGCATGTTGTCGGTTGGAACTACGGTCGATTCGATTTGATGCTCAACGAAAATCCAACCTCCTGAAGTACCAGCACCAGTTGGACCAACGGTTTCCAAATTACTCCAAGTTGAACCTCCATCGTTGGAGATCTCAACAACAAACGTGTCAGCGTTTGGGCTGGCACCAAAATCATTCGAATACCAACGAAAGTAGGAAAGAATGGCGGTTTCATTAGTTCCCACAGACCCGTCCATAACGGGCGAAGTCAAAACTGTCTCTCCGTCATCAACGTCCGAGTTGTCGTTGGGTGTATTGGCGTTGTCAGTAACGAAGCAGAATCCGTTTCCGCTTGCTTCTGCGTCGTCTGCGGGGTCACCACGGTCACCGTTGTTTGGTATCGCGCGTTGCCAACGGCCTTCGATCGCAGAACCCGTAACACTCCAGCCCATTTCGGAGTCAAATGAATCAACAAAAACATCCATAACTTCAGTGGCGCTCAGTACGCTGAATGAATTTGAAGGTGCGCCGCCTGGCAAAGTGAATGTTCCACCGGATTGCAATTCGAAAGAGATATAGAAATCGACGGAGGTCATACATTCTGAAGGCGGGAAAGTTGCGGTGAAGTTCGTTGTTGAATTTTCCGTCAGCGCAAACTGCTGGAACCCAGAGCCCGTATCTGCATGAAAAATTCCACTGCCCGGTACGATCAATTCAGTGTCCGACATAACTAAAATTTCCATGGTGTCACCACCTGCTGGGGAAATGAAATCTGGAATTCCCTCTGGAATGGTGACATCGAAACCGCCAGCAAATTGTCCGCCTCTGGCTTCGATTGCCGAACGAAAATCTGCGGTTCCCGTCCACCAGGAAATGTCGCCGAATCTGCTGTCCCCGGTCGTTCCACCAGAAAGAACCCCAGCGATTAGCCATTCGTCGCCGATCTGAACAAGCACTGGACCGCCACTGTCGCCCGGCGCGGTGGTTGCTTCGAACTCACGCGGATTGGGACTGCTGCCCGAAATCTCATTTGCACCACCAGTTCCGTTATCGAAGTCAGTCGAAATGATGTTCGAACCGTTTGATGAGGCAGGACTGCCATACACATCAATGATATTTTCACCGCCCCACCTTCGGCCGTCAGACGAATTGCCGTGGCCACTACTACCTACACCATTGAACCCATAGCCTGCCATTGCACAGACCATGCCCTCGAGAGCATCGGTTTCATCAATCAGCCTCATAGGAGTCGCGATGTTTGCAGGTACCGGTGAGGTAAGCGTTAAGATGGCAACGTCTCCGCCGTTGAGCAGAGAGCCATTGCCCTCAGGCAAGAAAGAGGATTGAACGGTGCTTGAAAATATCCCTCCCCCGTTCGAATTTTCGCCGAAGACAATCGTGTCTCCAGCGCCAACACCACAGTGTCTCGCCGAAAGAACGACATTGTCAGCAATCAAAGTACCGCTACAACCACCGGCGACTCGGACAACAGCGTCGAAAGGTGCGGCGAAGGCTCGCGAGCCAGCCGGGCCAATGGCATCGTTGATGACAATTCGTGGAAACACACCACTGGCAACTTCAGGGCTGCCAGGCGCGTAAGTTTTTGTATCCAGTTGACGCTGAGAAAGGATTTTACCTGAGGTGGCGTCGACCACGGTTTCCAGCCCGGTGGGGGATCCTGGCTCGCCCGGGTTGGCGAGACTCGTAGTTATTTCCCATGCGAGAACCGCTTTAGCACCTGTTCGAAACCAAACCAGTTTTGAATCTGAATCGATGAGGTTGGAAACCGCTTCTTCGATCGACTCTTCACACGCTTCAGCTTTTAGCGTTGGTTTGGCAGAACCCAGCTCCAGATGTTCTGTTGAATCGTCAAAAACCTCTCCAACGAAACCATCGACTTTTTCAAGCACAACCACGCGGCCACCGTGAAGCGGGATGTCGTTGATGAATTTTTGGAAGACAAAGGAGCCTTTGAGATTTTGTTGCGCACTTACAAGCAGTTCGATTCGACAATCGCCTTGCTGAAGATAGGCAGTACTGTCTGTATCTGAAAGATATTTAAGAACCGAATTCTCGTCCGCAGAGCAAGTTTGGCTCGTGGCCAAGCTGGCAAGAACGACGCCACATGCGATTGCAAGTGCCGCCCATCTGTTTTTGTTGTAGGAACTCTTGGCAGGATGGTGTGCCGGGGTGAAAAATGAGCTCATGAATGCAATCTAAAATTCAATGGGGATTGTATTGTGGAGTTATAGGCGTCGCGCCTGGGGGCTCACGAATGGAGATTTTTTTGTGAGAACCGGATTTGGCTCGACGGTGTGCCGATCACACTTATTTGCGGCCAGAACCAGAGACTCATGTTATATTACAGGCATGCCTAGGTCCAGAAGAAAGTGAGATTTACGACCCTGACGAATCGGACGGCGGATCGAACGAAGAGTCCGTCGGTAGGCGCGCTGCTTAGCTCATCCGACCGGCGTGCGGCGGCAACCGTTTCGCCGCGC
>CAYSQZ010000345.1:0-4239 GCA_964433035.1 uncultured Pirellulaceae bacterium | reverse complement strand
CAATGGGGGCACCCAACAAATAGAGTCCACGCTCTTGCAGCTGCTTATCGAGTTAACTTAAGCTCAACGTGATTATCACCCTCGCTAATCAATGTGGTCAGGGGGGACGTTTCCTTGCGTCGATAGCTAACCGGAATGTCTGGCCGCACAATGTCGAACATCACTTCTTCGCCTTCAGGTGCTGGCCTGACGGCAACTTTATATTCACCCGCAGGCAAGCCGTTGCCCGTAGCAGCCTTGACTCGAAACTTACCGTTTTCGTCGGTGATTGCTCCTCGAGAGACTTTGTGCTCTGGCAAATAAAATACCACTTGGGCTTTGGGTACCGGTTTTCCATCAGACAAAACAACGCCAGAAGTTTCAAACCGAACCGGCCCATCTGGCCCCGTGTCGCATCCAGCCAGAGGCAACAAAAGCATCGCAGACACTAGGACAATTGCGTCCCTAAGTTTAAAGTGCCTCATGCTTAAAGTTCTCCGATAACATTGCCGTCATCTCGATCAGCAAGATTGAATAACGCGTCGATCGAAATACTTTCATTCAAGAAATGCACCGAACCATCAACATACAGTACATTGACACCGCCGGCGTGAGACGAAGTCAACGGTCGATTGCGACCCGTATTCCCCTCGATTCCTTCGTCCACTGAATCTTTGTGATTGAGGGCGTAGCGAACGACCGTCGTGTTGAATACTCGTGCCCAGTCTGGACGATAACCGATAAGGATCGAATGAGAGCCGTCACTTCGGAGATCAACCTTTTCTCCATTTGAATCAGTTAGCCATCCACTTTGCTCGCCAGCCAGCATCGTGTTCGACGTGCCATCAGAAATTTCCCCCAGTCGAACGTGATGCAGTCGCTGAAAAACGCCGTGATCACTCAGCACGCCCAGCGTCACAGGGCCGGCTGAAGGGGTGTAGGCAAAACCGTCCCGCGCCGAACCAGAAATTCCAGTATAAAAAGGCCTTAGGCAATCTGTAGAAGATGGAGTCGTGTCAAATTCCTCTAGGTCGCTGGAAGGGCAAACATACATTGGAATTGCCTTGTTACCCATAATGCTTTTGTTGAGAGCGGAATACCCCCGGTCGCTGGCCTCCATGTCCAAGCTCTCCCAAAGATTGTTGCCTTCGGCGAAGGATAAAACATTTAGCTGCCAAGAGAAGTTTCCGAAGGTGTTTTGTTCGCCTAAACTAGGTAAAGTCATTCTTGAACTTTCAAAGTTCAGCGATGCCAAGCCAATTTGCCTCATATTGTTCTGGCAAGCCACCCGCCGCGCGGCTTCCCGGACTTGCTGTACAGCTGGCAAAAGCATCCCGATCAAAATTCCTATGATCGCAATCACAACGAGCAACTCGACTAGGGTGAATGCATTTCTAGTTTTCATAACAGATTCCATTAAAGATGAATTAAACCAAAACTGGCGTTTTTCGCTTGCGGATACTCCCCCACAATCGTGAATGGTTTAGACAGTTGATTTTTAAAAATATGAACAAGAAGTCAGTTCAACGGCTGTCGTACCTTAATAATTTACATAACCTCGAACTAATTTCAACAGAACCAGCCCAAACCAGAATGGTGCGTGGAAATAGCGACCGTTATAGGACATGTATCACGCTTTATGATTATCTCCAGCTGATCGACTGGACCGGACGACAATTGGTCGCTGGTAAAGCCGGAGCTATTCCGGATTCTTTTGCTCCCATTCTGCAGCGACTAGGAATCGTCAAACGCACGTGGTGCGATTTAGTGAAAGATTTTGGCAAGCTGTTTCGAAGGGGTCAAAGCACTTAAGATCTCCCCCGAAGCGATCGCCTGCGGGCGAGGCTTAATGTGGATCCGCGAAGTAGTGCTAAGCAAGAACTAGCGGTCTGCCAAGTCCGTATGGCAAATCGCAGTATGAAATTTATCACGCATAGGCACCAAAATTGTCGATTCGTTGGCTTCGCGCCTTTGGGTGAGGCTCATCGGGAATCGCTGTGCACTAGCTGACACGCGTGGATCCGGGTTGCTTCATCAACGCCTTCAGTTTTGGGAGGTGATTTTCATACACACCACGTGGTGAGGTCTCTTCCTTGATACACAACGCTGCCGCTTTACCAACAACTTCGCCCATCATGCCGCAGGTTTTCATAACACGGACTGGTCCGAGGCCTGTTTTGCTCACGCTAATGTTGCGGCCGGCCATGAATAGATTGCTGATGTTGCGGCTGTAGAGACAACGGTAAGGAGCCCAGTAAAGTCGCTTGGCCTTGGAGCCGTCAACATTGCCTTTGTATTTTCCGTGATTGGCTTTGGAGATAAATTCATCTCCCTCGAAGCCTTCCTGAAATTTCTTCTCAGGCACGTGAAGGTCGATCGACCATGTGCAAGGGAACGCTTCATCTGGCCAATTCTTACCGTCTTGGAAATGTGTGGCGTCGAGTTTTACATCTCCAAGCAAGCGTCTTGATTCACGCTTGCCGGCAATGAACGCGACCCAGCCTAGCCGGAGGTTCTCATAAAGGCCATCGACGTTTTTCAGCGCGTCCCACGCACCGTAGATCGCTCTGAAATTGTGATCCCGGATCAGTTCGATATCTTCGATCTGATTCTTTGTGAAACCACTTTCCCAGTACCACATGTTCGCAAATTTTTTGAGGTCTGAGATTTTGTTTTTAGCCTTGCCCTTCAATCGACCCGGGAAAGGCTTGTCGGACAGGTCTAAAGCCCAAGGGCAACGGGGGAAAGGCTGAGCGAAATCGCCTTTCTCGTATTGGCTCATGAGCGAGCTTTTGTCCTTGCACTCGCAGGCGAGTACCTGGGCTTCCTGTTCGGCGTCCAGTACGTTGAAGAGATTGGAGCTACCCATAACAGGGTTTTCCGCAGTGAACTCGTGCTCGTAGTCGGCCCCAGCTTGGAAGCCTACTTTGGCATCGCCGGTGCAGTCAGCGAAGTACTTGCCTTTGATCGTTTTTTGCAGCGCCGTTTCGGTACTTTGGATCATGATGGCGACGATGTTTTTTTCCTTGGTGAAGGTCTCCATCGCGCGGTGGTTCATGAACAGCGTGATGTTGGGCTCGCTGTTGACCAAGTCCGTTTTGCGCTGGTCAGCAAAGTTAGAAGCCGTAGTGCCATTCATGGTTTTAAACCACTTGTGTTTTGCCGTCTTCTTGTCGATGCCCGGCAACATTTCTTCAACGATCTCGCCGATCCGAGGGTAAGGTTCTTGTAGCGTGCGCCCTTCTGGCCAGACGCGGACTTCGGAGCTTCCATTGCCGCCTAGCACGGGACGGTCTTGCACGAGCGCGACTGAAATGCCTTGCCTCGCAGCTGAAATCGCGGCGGCTGTGCCGGCCAAACCGCCACCGATAACGACCAAGTCAAAACTGCCGCCGTCGGCTGGTTCGGTTGGTAGTCCGAGGAGTTTTCTGCGGAACGTTTTCAGTTGAGCGATATCATTGGTGGGCTGGAAGTCGGTGTCTTTGCAGAACAAAACCGCCTCGCAACGCCCTTCAAAACCCGTGAGGTCATGTAGGGCAAGATGAGCCTTTTCACCGACTTTGACGATGCCACCATCGTGCCAGTGCCAGTTGGCACTCTTGGTTCCAAAAGTTTCAGCGAGTGGTTTTTTGTCGATGACGACCTGGAATTTTCCGGGTGCACCGGGAGCCTTCCATGGTGCTACCCAATCCTTGGTTCTGACCCAGACGCGGTACTCGCCGGCAGAGGGGAACTGGGCTTCGGTAGTCGCGTCTTTGACTGCGATGCCTAGTCCATGAGCGAGGAGGTAGGGAGAGCCCATCTGGTCCATGGATTGCTGATCCAACTCCCAACCACCATAGTCGTCGAACCCTTCGGCTTCTACAAAAAGGAACTCCTCGCTGGAAGCTGTTTTTTTAGCCGCAAACGCACTTGGGTTGGCAAGCAGTCCCAGCACGCCAGCCCCGGACAGCCCAATGAATTGGCGACGATTCGTCTGTTTGATCATAATCGTTACCTACTTAACTACTTAACGAATCTACTTTTCGATGAACTCAACGAGGTCGTTTCGCAACTTCTCTAGGTCCGGTTGGTTCAAATAGAACATGTGCCCCGCGTCGTACTCGGTGTAGCTGATCCGCTCACGACTTTGGACGGGAAGGTCGACCATTTGGTTGAGCGTGTACTGGACGGCGCCGAGCGGAGTCGCAAAATCAGTGCGGCCCCCCATCACCAGCACGCGAAGATCGGGATTGTTGGTCAGCGCTTGTTGCAATCGCA
>CAYSQZ010000344.1:0-4262 GCA_964433035.1 uncultured Pirellulaceae bacterium | reverse complement strand
AAAGCCGATTTCATCGTCTTTTCTCGACCCTCCCAATCTTGGGAGGGTGACTTTGCTTCGTCTTTGTTTCGCTAAAACGCACAGCATGAGCAACTAGCGCCGATTTGATTCGCTGGAATCATTGGCGCAATTTTCAAAATTGCGAACATTGAAAATCGTTGGGAACTTGTCAAACGACGATTTTTCGAAGCTGACTGTGATGCCAAACTCAAACCATTGACGCCAGCTCGTCAACGAGCGATTCATCAAAAAGTGCAAAACTATACTCGCGCGAATTGAGCACCACCGACTTTCGCAGCTCGCCGCCAGTTGCGGCAATTCTCTCTGAAATCTCAGCAAAGCTCGGACTGGTAAACGGCTGAAGCAACTCGTTAGCCCGTGTGATCCCCAAATGCCGAGCGCGCCGGTCCTGTGCGTCTTCACCACGAATCCAATTTTGCTTGCTCTGAATTATCGACTCAACTTCTGGCGTCAGCGAATCAATCACTGTTTCAGGATGAAACTCAATCTGCCGCCGTAACTGACGCAGCGCGATCAAATCGGCTCGACCAGGCAGTTCGAACTCGTGCTTGATTTTCATCGTCGCTGAGATCGTCATGAATTCCGGTGGTGCGGCTCCAAAGAACTGACTTGCAATCGAGTCGGTTAGCTGGTCATACTTCGCTCCACCAATCCCGTGGATAAAAATATCGCTCAGCACCATCCGGCAGAACATCGTCGTTGCCAACGCTCTGGGTCGGATCGCAACTTGCTCTGTCGCAAGATCAGCAAACTGCTGAGCAAAGTTTCTGAGCTCGAGATCCGCCTGCCAACCGGCACGATCAGTCAAACTGATTTTCGCTGTCGATTGCTTTACAAACAAACGATTTCGCTGCGGCCGGTCGTGATGCCAAACCCAAAAAGGGCTTTCCAACCAGCCTTCGTCTTCAATCAACTCGGGAACTGGGTGAGCATTGCTGCGAACTTTGTGGAGCTTGCGATATTCCGCGATTGAGCCGTTGTAGGCGGATTGGAATCGTTGAATATCGGTGAGGATTGCCTTGGAAAAAACCGCGAAACAATTGGTGGACGCAATCTGACTGACCGGAATTTCAAGCGTCGATAGCCCAAACGAATTCTCCACTCGATGACGCCCTTGAGCGATCGTCTGCCCGAGCAAAGGTTGCCGTTGATTTTTATTTGTGGCGGTTTCCAACTGCTCCCAAACCAGTCTCGCAAGCGGGTTCTCAACCAACGGTGAAATTGCCGAGGCTACCCGATCGGGAAACGAACTAAAGCAATCAGCATCCTCGATTCTGCGGTTCTCATAAGGCATGTTGGCCCCAGGAGCATCCAGCGGAATCGTGCCAACACTGACCGACTTAGCCCCACCTTCGACCGACGGGAATCTAATCGCTGCGGCGCCACAAATATCGTTGTCGACAACCAAGTTGATCGCCACGCAGTTGAGCTGCTGGCCAATGCTCGAAAGCGAGAAATTCTTGAACCATACGCCCGGATGAAACAACTCGGGTTGATGCCCCGACATCACGATCGGCCCAGAGGTTCGACCAGTCAAGTCGACATCAAGATATTCGCTAGTGTAACGCCGAGCTAACTCGACGACTTCCTGGCGTCCGGATTGCTGAAGCGAACCAAGCTCAACATCGCCAATCTGAATCTGTCCCAGTGTTTGAACGTGATCGAGATTGGATCGCCAGACTTTTTCAACGCGACTGAGTGGCGGCAACTCGATAGTAGCGCCATGTTCGCGGGGCGCACGCAAACGGCGATATTCCATTAGAAGTTCCCACTGACTCGGATCGACCGACTGCGCCTAAAGCGGCGATGCTTAACCAATCCGAATTTGTCTGAGCTTTTCACAGTCATTGGGAAGCGCCGCGAACGCTTTATTCATAACATCATAGTAATACTGCAACCGCGTCTCGGGATTGTCGAGCTTCTCGCCAAACGAACGGTTTTCGTCCAGATAAATTCGTGGCACAGCAACTTCAACAACCTGCAGCTTATTGCAAGCCGCCTGAACCCAAAGCTCCAGCGGCATCGCATAGCCGGTTTCAGTTAGCTTTAATTTACTCAGACAGGCAACCCGGTACGCCTTAAATCCACAAAACGCGTCGGAAATCTCAAATCCCAATCGACTATTGAGCGTTTGGGTGACTTTGAAATTGATCAACCGGCGTTGCTCTGGAGGCGGCGAGTCTTCGTCAAACGACTTCAAATACCGTGTACCCGACACGATGTCGGCGTCTGTTTTATTGATCTCTTTGACAAAGTCCTGAATCCGCTGTGGCTCATGTTGGCCGTCACAATCGATGGTTACCAGAACCTCGTATTCATGTTGGACAGCGTAGTCAAACGCCGTGGCTAGCGCTGCACCATAGCCTTTGTTTCCGTCATGTTTGACTAGAATAATGTCATCACGCTCATCAAGAAGCTGTGAAGTTCCGTCCGTCGACCCGTCATCCACTACAAGAATCTTGTCGCAATGCCGCGCGACTTCATCAAGCACAGCATTAACTGAACCAACTTCATTGAAGACCGGCAGCGCGACGATATGTTTGCAATCTGATTTTGATGAAGCCATAACCTGATCCGAAAATCCCATATTCAAATCTGGACTGTCATCCATCACTGTGTCGGCCCAATCCACGTCAGCCGACCGCTATATTCTAGACTTACCATTATCAAGGTCAACGTAGATCCATCGGCAAAGCAATTGCAGTCAATGAAAAAGGCTTTTGCGGAGCTGAATTCTCGAAGCTTTGTGTGATAGCTCTTGCCAAACGACACAACAAATCAAACCCAGATCAGCGGATCCGACTCTTGCTCGCTTGCCCAGACTTCAAGGTCAGGAAATTTGCTTGCCAGACGACCGGACAGGTCTTCAACCGCAAAGCGTTCGCTCGTGTGATGACCAAGCAGCACCAACGAGATCCCGTTGGCTTTCGCTTCCAGACAAGTGTGAAACGTTGCTTCCCCAGTCACAAACGTATCGCAGTGCGCTCGGCGGGCTTTCTCCAGAAACGATCCACCACTCCCACAAGCGACCGCAACCAGCTTGACTGGTTGTTCGAGATCACCGACGACATGTAACCCCTCCAACTCGAACTCCGATTTGATCGTCTTGATAAACTCGCTCAAACTTGGAGCCGATTCGAGAGTTCCGATACGCCCGGCTCCCAACTCGGCAGGATCGTCCTTGATTGGCACCAGCGGCGAAAGCCCGGTAAGCCCGATCTTTTCTCCAAGGGTTTGGTTAATACCTTGGCTTGCAGAATCAAATCCGGTGTGAGGACTGTAAATTGACACGCCAGCCCGAACCAAATCCCACAGCAACCGCGATGGAACCGTATCGGTGGTGAGCCGTTTAAGTGGCCGAAACGGAAGCGGATGATGAGAGACGATCAAATCGACGCCTTTCTCGATCGCTTCGCCGGCACTCTCTGGCGTGACGGTCAAACAAGTCATCACTTTTTTGGCTTCGAGCGCCGGATCACCGACCAGCAATCCGACATTGTCCCAGTCTTCGGCCAACCGAGTGGGAGCAAACGAATCCAGAAATCCACATACTTTTTTGATCGCTGTCACTTCACTTCTCTCGTCACAAACTAGTTTACTCGAGCCATATTTCGTTTTCGTTATACGCTGTAGAATAGCAAGCTGACGGGAAAGTGAAACCGACCCATCGCCCATCTTGGGCAGCGTTGATCGTCAAAACCGTGTCGCCGTCTGCACAATCTCCCACGACAATAAAATGTTAGAACTCAAAACCGCAATTCGACTCGAAAGCCTCCGCCAGCCATTCAAAAAAGCGCTCGTGACCGCGGCTGGCCTTGGGGCAGAAGGGGTCGAGATCAACGGGCGAACTGAACTACGACCCGCCGATATGTCTCGGACCGCAGTGCGTCACCTGCGAAAGATGCTTTCGGATCTTAACCTCAAAGTTTCTGCGATCCATTTTCCGACCCGGCGTGGCTACGGAGTGACTGAAGATCTTGAGCGACGAATCGATGCAACTAAATCTGCGATGACAATGGCTTATGAGCTTGGCTGCAATGTCGTTGTCAACAAAATCGGGACGGTCCCCCGCGATCCCGAACATCCACAGTGGACGACGTTGGTTCAGGCGCTGACGGACCTGGGGAATTTCAGCCAGAAGTCAGGGGCTTGGCTGGCAGCGGAAGCCGGATCGGAGGATGGTGAAACGCTTAAGCAATTGATCGATTCGCTTCCGCTTCACTCGCTCACCGTCGATTTTG
>CAYSQZ010000343.1:0-4275 GCA_964433035.1 uncultured Pirellulaceae bacterium | reverse complement strand
GAACGTTGCTAAATGATTGGTTGAAGTTTTCGGTCGCTCTGATGACTGTGGTTGCACTTTCGAGTTTCGCAGCCGCTCAGGAAGGCACGGAAATTAAAACCGAAAAGAAAGAGTCACCCCGAGCCAAGCTGGTCAAAGAACGTCGACTCAACACGATTGTAAAATCACAATCTGCCGTTGAAGGTTTTGAGTCGGTCGAGATGTTTGACGCGATCGATCATGGTGAAGTCGAAGTTATCATTCGCGCTACCAGTGCGGCGAAATCGAACCTGATCGTCAAGAACACATCTGACAAGCCTCTTGCGATCGTCATGCCAGCAGCCTTTTCTGCGGTTCCAGTCATGCGACAGGGATTCGGTCAACAAGGCGGGGGATTTGGCGGCGGTCGAGGTGGCGGTGGCGGTCAATTTGGCGGCGGTCAGCAACAGGGCATTGGTGGTGGATTCGGAGGCGGCCAACAAGGCGGTGGATTCGGAGGCGGTGGCAGAGGTGGCGGTGGTGCTGGAGGTGTTTTCAACATTCCCCCAGGTCGACTCGGTAAAGTCTCAGTCAACACTGTTTGCCTCGAAGAAGGCAAGCCCGACCCAAAGTCGCGAATCGAATACAAAGTTCAGCCTTTGGCGGATCTGAACGATGATCCCAAGATTTTTGAGATGGTCCGAATGTTGGCCAATGATGAGATTGCCCAACCTGCTGTCCAAGCGGCGGCATGGAACGTTACCGACGAACTATCCTGGCAGGAACTCCTGGTAAAAAATCGCGTCGAGCTGATGGACGGATCGTTTGAGCGATACTTCCACCCAGATCATATTCGGCTTGCCCAGCAAGTTGTCACCGTTGCGGGACAGCGAGCTGAAGCACGGGCTGAGTGGGAGAAGAAGAACGAATCAGAAGAGTCTTCCGAATCCAGCTATACTTCGGCTGAATCGAACAACTGATTCACCTAGTAGTTAGCAGTAGCTTAACATCGACAATTCACAACGGCCGGGCATTTGCTCGGCCGTTTTGCGTTGAATTAAATTCTTGGAAGCCACAAGAGTTTGGTTAAACGACCGATGGCGGGAGTGCGATATCGTCAGTCGACGGGATGCGGGGATTCCGACAAGCCTTCTCCGCAAAAAATCCTCTTCATCCTGTAAATCTGTCTTAAAAAAACCTCGCGACTGGAAGCTCGATGCGTAATAGGATTCTTCACGAGTTACTGTGAGTCGTTTTGTGGTTTCGTGAGCGGCGAGGCGCTAGCCGCCGGTTGGTTGACTTCAATTATTACCGTCGAAAGATTTGTCGGTGCAAGCTTGGCCGGCTGGCCCATTCCTCCGAATCGCCAATTGTTGAACGACCTTTCCATTTCCAATTGTTTTTTTGTCTTGGGTATTTGGAGCCTACAATCGGGGAGCGCTGTTTTAAACTCTTTAACTGCATTTCCCAGCGGATCGACAGCTGTTGAACCAACATCGAGCCGTTCCAACGACTTCATTTTCTGAAGCACCCGAAGTGCTTCGTCTGAAATCCCATTGCCACTGAGGCGAAGCATTTCAAGGTTAAACTGCGCCAGATGCTTGACTCCGTCATCGGTTGCGTTCTTCACGAACCAATCGAGTCCTGTCAGACTCGGTAGCGATTGGGGTGTGATCGCGGTCAGGTCCTGATCGTTAACGTCCCAGCCCCAAGCGCCCAGGAACTTCAGCTGGCTCATCTTGGCCACGTGCGGAATCGAAGCCCCGGTTATTTTTTGACTACCGACAGTGAATTGCTCCAGTTGATTCAACCGACACAGCTCGCGCAAACCCGCATCGGTAATATCGGTTCCAAACAGAGACAGACTTTTGAGCTGCGGCAATTCCGTAAGAATCGAAGCCAGTTCGTCGGCTGGTGGGACGTCTCCCACCATCGGATTTAGATTCCAACTCATGTAGAGCGATTTCAAATGCCTCATCTTTGCCAGGCCGGCCATTGTATCATTTGAATTCAAGTAGCAGATACTGAGTTCTTCCAGCTGGTTCAGTTCGGCTAGCGCATCGAGGATCTCTTCGGAAAGATGCTGACGAACGATCGACAATTCTCGCAGACCTGCCACGTTTCGCAATTCTCGAATGGATTGGGGCGAAACGTCTGTCAGACCGAGAATAGTCACCTCACGCAGATCGGGCAATTGTGACAGGGCTTTGGTGCTACACTGAAAAGCATCCTTTGGACTGTTGAACCAAACGGAGGTAACCGGTTCGAAAAAATCTTTACCTAGCCAATCACCCAGCCAATTCCTCAACAGTCCAGGCGAATCATCGGCCTTCTGCCGCCGCTCGAGAGTCCCGTATCCCACACGACCGCCAGCTGCCTGGATTTCCGCTACGGCAGATTTCTGTTTTTTCGCCTCAGCCCAATGTTTAGCGAACCACGCGCAGCCAATGGCGCAGATCGTGAGTAAGACGAGCCCGGTTCTTAATGAAAAACGTCGTAAAGAGAGTTTCATGGGGTGCCTTTGCGGTAGCTCATGGCAATCAAGAATTCACGATATCAGCGCAGGTTCCGATTAAGCAGCGATTGTATCAACTTCGGTTCCCAACTCAAAAATTTTTGCGGATCCCCGGCGCGGTAGCTGGCAGAGACGTTATCCCGCGGAACAAGTCTGATTCCCAAAAAGGCGATAACTGGACTTATTGTGAGCGTCGAGGCGCTAGCCGTCGGTTTGATGCGAAAGCTCCTGCCGAACCTGCGCATCAACCGGCACGCAGGCTTAGCAGGGAGCCTGGCATACACTCTGGTTGTTTCCGGCGGAGAAGCTTGGAAACACAGAAGGACAGAGATCATAGAGCAAGGGATCGCCGAGAGAAACTCTGTGTTCTCTGTGCCTCTGTGTTTGACCTATTGCCGCACAACATTTTCCATTGGGTTTATTGCCGTCCATTGGCGGTTTCTTCTCCACCTAGAACTTCCCGGTTTCCAGCAGCACGAGCGTGCAAGCCTCTTGGCAGGGGATCCCGTTGGCAGCCAGCGCCTCGGCCAGCTCAGGAGATTCGGTGCCGGGGTTAAAGATAACGCGGCCCGGTTTGAGGGCGATGATCTCAGCGGCGAGACTGGCGGCCACGGCTGGGTTGACGTAAAGTGTCAGCGTATCGACGTTGCGGTCGATCTGGCCCAGCGACGCTGTTACGGCAACGCCGTCGATCTGATCAAGCGTAGGATGGATCGGAATCGCGTCGTGTCCCAATTGCCGCAGCTGTTGGAGTGCTTGATAGGAGTAGCGAGCCGGTTTGTTGCTGGCGCCGAGGACAGCGACCGTTTGGGAGGGTGTGGTCATGGTGTTTTGGGAGCTAATTGGGACAGAGATTTTTCACGCGATCACATCGTGAACAACGTGGCCTTTAACATCAGTCAGACGCATGTCGCGGCCGCTGAAGCGGAAGGTGCTGCGGGTGTGATCGACGCCCATTAGATGCAGCATCGTGGCGTGCAGGTCGTGGATCTCGACGCGGTTCTCGATCGCTTTGTAACCCCACTCATCGGTGGCGCCGTGAATGGCGCCGGCTTTGACACCGCCGCCGGCCATCCAGATCGTAAAGCCATACTGATTGTGGTCGCGGCCATTCTTGCCTTGCGCAAATGGTGTGCGGCCAAACTCGCCCGCCCATACGACCAGCGTTTGGTCCAACATTCCCCGTTGCCTCAAGTCTTTCAACAACGCAGCGATCGGCTGATCAACGGCCCGCGCGTTGTTTTCGTGACCTTGCTTCAAATTCGAATGCTGATCCCAGCGGTCACCGCCAACCGCCGGGCAGGTCAACTCGATAAAGCGAACGCCTTTCTCAACCATCCGGCGCGCCAGTAAGCACTGAGCTCCATAGATGCGTGTCGGTTCGTATTTCGAGTTCATCCCATAGAGCTCTTTGGTTGCCGCGGTTTCTTCGGACAACGACATTACGTCAGGAACTGCCATCTGCATCTGATAGGCCAACTCGTAATTTCGGATCGCCGACTCGATCGAATCGTGACTACCGAATTGGTGGCTCGACTGACCATCGAGCCCGGCAATCAGGTCCAGCTTCTTCTTCTGCACCGCCGCCGTGTCCAGCGGCTTGATGTTGGCGACACCGGTACCCGTGGGCTTGAACACCGACCCCTGATAACTGGCTGGCAGGAAACCGTTGCCAAAACAATCCAAACCACCCGGCGGAATCAGCCCGCCATTGAGAACCACAAAGCCAGGCAGATTTTCGCACTCGCCGCCAAGCCAATAATTCACCCACGTGCCCATGCTCGGTCGCCCGTGCAGACCGT
>CAYSQZ010000342.1:115-4296 GCA_964433035.1 uncultured Pirellulaceae bacterium | reverse complement strand
CATGTTTACGCTCGCGTAAGCATGCTCACGCAAGCGTGAAGCATGGCACCCGTTTGCTATTCATTTCAGGATTGAAGGACCACTAGGCTCTGTTTGCTAAATGTGAGCGTCAAGGCGCTAGGTAGTGTTTGCTAATCGGGTAAATGAGGCTGTTTTGCATTCGGGATTTTAAAGTTGATCACGAACATAACAATCAATAGCCCAACTGCGATCAAATGAATAATAAATTGCCAGTCTTGCCAGCGAGTAAAGAAAATGGCGACGCTGCACAGGAAAAGCGGGACGCGCCATACCCAGCCGATTGACTTGAAGCCATAGCCGGCGATGGCGGCGGCCAAGCCAACGACCCCAACCAGCGTCGTTGCCACATGCGCTGCAACCATTAGCGGGCTGGCCGCTACGTTGTCGGACGTCAGCATCAGCAGCTCTGGGCGAAGCACAAACGCGAACGGCAACGCGAAACCAACGAGCGCAAACCGAAACGAGGCAAACGCGGACTTGATTACGTCGGCTTTGGCGATGGCGGCTCCGGCGTAGGCGGCTAGCGCAACCGGCGGCGTGACCATTGACATCATGCCGAAGTAAAAAATAAACAGGTGGGCCGCTAAAGGAGGTGTGTTAAGCGTTTTTAAAACCGACCCGACCAAAATCGCCATCAGCAGATAACAAACCGCCGAGGGCAGTCCCATCCCGAGAATGATTGTCGAGACCATCAATAGCAACAGCGCGACGATTGAGTTGTCGCCGGCAAACGACTGGATCGTTGCAGGCAGAGACGCGCCCAAGCCTGTCATCCCAACGACTCCCAGAATGATCCCGACGCAGGAAGCTGCCACGATCAGCGCAACGCCGGAGCGGGCGGCACCGATCAACGCGGCAATGATCTTCGAAACGTCGATGTAACCCCAGACCGACTGGCTGTCAGGATTAAACCGTACCAGCCGCGTTGTCGAACTGAACATACTCATTGCCACGATCGCCAACAGACTGACGCTGACGGCGCGAAACGGCGTGCTTGGTTTCCAGTCGTTACCGCCGTAGAGCAACATAAAAATTAAAATCGCGAAGGAGCCAAAAAAGACGAACCCCTGGTAAAGCGAAATCGGCGCCGAATCATCGGCTTCGTCGAGCTTTTCCGTTGCGGCGCCAATTTTGGAACTGTGAAAATGAACCGTCAGCAGCAGCGCGGTGTAGTAAAGGATCGCCGGGATCAACGCCGCTTTGATGATCTCGCTGTAGACTACCGCTGGCTCAACCAGCTCCAGCATCATGTAAGCCCCGGCGCCCATGATCGGCGGCATCAATGCACCGCCCGAGCTGGCCGCGGCTTCAACGCCTGCGGCTGATTCGGAGTCGAATCCCGAACTTTTCATCAGCGGAATCGTGAATGTTCCCGTGGTCGCAGTATTGGCAACCGCCGAGCCCGAAAGTGAACCCATCAAACCGCTACTGACGACGGCGACTTTGGCCGGACCGCCAACGCTGTTGCGAAACATGCGCCGGGCAAAGCGAATCACGTACGCCGTTGCGCCGGTTTGCTCAAGCAAAGTTCCAAACAAGACAAACAGGAAGACATAAAAGAACATGACTCGCAACGCGACGCCAAAAACGCCTCCGCCGGATTGCAAGAACGTCTTTTGAGCAATCTGACTCCACGAGAATCCACGATGCGGGAACAGCCAATCAGGCATGCTTTGCCCGTAGATCGCATAAGCGATGAACAGGCCGCAGAGGATGGGCAACGTCCAACCAATTGCGCGACGGGTTGATTCGAGCACCAACACCAATCCGATTCCGGCGATGATGAAGTCCAGCTTTGTTTCGCTTCCGGCCCGGTCGCCGAGCAATATCCCATCGACCCAGAAACGCTCCAGCAGGCGTTCGCTTTGCACGAACACGTATCCAAACACAACTAGCGTTGCCACGATCAAAACGATATCGACTGTTTGGAGGACGATATTGTCTCCCCAGCGTTTGATCAGCGGTTTGCTGAGAAACACCAGGCACAAACCAAGCAATCCAAACAGGGCCAGATTTGGTTGCTCATCGAACAACGTCGTATTGACGCCGACGAGAACGAAGACGCAAAGGATCGCGCCCAGCCAGTTGGCGATGTTGGATTTGATTTGAGTCAACCGTTGATTGGGCGGATCTAAAGACATATTGTTTTGGAACGCCTTTTCAAACCTGGGTTCGTCGCCTTTGGATCCGCGAAGAAACGTGCAGGCGCTACTTGTACATAGAGGATGTCATTTTATTGGTAACCTGACGCGTCAGCGAGGGCGAAGTCAGTTGCCGCTCCTCCCTCGCTTACGCTTCGGGTTACCATTGTTTGCGTTATTCTTGGCGTTTGAAAAATCACAGCGGAGCCAATGGCGACACAACTTCCAGGCAAGCTTACTCCGACGGCCAGATGCCTTCTTCTTTGTAAAACTTGATCGCGCCTGAGTGGAACGGTGTCCCGGTATCGCGAATCGCGTTCTTCGGATTGATCGCTTTACCGGCCGGATGCTTTTCGGCGACGGCGGCTCGGTTGGAATACATCAGCTTGGTAAAATTGTAAACCACTTCCTCGGGAACGTTAGCGTGTGTGATGACTTGCATGTTCCCCACGTTGATGCCGGTGATCGCTTCTTCGAGATCGGAATAAGCTTCCGCTTTAACTGGAACGGGAAAGTAAAACGGATACTCCTTGAGCTTGTCCTCAACCCCTTCGTCGAGCTTGATAAACACCACGTCTTGCGAAGCACAAAGCTGGGTGACTGCAGGGATCGGGATCGCACCGCCCATGAACGCGGCATCAGCTTTGCCGTCGGACAACATGTCGCCAGCGGTGAAGTACGTCCCGTTGAGGACTTTCAAATCGTCGTAAGAAACACCGTGAGCTTCGAGCAGCGGTCGCAGGAAGTAATCGAAGCCAGCCCCGGCCGGACCCAGCACGACACGTTTGCCTTTAAGGTCGGCAATGGTATTGATGCCAGAGCTTGCCGTGGTCACAAAGATCCCAACGTTGGGAGCTCCGGTGGCGATAGTGCGAACCTCATGGGGAGTCTTCCAGGCTCCTTCGCCTCGGTTGGCAAAGTAGGAGATGGCAGCGTTGGCCATTCCAAACTCAATCTCACCGGCTTGAAGTTTGCGGATGTTTTCCTGAGTGCCCTTGGTTTCCTGAGGTGCGACTTTCCAGTTTAGTTCACCTTTGTTGGCGTCAACCACGTTGGCGATCGCATTGCCAACAGGTGCAAAAGCACCGCCCGCTGGAGCCGTGCCAATGGTGACGAACTGTCGCCCGCCAGAGGTTGCGGTTGCGTTTCCGCCTGAACTGGTGGCCTTTTCGCAGCCGACAAAACCGGTGCCGCATAAGGAAGCCAAGGTGATCAGGGCTGTCACCGAGATAAGTGTTTGAGGAACCGTGATTCGATTTTTTCGCAGCATAGTTTGACCCTATATTTTCTTCTAAAAGTCCTCTTCGAATGATAAACACTCAAAACACGAGACGATAGCCAAACTACGTGTAATTGGGGGCCGCGTTTCTGATAATTCTAGGGCCAGTCAAAGCCTTCAATGCTTCCGGCGAGCACAAATTGCAGGTGGGCAGGTTTGGCTCGCTGATGGCTGCGCAGTCCGCGAATTATTGCTGAAGGAGTTTCTGACAATTAATGCCTTGCGAAATCTGCGGATATTTGCATAATAGCGGGACTTCGGACGGATTTGGTTGGGAGATGCTCTCGGCGATCCGTCCAATTTTGTTGGATAATATTGAGGCGACCAATCAATTGGCAAAGATGCGAAGAAAACCGAACCGTCGTAAAGCGAAAGCCAAAACTCGCACGCAGCGGAAAGATCCATTGTACGTCGATGGCGAACGGCCACGTCCGATGTACGTCGACTACAAAGATGTTGAGTTGTTGAAGAAGCTTGTCAATCGTCACGGTCGAATTGTCGGTCGGCGGAAAACAGGTTGTACCGCAATCTCTCAGCACGCAGTTACTGAGTCGATCAAGCGAGCGCGATTCATGGCGTTGCTTCCGTTTAAAGGCGATTAGTTTTTGAATTTGAGAATAAGACACATAAGCCTGCCGGCAAACTTGGCGGGCTTTTTTTGTTGGTGGCTTTTTTTGTTGGTGGCTTTTTTGTTGGTGGCTTTTTTGTTGGTGGCTTTTTTGTTGGTGGCTTTTTTGTTG
>CAYSQZ010000341.1:0-4303 GCA_964433035.1 uncultured Pirellulaceae bacterium | reverse complement strand
GCGTGAGCATGCTTACGCGAGCGTAAACATGGCACCCGTCAATTCAGATCTGACCACAAGTGTTATTCTTTGGGAGCTTCGGTTTGCTCATGAAGCGCCCAGCCTTTTTTAATATTCTCGTCCTTGAGTTCCTGATACAGCTGCTTGATCTGTTCTTGGGAATTTGAAACCCGAACTTCTCGTGACAGCGGTACCTTTCTCGTGGGGCTGAAATCCGTAAAGTGAACAACGTACGCTGGGTACTCACCGCTGGAAATGTCTTTGTTGGTTTTCCAGCGAACAAATTTTCGGACCAGCAATTCACCCTTGAGCGTCTTGACGTAAACTTCTCGCTCCTGGATCGTGGACTCGGCCATCTTCATTTCGTTGGCGTCGACCTCTGCCATCGCGACCGGGACAAGGTCGGTTACCTGTGCGATCCTGACATCGGTCGCGTTGAATTGCTTATCCTCCCGGATCCGAACGAATTGCGGAGAAATTGCACTAACCAGCGGCAACCGGCGGACGACCTTGTATTGGGATTCTGCCGAACTCCAGTTGAGCACCATCCGGTTGATCGGCCCGCCACGAGTGTTCTGCGAAATCAAGTCAAGCAAACTGATTTCGGCAATCCACTTTGGTTCAACCATCTGATACGCCACGTGATCCGAATTTACTTCAGCGTATTCCGAATCAACAACCATATCCTGAAGGTCACTGAGCATTTCACGTCGCTGCTCGTCGCTGAAGCCCCCGCCCACTCGGCATAGCACTTGAACGCTTCCATCGCTGCGGACGACACCAAGCAGTAGGTCGTGCAGCATTCCGGCTCGATCGTCAGTTGACTCGGTGAATCCAATGACGACAGCATCGAGGTTGTGTCGAGGTTTGACTTTGAAACTGCCAGCGGACTCGCTGCGGACGACGATCCCTTCGGCTTGCTCGTCGACCACCCATTTCTTGTACTGACGGTCGACTTCACGCCGGCCCTTGATGGAGACGGTTTCGACGGGATGCACGCCAGTGCCTTTGCCGAAGGTAGACTCAATTTTCTTCCAAGTTTCTTCATACTTTGTTTCGACTTTTTCGCCGTCAATCGAAATCAAGTCAAACACGGCGAACCTGATCCGTTCAAGATCTTCAGCCGACTTTGGTTGCCTGGCTACACTGACAACGTCGTGAACACGTGGCCGGCGATCCTGATCGTTGGTGACGTAAATCTCGCCGGCAATGATGGCTTGGTTGATCTTCGAATCGTCGAGAAGCTTTTTGGCTTCTTCAAGAAAAGGAAGTCCAACTCGAACGGTGCCCCCGGGATTAAGCGTTAGCAAGTTACCGTCACGGTAAACCAGGACCGAAAACTCTCCGTCGATCTTTCGGCTGACGTGATATTCGGCATCGGGAATCTTTCGTTCAATGTCACCCTGTCCCAACGGAAACAATCTCGACGCGACTTGGCGTTTGTAATTTCGCACCAGCGGCAGCAGCGCCGGATCGTTGAGCGCCGTTGCAGCAGCGACGCCGTATTGGGCAAGCTTGATTTCGACGAGCCCGGTTTGAATCAAAGTGTTCTCGCTCATCGTTAAGTCTTGCCCTTCGAACTATTTTTGGAACCGTCTTGCGATGTGGCGAGTTCGTCGTCTGGATTTTGCTTTTCAGGTGATTTGAGTTCGAGGTTGGAGAGATGCAAAATCAAGCAATATTTTTCACCGTCGGTGCGGCCTTCGAGGAATCCACGATACGGCGAACTGCCCCGCCTCAGAATTAACGGCTGATTGGATTTCTGTCCGCCGCCAAGCAGCATCATGCTTTCCCGCTCCTGAAGGTCCTTGGCCATTCCAAACAGGAAGTCGTATGTCAAACCGTTGATGTGCATCAGTTGCATTTTGTTAGCGATCACAAATTTTCGCACGACTTCCGTCTTCTTGATGAACTTTCCGGTCCACTGCAGGGGGATATCAGTCGTGACATTTTGCGGAGTGATCTCACGCGGTCGACGTTCGCGAGTTTCGCCGCTTGGATCTTTGACGATTTCAAACTGCTGGATGCGGTGTACCAGTTGTTGGTCTTTGTCGACAAACACTCGTGAGGTTCCCGAGAGGAGATAACCGACCATCTCCAGATTGATTTCCGGGTCGCCGTCGACCAAGGCTTGTCCGACTTTCCGCATGTCACCGGCTTCTTTAGCAAGCGCGGCGGCGTCATGCTGGATCGTCGACTTGAGGATGCGGATGTTGCGAGCCTGTCGATTTTTTGAATCGAGCCAGCGAACACGTAGCGGCGTACTGACGCTTTCCATGTTGACGACCGCGTCGCGCCCGACGCTGTTGCAGATATTGATTTGAGGCATGTTAACTAACTTTTGGTTTTTCAGCCCGGAGGGCGGTACATTTCCTGCCGGTGGCGTGAGCCACCAGAATCGTTTGAGTTTCCGAGAAAGCCTATAGGGCGACACAACTTCTTGTGCCGCCCTCCGGGCTGATTGTTTGTTTGTTGTCTGGTCCGGTGGCTGATGCCACCGGCAGTTCATGTGCCGGTCTCCGGCCTAAAGTAAGTGCCATTGGGCTAGCGCTCAAACGGCTGACGTTGTTAAATTTTTCCAATTAAGTCGCTGGGTCAAATCATTCCAAAGTCCATCAATTCGCCTTCGTCGTCCATTGATTCGGTTTCGTCGGCTGCGACTGGAGCAGACTGCTGTAGACCCTTATAAGTGACGCTCGTCTTGTCCCCGACGAGAAAGAATATCTCATCGTCATCATTAATCAACATAATGCCCGCGTCGGCTTCCAAACCACCACGAAAACTGTAGTCGAACAAAAATATTGCGCCTGATTTGAGTTGGTCTATCAGTGACTGAGCCTGAGGCGGCCCGGGCTGTGCATTTTTTTCGTCTTGATCCTCGTTTTCATTTTGGTCGAACTGGAGCTGGTAGATCAAGCGAATGTTGTGATCGAGGTATTCTTCGATAGAGATTTGTTTGGCCAGCGGAATGGGAGCCGAAAATGAGGATGCGACCGGCGTGATTGTTTTGCCTTCAAGGTCGACAGGACTAAGTTCGGATTTGTCACTCCAGTTACCGTCAGCGTCAAGGTAGCCGATTCCCGTTCCACCTTTGCCGATCAACGTCTTACCGTCGTCGGCCAGCGTTGTCAGCTCACACGGATCGCCTTGATCGTCGAGTACCTCGAGTACTTTGTATCCGTAGAGTTTGTTGCGATCGACTTTGATCATGTTGAACTGGATCGGAGCTCCAGCGAATTCAAATTCGATTGATCGGGTTTTAGCCATGACTTTGGGGGGCAATTAAAATTAAGTATTTGAGTCGTTTCAAAAGTGGCAACTGGAGACTTGGGATGAATCTCGCAGTGCGTGCGCCAATAAATTTGGAGGTCGGTCGTTAGCAAAAGAAGCTCAATTTAAGGTCCAATTGCTAGCGGCTTCAACTTAGTTTTAACGCAGCTACGGGGGATTATCCACTGCTAACTGGTACGTTGGGGTTTCGTGCCGAGTTTGTTCGGAAATCTATTACAGTCTTGGTTCAAAATGTCTAACATGCGAGTGACAGAAGCGGCGAGGTGCTGCTGAGGGCTTAACACCACAATCACGGAGGATCGCCATGTTGATGGCTCTGCTTTATTCCCAATGCGGTCGAATCGTTGCCGCGGCACCGGCTTGCGATCAAATTCCACTAGGTGATCAGTACTGGCTTGACTGCCATGAAGCGGGTTTAACTTCAGAAGATCTGTTTGAGACGGCATACGTTTTTGTGTCCGACTCAAATTTACAGTCCCTTTTACTGGGACTTGGAATCGATGACTCGATCGATAGTGAGACTTTGACTCAGAAAGTCTTGAATTTGGCAGTTCCTGTGAGAAGAGTCAGCTCTACCCCCAAAGCTGCTTAGTTAGCGAGCCGCTAAGGCTTTACGCTCGGGTTACGCTCATTCAGGCTTTAAGCTCAGGCTTTCAGTAATGCCTGCATCGACATTTTCTTTAGTGGTTACCAGTCCAGCACTTTCCTAGTGGGCGAGGTTACGAGTCTGCGGTCTGTCTGCTTGCGGAAAGGGACTCGTTGCCTCGTCCACTACCCAGACTCTCGTTTCGAGATAGAAATCCGTTCACGCAAACTCGAACTGCTTTTGGAAGTTGCGGAAAAGGACTCGCAACCTCATCTGGCTTGCCAACCGCAGGTCCTGCCGCACACTACCTGACAGTTGCGTGCGCATAAAAAACACCCTCGGCACCTTGGGTTCCAGGGGGGCTTAGAACACCTCAGTAGTCCGAGAGCGATTGGAAGAAGGTCGATCTCAGCTTCCATGCGTCGA
>CAYSQZ010000340.1:0-4373 GCA_964433035.1 uncultured Pirellulaceae bacterium | reverse complement strand
AACTCGCCGATTGGGCCAGTTGGCGCGGCAGCAATGACACTGGCAGTCTCGAAGGCGAAGGGTTTCCTGCTGAACTCAATCTCGACAAAAATTTGGCTTGGAAGATTGAGCTTCCCGGCAAAGGATGTTCGACGCCAATCGTGGTCGGTGGTTCGATCTTTGTGACCGCTCCGGCTGACGGGAAGGACGCGCTGGTTTCTTATGACGGAAATGGTGAGCAACAATGGCTGACCAAATTTGACAAGCAGAATCCTGGCAAGCATCGAAATGGCTCCGGCAGCAACGCATCACCGGTCAGCGATGGTGAGGCCGTGTTTGTTTACTACAAAAGCGGAACATTGGCAGCTGTGGAAAACGATGGGAGTATTCGTTGGCAGACCAACTTGATCGAACGCTTCGGAAAAGTTGAACTGTATTGGGACCACGGAACTTCGCCGGTTCTAATCCAGGACTACGTCGTGATGGCGAGGATGCATTCTGGTGATTCCTGGCTGGCGGCATTCGACAAAAAAACTGGAGAACTAGCCTGGAAGGTCGACCGAAATTTCAAAACGCCACGCGAAGGTGACCACGGTTATGCAACACCCGTGGTGATCGAGTTTCAGGAGAAACCGGCGATATTGGTTTACGGCGCTGAACATCTGACCATTCACTCGATCGAAGACGGAACGATGTTGTGGTCTTGCGGAGGGTTCAATCCTGACAAGGTAGAATTGTGGCCGTCGATCGCGACGCCCGTCGTGGTGGGTGATATTGCCGTGGTCGCGGCGGGGCGAAACGATCGGAAATTACCGCTTCTGTACGGGGTCAAGCTAACAGGCAGCGGGGATGTTTCGGAATCGAACATTGTTTGGAAGCGTGATGACATCGGAACATTTGTTCCTTCGCCGGCGGTATGGAAAGATAAAATCTACCTGGTCCGCGATCAGGGAGAAGTTGAATGTTTGAATCCTGCTGACGGCACTTCGGTTTGGCGAGAGAGGTTAAAGAAACATCGCTCCAAGTATTACTCATCGCCCCTAATTGCCGGCGGGTTGATATTCACAGCTCGCGAAGACGGTGCGGCGTTCGTCATCGATGTTCGCGACGGGCAATACAAACTACTGGCCGAAAGTGATTTAAAGGAGTCCGTGATCGGCTCTGCGGTGCCAATGGGTAAGCAAATTCTCCTGCGAGGCGAAAAGCACTTGTTCTGCTTTGGCAAATCTGAGTAACCCAAGTGATCAAGTTCGGCGGTAGTTGTTATCGACTGCAGAACATCCAACGGCAATTTTCTTGCATGCTTATCCAAAGTAAATTTCGCCCAGCGTGGTGGCTTCCTGGTGGCCATGCGCAAACGCTGTGGGCCGCCAAAGTCCATCGGGCGCCATGGCCCCAGACCAGACGAGAGAGAATTGAAACTCCCGATGGCGATTTCCTTGATCTGGATTGGAGCACTGGGGGCGACGGTTCGTCCAGCAATTCGTTGGTTGTGTTGTTCCATGGCCTAACTGGATCGGTAAAGTCGCCTTACATTCGTTCGATCATGTCGTCACTCGACGGCGCAGGCATCCGAAGTGTGGTGATGCATTTTCGTGGTTGCAGCGGCGAACCCAACCGTACGGCGGGTTCCTACCACTCAGGCCACATCACCGATATTGAATTTGTGATCAACGAAGTCACCAACCGCCACCCCAATGATGCGATCATGGCAGCTGGGTATTCCCTCGGAGGCAACGCGCTGTTGAAATACCTTGCTTGTCGCCCCGATAACCCGCTGAAGTTTGCGGTCGCAATATGTCCACCATTGGTACTTGCCGAAGGGGCAAGGCGCTTGGGCAGTGGCTTTTCAAAGTGGTACCAGCGGATGTTGATCAAGGAGATGAAAGCGGCATTGCGAATTAAGGACCAACGTTACCCTGAGCTGAAACTCGATAAGCTAAACTACCAAAATGTCAAAAGTTTTGTCGAGTTTGATGATCAAGTAACCGCACCGCTGCACGGCTACAGCTCAGGAATGGACTATTATGATCGCGCCAGCACATTGTCCGATTTGCGCGATATTGAGACGCCAACTCATATTATCTTTGCACGCAACGATCCCTTCTTTAGCCAACAGTGCGTGCCTGTTGACGATAGCAGCATGGCAGCTCAAGTGACTTTTGAATTGGTTCAACGCGCGGGTCATGTGGCTTTCATTAGTGGCAACATTCCATTTGTTGGTCGCGACTGGCTTCGTGGCCGAGTCACTCAATTGATTCGTCAGCGAAGCGTCGGATCGTAATTTTGAAGTAGTGGAATTCGCCAGAATTCCTGCGTTGAGGATCGCCATTGAAAACTTCTGGCGAAGGCCGGGTCAACCGAAGCGTCTTGCAGTAGCTCGACGTTACCTTTCTTTCAAGGCTTGCAGGATTGCGCCCTCGGCCGTCTTCATATGGTTTGTTGCGTATATCGAATAGACTCATCGAAAATTGTATCGAGAAGCCCACGAATTACAAAAAAACGGGTTTGACGACATCAATGCCATCAAACCCGCTTTGCGAATATATCACTTGAGACAACTCTCTCTCGTTGCCGCTTCATCAACGGTTTAAGGAGCTTGACCACTCAGGATGTCGATGAACGGCTGGATATCAAAAAAGGTAACTTCGCCATCTCCGTCTATGTCGGCTTCGCATTGAAACATTGGACTGGACAAAACGTCAATGAACGGTTGGATGTCAAAAAAGTCAACAATCCCATCCATGTTGACATCTCCAAGAACGCAATCATCGACCACGCCACCCAATGATGGGTTGGCTGAACCAAAGGTAGAGATAGTTGGATCCAAGTCAAAGGTTCCAGTGACAACAGCACCAGAAGTGTCGTAGACCATCAAATCAGGATCAACCGAATACCAAGTTCCCGTCGTACCGTCTCGGAAAACAATTAAAGGATCAGAGCTGTTTCCATTGGCGACAAAATCGTCTCCGCCAAGCTCAGATCCATATCCTGGATCGTCAACATCTTCGATTACGCCAATTGCATCTTGGACTCCAACGATCGTCGACGAGTCATCAATCAAGCCATCATCATCGGTATCGATATCTGTGTCCAGATTACCGGTGAAGTTGTCACAAAGAACCAGCGTGAACGATGGATTTTCCAGGTCGTCGATTACCACTACGGCTCGACCGTCTGAGTCGTAGGTACCCGTAACATTTTCAAAATTGTTGATGTCGCCTGGGTTTGACCCACCCGGATCAGACTCGATTGCTACAAGCCACAAGTCGAACGTAGCGTTTGGAGTTCCAAGCAACTCTACTTCTTGGGTGTCTGGGTCAACTCCTGGTGGGTTCCCCAAAACTTCTGAAATTTGATCTTGCGCGTGTCCAGTGGAGGGCATTACAGCCAATAAGAATAGAAGCGTGAAATAAAATAAGTACTTCATAATTGAATCCTATGAAAGAATTGGGGGGAAATTGGATGCACCTGTAGTTCGTTAACTGCATGGCGAATTCTTCGGCGGCGCCACAAACGCCCAGCATGGTCGGCGCTACCAAATTGTCTTTCTGCATGCGGCTTTTGAGAGCAACGACTTCATATGGGGCTTTGGCAAAATCGTCATAGGCATCAAACGCCAGCCAAAAGGTTGATGAACGGTTGAATATCAAAAAAGCTGACCTCGCCATCTTCGTTGACATCCGCTTCGGCTTGGTCGCCAGCTGCAGACAGAACGTCGATAAACGGTTGAATGTCAAAGAAGTCAATAACACTGTCTCGGTTGACATCTCCCAACAGGATTTCATCACCAGTGTCTGGTGTTACAGTGAGGTTGAGGGTAGGAAACGTTGGTTCATCAAAGAAAGTACCGGCACCGGCGTAAGTTGCTTGGACACCCAAATCCGCAGGCGTGGCAATAATGCGGAGCAAACCACCGTTGTTGATTTGAGAGATTGCGAACTCTTCACCACCAGAGTCAAGCGACAAAGTAAACGTGTCGACATCGCCAGTTTCCGTCTCGGTGTAGGTCCCCGTTCCCAAGGGGTAAAGCATGCCGAATGCATCACCAACGACAGCCGCGCCAGTGTTTCCACCATTTGCCTGATCAGTCACGTATCGAGCCGTATCAGTCAGATCCACGGCACGTGTATCAACCGCAAGGAAGAACTCCATATCACCGTCGGCGCTGAAAAAAGCATTCGCTTGTCCCAAGTCCAATGAAAGGCTGGTGATTGCCGAGACTTGGCCGATTGAGCTGGTATCGAAGTCAACTAGAGAATAGACAGTGAAGGCGTCATCATCCCCTTGGACGTTAAAGAAAGCCTGATCAATGATTGGCTCTCCATCCATGGGAGTAAAACCATCGATCTCATCTTCCTCCACCTGAGCTGAAAATACGGCGGTCAGCGACT
>CAYSQZ010000339.1:0-4393 GCA_964433035.1 uncultured Pirellulaceae bacterium | reverse complement strand
CTTTGTGAAGTTGAGCCGACTCGCTTAGTTGGAATTCTGTTTTGTCTTCGCGTTCGTAAACAAACACCGATCCGTCGTTGGTTCCGATCGCCAACCAGATTCCATCTGGGCTGGCGCCGATGGCGGTCGGTGTTACTGTTTCATCATCAACTGAAAACTCAAACGTTTGTTGGGCCTTACCCTTTTGGTCGAGAATCGAAACGACTTCACCTGTCAGGCAGGCAATCAAACTTTCATCGATCGAAACAATCAACGACGCCGGAACGGGAAGCTTGGCTTTGCTGGCCGTTGCTGATTTGTCCTTGGCCGTTAAAGAATAGAGTTTGCCGTCGGTTCCACCCACCCAAAACTGGTCGCCATGGGCACAAAGGGACAAACCTCCACGCGGCAACGAAGCGGAAGTCAGCTTGTTCGATTCGCCATCGAGAAAATAGATCGACGTTGGTCTTGACTCAACATGCTCGGTAACAAAAGCGATCTGTTTGTCGCTGGCAACCAGTGAACGAATATCACCGACGTAGGTCAAATTGACTGCTTTGCTCATGATGTCACTCCTTCCTCAACCCCGTCTCGCCACTCCATCGTTTTGAGCTTTGGGTGGGCCGCCTCGACTCGAGTGACGGCGACCATGCACGAATCGTGTTCGCTCATGCCATGCGAGTTCATGAACTCTTTAAGGATCGGCAGCACCGCAACGGCAAACGATTCATCTTCAATCGCAAGGTCCCGGATCGTTTCGACCAGCAACATCTTTCCTTTGCGAGTTGGAATCGGTTTGAGCTTCAATGACTTCAGCGACGGGCCTTTTGTTTTCGGCGGCGGTCCGGGCGAAATCTCAAACAACATCCGTCTTAGCAAAAATTGCAGCTCATCAACTCCGGCTGGCCTTTCTTCGGGTCGCTGGGGAGCGCCAGTGCCGTAACGTTCTTCCGGGCCGGCCGATTTTTCTTTGGCTCGTTTTGATTTGCCAACTTCTGATTCAACCGGGTAATGCGGAGCCCAGTCGGTAGTCGTTTCGCGTTCACGGTAAAGCGACCAGAACGCGCGAATCACAAACGCACGCACCGCGCGATCGGGGCTCTCGGTCAGCTTGAATAATTCGACCGGCTCCCTGAGTCTAGGATGCCGCGAGATCAACTCCATTCCCAGCGTCCTAACTTGCTGGTCTCTCGATTGGCAAAGCTCGTAAACCGCGTCGGTGGTAAAGCTCTCGGGGTCCAAGCGTGTTCGGCGATTCTGCGCCGTGTCTTCGGCCAAAAGCGCATTGGCGACAAACTCACGGACTTGTGGCGAAGGCGATTCAAGCAAGTCGATCAGCTGATCGAGTGGCGGAGCCCACCTGGCGAACTCCCACTTGCACAGCTCCAAACCGAAATCACGCAGCGAAACACGAGAGCTTTGCAAAAGTGGCTTGACTCGTTCGAACGTCAGGAACGAGTCGGGAATTTCGGAGCCCGGATCGACAGGCCGGTCGGTTTCATCAAGACAGATCTCAGGATGGTGATGTCGAAGGTATTTAAGTGCGAATCGAGCCAGCGGCGAATTCTCTTTGGGCGACTCGGTCATCATCTTCCAAAGATTTTCACAACCCGCCTCGACGGCTTCGCCTGAAAACTCGCGTTGGGTTCCGGTAAGCATTTGCAAAAATGCGGTTTCAGAAATGATACGGATCTCGGCTCCCGCTTCGTTCAACGATTCCGCTTTGACTTGTTTGCTGCCTTTTCGGCCTTGGCCATACATCGGTGAGCCTTCGTCGCCGATGACGAGATAGCCCAGGTTTTTGCCGACTGTGCTGGCTTTCTTGCCGTTGGCGGCGGCGACTTTCTTTTGCGCTTCGGCCCGCGTCATTGTGGCGAGTTTGCCTGTGAAGACAAAAGTGGCTTCTTCGAAATCGATGTTGATTTCATCCGAAGACGATTCCTCTTCTGCGGGCTCCGAAGTATCAGCGAAATCTGCAGGCAGGAACGCTTTGATCATCGTCTCGACGGCAAAGTCGTGATACTCAGGCTCGCTGCGGCCGACCAATTCAATCAACCACTCGAAGCCGATTTGATCGGGAGTAAACTGGCGAATGTCGCCCAGCCAGGTAAACACGGTCGACGCTAGTCCGGGATCGTAAGCCAGTTGGTCACCCCAATACGAGATCTTCTTGAACTCGACGACTTGGGGGCACGTTTCCCAACTCGGTTGATAGGCGATGGATTTTAGAAATTCAGGCTCGAATTTGGTGGCTGCGATTTTGCCGGAAACGACCCATTGAACCACGGCCGACCTGACGTTGTGATTGGGAAGCAGCAACAGATTCTGTAGCTGTTCAACCGGCGCGTCTTCAACGAACTGCGAATATTGGTCGGTGGCAAACTGGATTGCTTTGTTGATCGCATTCCTGTTGGCGCGCCTGTATTCTCGGCGAATGATCAAGTCATAAAAGTAATCTGGCCCCAGCGTCTTTGCCGGATGAATGTCCAACAGCCTGTCGATCACAAACTCGATCGCGTGGGAACTGTCGGAGACAAACCGTTCGGCAAACCACTCGGGAGTCAGGTCTTTGACGCCAAACGATTCACGCAAAACTTTCTGTGCCAGCTCCGTACCGTGAGGCGACTCCAATAGCACACCCCAATTTTCGAGCCCAATGTCTTTGCGTGGATCGCGTGCGCGGAGCAGATCGGCTGCGAGTTTGCGGACGCCCAAACTTCCCTTGCCTTTGGCAGCGCTTTCGTTGCGGTTGTGATTCGCCAGACGGATCAGATCTTCAACTGGCATGTCTCTGGCGTGAGTTCGGGCGTACTCGGTAACGTAGTTCAGTGGATCAACGTGCCGCGAATTGAAAAGCTTCAAAACAGTTTCGTGTAGTCCCATTTCCTTGAACTTTGACTGCTCGAATTTGGGGACATTTTCCAAGACCCAAGTTGCGAAGTCCTGGACTTCTTTGGACTCCGAGACCAATAAACGCTTGACCCAATCGGTTTCGACTTCGCGAATCACGTTGCGAAAATCCTGCTTGAGTGCCGCCACAGCGTAGCTTTGGATCTTTGGGTGTGGGGAGCGCTCAAGCAGTGCGAACAACGGTAGTGGCGAACGCTTCCACAAATCGGCAAACGCTCGTGACTTGAGCATTTGCAAGCCGGTATGATTGCGAAAGTAAACAAAGCCGGTACGATTGCGAATGTAGCCTTGAACCTGGGTTCGCGTGTAGGCTTTTTCTTCATGAAACAGAATGTGGTGCCACATCCAGCTCGTATTTGAAAAGTAGTCGTGTTCCTGATACTCGACCAAAAAGTCCACGGCTGCGTCGGCATAACAAGCTGGCAAGATATTGCCGATATTGCGAAGATATCGCCACGCGCGGCGAGAAAGATAGCTGAGGGTGCGCCGACTGATTTCGACTGCAGGGTTAACCTGACCTTGCTCGAAACGATATGAAAGAACCGCGAGGACTTCGGTGTCGTTGCTGGATTCGGCTTCTTTGAAAATCTGCTTGAGCGCTTTCCATGGCCCGTAGACCAGTGGGATCTCGCGCAGGATCCGCATCAAGCAGTCTCGTTCGAATGATCCTTCTGATTGCCAGAGCTGCAGAATAATTTCATGTGATCGCAAACGCTCGGCCAATTGTGGATCGGCGTCCTGGGATTCCAGCAAACCGATCTTTTCAAGTCGCACTTGCTGCTGGACTTCGGCTGGTTGTTTGTAAAAGCTGGGCAGTGAAAGTTCGTGAGAATACTTTGCCAGCGTGTAGGTGTCTTCGAGAGGCGGCGGAGCGTTAGGGTCGGCAGTGGCAGACGCGATCTGGATCAACAAATCCACGAGGCAGGGATCTTTGGCCTGGAGGGCTTGTTGAGCGTGTTCCAAGCGGATTTGAGAATTCACTGCGGCCACCCATGTTGAGATCGTTCCAAAAAAACGACCGGGCGCAAATATGTGCGCCCGGTCGCCACCTTGAGGGCAATCTACTTCATGACCTGGAACATGGAAGGCTCACTGACTCGCCACCGATGGGTGACTACCTAACGTAGCGGAACCACGAATGGCGAGGTTGATCCAGACCCGATCCGTTAGGTAGTCACCCATCGGTGATAGCGAGTCTGAAATAGCCTTCCTTGTGATGCATTGGTAGTCAATGTGCTCGGACGGCGCAACGCCGCCCACGGTGA
Source organism: uncultured Pirellulaceae bacterium (assembly GCA_964433035.1). GTDB lineage: Bacteria > Planctomycetota > Planctomycetia > Pirellulales > Pirellulaceae > Mariniblastus. Next base: position 239 of record CAYSQZ010000339.1, on the reverse strand, counting down.
AAAACACCAAGCTAGACCTGGCTCTCAAGGACCAACTTACAAACGAATCCACAAGCTGGCCAGCGAATTCTAACGGCTCAAATATCCCGATGCAAATCTTTGAATCGGTTGTTTTTTTTTGTGGCCGGGTTGGGTGGCGGCTTCGATTCTTCGATCTGTGTCCCGGTTCAATATGTGACCCCTTCGATCTATGGCCTGTCTGATCAGAAGAAGTTGCAAGATAATGACGCAGCAGGGGC
>CAYSQZ010000338.1:0-4395 GCA_964433035.1 uncultured Pirellulaceae bacterium | reverse complement strand
TTCCGAATCGGCAAGTGCCGGCTTGGTGGCCGACTCCGGCGACTGGAATCTTCTTCGTCAAATACAAGTTGTTTGGAATCAAGTGGAGATGGCAGTCCATGCACTCCAGCATATTCTTCAGCTGTTTGTTCAGTTGCTTTGTCGATTTCTGATTGTTGAAGGTGTAGGAAAGCTTAATGTTTCCATCTTCTTTAAGCGTGACACGATTTTCTGGATCGGGCCAATCCTCGGTGGTCAACCAGAAATCAACAGCGTGTTTGGCCATCATTTCCAGTGTCCAGCCTGGCGCGAAACTGGGAGCATCTTCCATGAACATCGGCGCCATCGACTTGCCGACCATTTGAATGTTACCGATCGGGTACTCATAATCTTTCCAGCCCCAATAGAAATCGTTGACCGTCAACGTCTTCTGAAACTTGGTCGAATTGATCGCTTTGGAAAGTGCCACAACGGCTTGGCTGTTGTGGAACATGTAGTTGCGGCCGACTTGATCCGAACCGTTGGCCAGGCCGTTGGGATGTTTGTCGCTCGCCGAGGCCAACAGAATTTTTGCGGAATTGGCGGCACCGGCGGCCAGAACGATCAGGTCGCCCTTGATCGAGTGAGTGTGATCTTCGTGCTCAACGACGACCTCGGTGACGGACGTTCCCTCGGCGTTGGTGACCAGTTTGGTTACCATCGCGCCGGTTACGATCGAAACGTTGTCATGCTTGAGTGCAGGGCGAACTCCGATCACTTCGGAGTCGCATTTGGCATGAACCAGGCAAGGGTAACCATCACAGGTATCGCAGCGGATACAGCGACTCTTCAAATGGTTGTCTTCGTTGAGCATAATCGCTGTCGGAGCATGCGCCGGATGCAAACCTTCCGCTTTTAATTTGTCAGCGATTTCCTGAATTCGCGGCTCGTGTGAAACGGCAGGGAACGGATAAGGGCGACTGGACGGCGGTTCGGTTGGATCTTCATCGCGATTGCCGTGCACCATGTACATCTCTTCGGCGTCGCAATAGTACTTTTCAAACACGTCGTACTTCAGCGGCCATTCTGGTGAAACGCCGTCTTCGTGTTGCACGGTGTCAAAGTCTCGTTCGCGAAAACGAAACAGAGCGGCACCGTACATTTTGGTCGCGCCGCCAACGAAATAATGCGACCCCGGTTGGAATGCTTTATCTTTTTTGTCGTACCATGTATCTTTGGAATGATATCGTTCCTTGTGAAAAACCTCCTCGGGATCCCAGTTTTCTTTTTCGCGTTTCAGGAACTGGCCTCGTTCAACCAGAAGAATCTGTTTGCCCGATTCGGCGAGCTTGCGGGCAAGCGTTCCACCACCGGCTCCCGTGCCGATGATGATCACGTCGTAGTGTTCGTTGAGCATCCAAAACTCCATTCTTGATTAGGTTGATTTGTTTTCCTGAACGTCCGCATCCATTGCCGGATGCATCATTTTCGCGTTCACCATTTTGGGATCGAATCCGCAAAAGATGCAACGAACATCAAGCGTATGGTGTAGCTTTGCGCAGTGAACTGCGTCTTTGCCTTTGGTCCACAAATAGATTTCCGCAGCCACCAGCATTCCAACCGTGGGGGCCACGAAGTACACCCACCAGGCCGTCCATTGGTTGGCAACCACTGCGGAACCAACGGTTCTGGCAGGGTTCATGCTCATGCCCGAAAGGGGTGCTTCAAAGGTGATGTAAAGCACGAGCAGGCAACCGATCATAATGCCTGTGAAGTGCATGATTTTTGGCTTGTTGGTTGTAATTAGAACGGTGCCCATGATGCCGGCGGAGATCAGTGCCTCGGCAACAAAAGCCGCCCAGATTCCGGGCTCACCGGGAACCGTGACGGCGAAATTGACTTGTGGCATCGAAACCACACTGCCCAACAACAGCCAGGAAATCGCAACGCCAGCAATCGCGCCGATGAATTGAAAGACAACATAAAAGAAAGCGTCCGATGGCTTGATTGTCCCCAGCCGAAGAAACGTCAGCGTCAGTGACGGGTTGATATGCGCGCCTGATCTTTTCCCCCATGGCGAGTAAACAATAAAAACAGCAGTCAGCCCCATCGCAATGCCCATTAGTAGTCGCTGGATGTAGGGACTGTCGCCAACCCAGTGTTCTATGGGCGATTCGGGATGCCACAAAAGCGCGGTACCAATACAAGCAGCGACCATGAACGTTCCCAGTCCCCATGCTTCCATCAGGTACTCTGGCCAGTGATTGCGTAAGGCTTTTATCATCTTGCGTTCCGTGCTCAATTCACAGCAATTCGTCGATCAACTTTTGGATACGAATAAACTCCGACAACGACCAGGCTTGAAACGGACAGCCGCGTGGATGGTAAGGCGAACTTGCGTCTGCGATTTCTGAAATGTGTCCCAGCCCGGATGTTTCCAGGTGAGCTTCCAGCGGATACAGGAAACGGGTCTTCGCTTCTTCCGCAGTTTCCTTGCTCTTGCCGTTGACGTTGAACCAGGCTTCCACAAACGGCCCGATGAGCCAAGGCCAGACGGTACCTTGATGGTAAGCCCCATCGCGTTCCAAAACGCCGCCCGAGTAGACGGCCTTGTATTCCGGATCGTCCGGTGATAAAGATCGCAAGCCTAGCGGTGTCAACAATGTGCTTTCCACGGTGGCAAGAATCGCTTTGGCTTGCTCGCCTTCGACCACCGAGTAAGGCAGTCCGCCGACGGCCATGATCTGATTGGGACGAATCGCAGCGTCGTTTCGACCGGGATCATGGTTTTCATCAACGATGTCGTAAAGGCAAGACGTTTCTTCATTCCAGAATTTTTCCTTGAACGATTGCTCGGCTCTTTTAAGTTGAGGTTTCCACATGGGCGAGAATTTGGAGGCAATCCACAATGCATTGATCCACATGCATTGAATCTCAACTGGCTTACCGATCCGCGGCGTGACCACCCAGTCTCCAACTTTGGCGTCCATCCAGGTTAGCTGGACGCCGTCTTCGCCCGCAGCGATCAATCCGTCTTCGTCTTTGCCGATGCCGTGACGCGTGCCGTTAGAGTACCCTTCAAGAATCGCTTCGATGGCCGATTCGAGTTTGCTAGTTTCGCTGGCGTCTTTCAAAATATCGAGCCGTTCCAGAAGTTGCCAATATTCATAAACCGCGATGATGTACCATAGGGACGCGTCGACTGAATTGAATTCCGGTTCTTCGCCGTGATCGGGAAAACGGTTGGGGATCATGCCCTCGGAAACCGTGTCGGCCCAACTGACAAGAATCTTCCTTGCTGTTTCATGGTCATCACGAGCAAAACACAGCCCCCGGATCGCAATAAACGTATCTCGGCCCCAGTCGGTGAACCATGGATACCCTGCAATAATCGTCTTTCCGCCTTGTCGCTTGACAATGTATTGCTGAGCAGAACGCTCGACGCGGGTGATTTTCTGGCGACGTTCAAATTCGGTGTCACGCACGATTTCAAACACGCGTTCAGCCGGTGCACCTGCCGAATTGATTTGGTTCGAAAGTCGCTGACCGGCTCCCAACAGCAAAATCGCTTCGGACTTATCGAGTTCAAAGTGAAACTCTCCGGGACAGGCGAGGTCTTCCATCGTGTCGAGTCCGCGCTGAGATTCCTTTTCATAGTAGAACGAGTGAAACCATTCCGGTTTGGATTCGAACTCGCCCGTTGACTCAGCAAAAATCTCCGGCGAATCAGAATACGGCTGCCAAATCAGTTCCCTGTTTTGCATTCGCGTTTCAAGGTTCATGTCATCGTTTTGATGATGCATCGAATGATAATCACGAGCAGACAAGAACGGCTTGACGTGCAGGTTCACTCCCAAGGCGGATCCGATCACCTGCCAACGAATCACAGTGCCTTGAATCCCGTCGGGCACAAATAGCTCTTGCTTGATCTGCAACGTTTCGCCGAGGTCGTAGACCCACGTTGGCCAAGGTGAACTGACGAAAGAGCGTTTGAGAAAAAAGCCCTCTGGCCAAAATGTGTTGTTGCGATAAGCCTGAGTTGAAATTGGAAACGTGCCATGCGGCGTTTCAACCCAAGCATCAAACCCGTTGACCAGAATCACCCGCTCAGACGGTGGATTTTTTGCGATCATCAGGACGTTGTGATAGCGGCGCGTCCGAACTCCCGAAGACGTCCCGCTGGCAAAGGCGCCCAAGCCATCTGTTTCGAGCCATTCATGTTGAGTCTCAGGTGCTAGTTTCATTGCTCATCTCGATCTAATTTTGAAAATGGAATGCTACTAATTGATCGTTTGACGCCTTGCAAACAATCCAAGCTCCCCTCTCCCCGTGAATTCGAACAAGCAAATATTGGCTTGGTTTCAATCGTTGTCCGAATTCACGGGGAGAGGGGCTGGGGGTGAGGGGAGCCAAGTTGGGTTGGGCTGTTTCTTGCAC
>CAYSQZ010000337.1:0-4416 GCA_964433035.1 uncultured Pirellulaceae bacterium | reverse complement strand
TAAAACCCTCCCCGTCCAATTCGCAAGCGAATTCTCCGACCCTCCCAGAGGGAGGTTGACTCGTTTAATGGCGCGACAATAGGGTTTCCATGCACAGAGGAGCCGCGAAACTCAGAACTAGCGAACCCAGATTTAATTCGTGAGGCTCCCAGTCGTCACCGCCGCCCCAAGAAGCATTCGCAAGTTATTGGCGGATGAAAACGGTATCGTTGGCGCTTGAGATACCGAAAGTATCGTCGCTCTTGGCTTGGACTTCGAAAACTGCTTGCCCTGGTGTGAGCCCTTTTACTTCAGCCACCCAGCGGATCGACTCTCCGGCTCTAAGTTCCTGGATGGTGGCAAACTCATAGCGATTGACCAGCCCGATGTTGCTATCGCCGTAAATGTTCTCAAAGCTGACCGAGTTAGGAACCAGCAGCCGCATGTTTACGTTCCTAAGCGATTGTTGTGTGCTGTTATTAATTGAAAACTGAATCCTCGACAGATCGCCGACGCCAATGTTTGGCTCAAGGGTCTCGACACGAACCTCCAACCCTTCGAGGCCCGGCGACCCACCGAGCGGCTCGGAGTCACCGGGGATTCCGATTTGATCACCGCCAGAGCTTGGCACATCGATTCCGGAGCCAGATGGGCTTCCCAGTCCACCGCCCGTCCCGGCGGCTCCAATTCGAATTCCCGTCGTATCGGTAGCACTTTCTCCAGTAGGAGCCGAAACATTCATCTCAAGTTGTGCGTTAGGGTCGGCTTGAAGCGCGTTGTACTGGAACTCGATCGCAACGGTTTGACCAGGAGCAATGGTTCCGACATTAAGGTACAACTCGTCACCGATCAGCTGGTGGTTTGGCCAAAACTCCCGCGTGACTTGTTCTGGCGAAAGCGAAGACTCAAAACGATTAACCAACGTCACCCGTTCTAAAGGAACGTTGCCCCGGTTGGTGATCTGAGCTTCGACAAGCGACTGACCACCGACTTCAGTTGGTTGGCCACCCGAAAGCGAGATTTGTAACGGCGAATTAGGATCGTTGCCTGTGCGGGGCCCGCCGCTATCGAGAACCGAACTTCCAGCTCCGGCACCATCTCCGGACCCGTCCAAACCACTTCCAACGGCCGCTTGTACCTCGATGCAACGCCGCTCAAGTTTTGGCTTCACGCCTTTGGCTGTAATCTCAACTTCGAAACATCTTGTTCCCGGCGACTGGACGTCAAACGTGATCGGCAGTGAACGCGATTCACCTCGCTGTAGGAATGGCGCCCCTTGGTTACCATCGAGTTCGAAAATCGCAGGATTACTTTTACCCGGTCGAACCAATCCGGTATCGTAAGCGACTTTCACTCGGACGTTTTCCAAAGGCTCGTCACACTGATTTTCCAAATTCAGTCGATATGAAATACTGTCCCCGACTCGCGCCGTCGTTGGACCATCGATATTGAATCCGATGCATGGCAAAGTGATTTCCGTCTCAGCGCAAGCGTCAGTACTAAGCCGATCGGTTGCGCTGGCGACTTCAAAACACATCCCGACATTGCCGCGCTTTTTTGACTTCATCTGAATGTTGAGCGTCTTGGGTGGACTGCCAGGAGTGACGTCCCCAAGCTGCCACTCGAAATTCCGCCCGTATTGAGTTGGCTTGGGAGTGCTTGAGATAAACTCAATTCCATCGTCGAGGTTTTTGGTTCGAACGACCACGTTACGTGAAATCTGGTCACCCGGATTGGTAACTTCGACCCGATAATTGAATGGCTCGTCAAAATCGGCTTTACGAGGACCAATCGCTCGGATCGTCAATGCAGGGGCAGTCCACGTGACTGTCGTCAAGCCGCTTTCGACAACGAGTTCCTTTTCTCCAAAGACAGCTGGACGCACGATATCGACACGAACCTGAGACGTACCAGGGCTGAACTGCCCTGCTGGCTGTCGAATCTGCACCGTTGCCTGTCCATCGTTGTTGGTCTTGGCGACGGCTGTTTGACTGCCCGAAGGCGCAAACTCCGCTGGAGCACCGCCAACGATCGAGTACCGAACCTCCCAATCTTTAAGCCCCGATCCATCATCAGTACTGGCTACCACGGTCGTCAGTGGGTGGACCGTTCCGGCGGTCGCCCGGGTAGGTACCGGCACCGACCACTTGCCGTCGACCCAGTGAATGATTGTTGAAGCGCGCCGTTTGTCCCACGCCTGGGCTTTAGGAGCCACAGCGGTAAGGTAAGTTGTGCCCGGAGATGCAGATGAAACACTGACAAACGTTTGACCAGATCGTAGTTCTATGTCATCGAACGGCGTTGGAGTTCCACGCGTAAGGACAACGTTTTTCAGACCCGTGCGGCCCCAAGCGTATTGGCCACTGAACTTTTTGGCTGTCGGAGAAACCAAACGATTGAATGTTTGATTATGCATCCCGCCAACTTCGACCAATTCGCCTACGCTGTTGTTGGAAAGTATCCACTCCAAGGGTTGGTTCTTTACAAAAAATCCATCGCCGCCACAAATTCCAGCCAGCACGACAACTTCGCTGCCTACCGGGGCGACAATTCGCGAAGGAGTCATAATGATTTCGCCCAGTTGCCCACGTGTTTTTTTGTCCGTTGGGTTGGGAATGAAATGTTTCTTTTGCGTGCGCTGGCGAACATCGGATCCGTCGCATCGTGGCGGGGTTGCAGGCTGCTGAAATGCCGGTTGTTGGCTTTGAAAGCCCTGCCGCTGATTTTGTGATCCGACCTGAGAAAACGATGGAGGCTGAAAAACCCCATTTGGCAACTGGGTTGGACGCAGCGGGTTACCAAGAATTTGGGTCGAGCGTTGCGGGAGGAATAACTGGCGTCCCAGTGGATCGATCGCTGGAAGCCGAAGCTGCGCACTAGCGACCTGAGACAAGAGGACCAGTAGCAATATCAAAGTGCTACAGATCAACCTGAGGTTGCCCATCCAGTGGTAGAGTTTGTTGTGCAAACGTTGATTCATTAAACTCGATCCGTCATCGTAGGTCGATTGAATTGCACACGGATTTTGCGCGCAGATCAATGACTGGGAAAACGTACCACCTGATTGAGAAAGTGTTGCGTTTTCTCCACCTGCAATGATGGGAAAAGACCTCAGCGCCGTAACGGTTAGTCACCGTATGAGGGTTATGAGCCAGTTGGCCTGTGGGGAGGCGGGGGTTTTGGCTCCCACCAAAATGTCAATTAAACCGCTCCACCAAGCCATTGGATCTGTTTTGTTTGCGTTTACTCGTGTGGATTAACCTATTGTTGTCTCAGCCACGGATTCGTTTAATAATGTTTCACGGCCAACGCCTATTTCGCTTTAGACAACTCAGCTTTAGACAACTCAGTTAACGAGACCCCAATGAGTTACCAAAACCAAAGATATCCCCAACAGTATCCTCAACAGCGACGACGTCGAAGCGGTGCGTTTTCAGGATTGAAGCTTCGCTTGATCATCGGGGCAGCAATCGTCCTGTTTTCAGTCGTCAGCTTCATGAACAAGGGTGAGATCAATCCGGTCACTGGCGTCAAGCAACGTGTCGACATGTCGATCCAGGAAGAGATCAACAACGGGCTGGCATCGGTGGGTCAGATGGGGCCTCAATCCCGGAACAGGCGGGCTCAGGAACATGTCGACGAAATCGGATTCAAACTTGTAAGGCAACTCCAACAACGGCTTTACCGTGAAGGAATTGAAATCCCGTATCCGTTTGATTTTCATTTGCTTGCCAAACAAGAGATCAATGCATTTGCGCTTCCCGGCGGTCAGGTCTTCATCACTGAAGCGTTGTACCGTGCCCTCGAGGGTACTCCCGAGCAACATGATGCCAGGCTTGCCGGCGTTCTTGGACATGAGATCGGACATGTGATCGAGCGACATGGTGCTGAACGAATGGCGAAAGGAAATTTGATTTCCGGAATTGTGGGAGCTGCCGGAGTCGCCGGCGGTGACATGAGTGGAAGAAGCATGGCATCCTATGTCGGTAACCTCGTCAACATGAAATACGGTCGAGGTGATGAACTTGAGTCTGACAAATGGGGACTCGAGCTGATGATGCTTGCCAACTACGACCCCAGCTACTTGCTCGATGTAATGGAAGTTCTCAAGCGCGCTGGCGGTGGAACCCCAGAATTTCTCAGCACTCATCCTAGTTCCGAAACGCGGATCGAAAAGATCCGGGAATACATCGCTCAAAATCAAGGTCGGATTGCAGATAGGCAGAATCGTCGAATTCTCAACATCGAGTGATGCAGCAAACCTCTTTAACATTGGAGCAATGCCCGGACATTGTGAACACGTGGTCCGAGGCAGCGCTTAAGGTTTAACAAGGATGCCATTTTTCTGGTGCATGGCGGGCTAGTGGCAATGCCTGAGGATGCTCAATACGTGTTGAAGAATACCGAGAACTGTCACGGTTTCTATGGCGCCTCTTC
>CAYSQZ010000336.1:0-4432 GCA_964433035.1 uncultured Pirellulaceae bacterium | reverse complement strand
ACAACGGTGGCATGAAGTTCGAAAACGTCAAGAATCCGACTTCCGACGTTTTCGGTTATCCAATGGGAGTCGCGGTCGGCGATTACGACAATGACGGACTGGTTGATTTCTTCTTTTCCAACACTGGAACGACCGCTCCTCCATTCATCGCCAAAGGTGACCTAACGGCCGAGCAAACATACCATCCAGATTGGATTATGTTCCACAATGAAGGCAACTTCAAATTTACTGACACGGCCGACGAAGTTAAAGTCGCGGACTACGAATTCTCGTGGGGCTGTATCTTTGAAGACTTCAATCTCGATGGCCGAACGGACTTGGTTGTGTCCGAGAACTATGTCGATCTGCCTCCGCACAAACTCGAATTCCTACGACTTCCCGGCCGGTTTTTGTTACAAAATACGGAAGGTCAATTCGCCGAAGTCGGTGCCGAAATGGGCATCGTCAATACAAAGTTCGGCATCTCGCCAGTGACCGCTGATTTTAATCTCGATGGAGCACCCGATCTGATTCACATCAACATTGCTGGTGCTTCCAAAGCGTTCCTCAGTAACAACAGCGATACTGGGTTCGTTAAAGTGTCGCTTCCCAACATCGTTGAAGCCGTCAGCGCGATGGTCAAAGCTGAACTGGCGGACGGGAGAATGATCTACGAGCCATTCGTCAAAGGCGAAGGGCTCTGCAGCGATTCGTCGCCTGTGATCACCATTGGAACCGGTGGAGCAGAAGTTAAGTCGATCGAAGTCAAATTTCTGAGCGGTCAGACACAAGTCTTCGACGCACCAGGATTGGGAAGCATGCAGGAGTGCCGCTTGCAAGCCAGCCAGTAGTTATTTGGTAGTACCAGCTTTAGTCGGGATTCCTCATCCGCCTAAAGATGGGATTACGAACAAACGCTACTACAAACCTAATTTTCAAAATCCATTGCAATCAAGCAGGAGAAATTTTGAATGTTCATACGCATTGCACTGATTGCCATGGTTCTTTTTGGACTTTGGGGAGCTGGTCGGCTTTCCTATGACCAGTACCAAACCGGGGAGGCCTGCCCCATTCTTGGCGACACCGTTCCGGCGTGCTACATCGCGTTGGGCGGATACGTTTTGATCGCTGCGGGTGTCGCAATTTCGCTCCTAATGCCTGGCGCCGCAGCCAGCTATCTGTTCTGGGGCGGAACATTCATCGCCGGTGGATTGGCTGCTTTTGCCACGGTGCTCGAATTGATCAAAGGCGGCATCTGCCCAGTCGGGCCGTACGGCATCCCAATGTGCTACATTTCGCTCGCGTTTAGCATCGCGATTGCGGTTCTGTTTATGCTTCAATCCAGCCTGGCCTCAAGTGCAGCCACGCTTAATGGATAACCTAAACGGATAATCTTATGGCTTCGCAAACTGAAACCGCATTTCGATCTTGCAATCTGTGCGAAGCCATCTGCGGGCTGACGATTGAACACGATGGCAAGCAAGTGGTTTCCATCAAAGGCGACAAAGACGACCCGCTAAGTCGCGGTCATATTTGTCCCAAAGCAATTGCACTTCAGGACATTCACGCCGATCCGGATCGTTTGAAGACACCCGTCCGCCGGACCGAAAACGGATTCGAGCCGATTAGCTGGGAAGACGCATTTGACTTAGTCGAATCAAAGCTGATGCAAATCCGCGAGCGACACGGCGACGATTCCGTTGCCTTGTATCTGGGAAACCCGACCGTTCACAATTCGGGGGCGCTGCTTTTCCAAAAGTATCTCAAGCAGTCGCTTAACACGCGCAATCGTTTCGCCGCCACTTCGGTTGACCAGCTTCCGCATCATTTTGCCGCCAGCCAAATGTTCGGACACGGATTGTTGATCCCGATTCCCGACATCGACAACACCGACTACATGTTGATTTTGGGCGCCAACCCGGCGGCGTCCAACGGCAGTCTAATGACGGCACCGGATGTCAAGAACCGCTTAAAGGCGATCACCAAACGAGATGGCAAAGTCGTTTTGATCGACCCGCGCCGCACCGAATCCGCGAAACTCGCCACCGATCACCACTTCATTCGCCCCGGCACGGACGTATTCCTGCTGGCCGCGATTTTGAATAACCTGTTTCAAAACGAAACGGTGGACTTAGGTCGTCTCGGCAGTTTCACCAAAGGCGTCGATCAACTCAAAGCAGCCGTTGCCGAGTTCACCTCTGAGAACGTTTCCAAAATCACCGGGATCGATTCAGTGACGATTGAAAACATCGCCACCGAATTCGCAGCCGCGAAACGAGGCGTCGTCTACGGGCGCATGGGCGTTTCCACGCAGCCACACGGCGGGCTTTGTCATTGGATCATAAACAGTATCAACTTGGTCACTGGCAACCTTGATCGATCCGGCGGGCAAATGTTCGCCAAACCCGCCGTTAGCTTGGTTGGGAAATCGGGCACCACACACGAGTTTGGGCGTTGGAAATCAAGAGTTCGCGGCTTGCCGGAATTCGAAGGCGACTTGCCCGTGGCCGTTCTCGCTGAGGAAATATTGACCCCCGGCAAAGGGCAAATCAAAGCACTTGTGACCAGTTCCGGTAACCCCGTTCTATCCACGCCCAACGGCGTTCAACTGGAACAAGCCCTGGAGCAGTTGGACTTTTTTGTTGCTCATGATATTTACATTAACGAAACTACGCGTCATGCAGATTTGATCCTGCCATCGCCCAGTGGGCTGGAAACCGACCATTACGACTTTGCCTTTCTCGCTTTAGCCGTGCGGAACGTTGCCAAGTATTCGCCGCAGGTTTTCGAGCCCGAGCCCGGTTCGATGTACGACTGGCAGATAATGAAAGAGCTCGCGCTACGATTGATGCCTAAACCAACTGGGCTCGGCGGCCGATTACGTTCCGGAATTCAAAAACGGATCCTCCGCTGGCTGACTCCTGATCGAATGCTTGACCTGGGTTTGAAATTTGGGCCTTATGGGATGTTTCGCAAAGGCCTTTCACTCAAGCGACTCAAAGCCAACCCCAATGGCATTGACCTTGGCGAACTGCAGTCGGTACTTCCTGCGGCGCTGCGAACCACGGACAAAAAGATTGATGCTGCACCGAAAGTTTATCTCGATCACCTGAAGCAAGCCGTACTGCCGCAATTGAAATCGGCAACCGAAAGCCAATCAAAGTCCGACGAGTTTTCGCTGATCGGTCGTCGCCATCTGCGCAGCAACAATTCCTGGATGCACAATTCAAAGCGGCTTGTCAAAGGTGCCGATCGCTGCACGTTGATGATGAATACAACCGACGCCGAAACACTAAAACTTGCAGACGGCGCCCCAGTCACGATCTCGTCCAGCGTTGGCTCGGTCACCGCCCCTTTGGAAGTCACCGACGAAATCATGCCCGGAGTCGTCAGCCTGCCGCACGGCTACGGACACCATCGTCCCAAAACAAAACTCACCGTTGCCACTGAACACGCAGGGGTAAGCATCAATGACTTAACCGACGACAAAATCGTCGACAACCTAACCGGCAACGCAGCGTTCTCTGCTCAAAGAGTGCGAATCGAGGCCACCAGCAATGAATAACCTCGATAATATTGGCCGCAAGATTACAGGTTCGATCACGGCAGAGATCCATGGCGATCGAAACGAAATCGAATCGCCGCTGTTCGCCATCAATTGGTTCGATACGCGAGTCGCGATCATTTACCATTTGTACAACTTGCTCGCGGCCAGTCGCGTCTTCAAGATCGGCGGCAAAGCCCTGTTCAAGGGTAAGTGCCAACAGGCGATCTCGGGGAACGAGGATCTGGCACGTCATTACTTACTGATCGTCAACTACCCGTCGGGACATCGCTTTCTAGAATTGCTTTCCGACAAACTGTTTCAATTGATGAGCGTACTTCGCATCGCAGCTGTTAAGCGGTTTTCATTTGTCCTGCACCACCGGCAAGGCGAACCACAATTGCTGCCCGATAGTAAATCAGTAATTGACCCCAGCGACCACTACGCGGTACTGCAAGTGCGATTGCCTGAGGAATCAAAACAAGCAGCAAAGACATTTGATTTCTCCGCATTGGAGCGTTTAGCGGGGCAACACGATTCACAAGTTTTTTTTGCGGGCCGAGTCGCCGGGCGGGTTGTACTGAACAAAGGTGAGCAGAACGCACCGGACGCTTTGGATTATTTGACTGACGTAACGGTGCTGGTTAAATCTACGACTGCTAAAAACATCTTAAACTGCTTCGCGTCGGATCAATTGACGAGCCTGTTGCCAGCGGGGGCGGATTACTTTGCAGCACAAGTTAAACGGACAATGTGACGTGAAATCAATCGTAATCACCGGAGTATCGTCAGGCATCGGCTACGACGCCGTTCGGCATTTCGTTTCCCTTGGCTATCACGTTTTCGGAAGCGTACGAAAACAAGAAGACCAACAGCGGTTGGAATCCGAATTTCCAGAGCGTTTCAAAT
>CAYSQZ010000335.1:0-4434 GCA_964433035.1 uncultured Pirellulaceae bacterium | reverse complement strand
AAAGACGATGAAATCGGCTTTGATCGGGGAGGGTTGATGTGCTCTGCCTTGTACCTAACTCCTCCCCGCCTTAACGAGCAAGAGTGCCGCTTAGAATAATGAATCAAAGCTCTAATCGATCAGCGACTTCACCAAAACCGCTCGATCAACATTGTGATTCTTGCCAGGCTCAAACGCGACCGGAATGGAGCGATCAACGAGAAAGAACCCGCGGTTGCGAACCGACTCACCTGAACTTCGTCCCCACTCGACACCACCGCCAGACGGATCACTTCTCAAACTTCCGTCGGCTTCGACTTCGAAATATCCGACGGAAATCCAAACTGCGAAGACGCTTGATCGGGTTGTCACCAGATTCCCCAACCGCTGTCGCATGTCGTATCTAAAATACGCCGCCCGATCGGTATCACCGTAGACAACTCGCTCCTCAGGATCGTAGTCCAAAAGCGGATCTGCCCCAGAACCTCTTCGGAACAATCCGCACTCAACCGGATCAACCACCGCATCGGCCCCCGGAGGAACCAAATTATTGGCTTTAGCTGGTCGCAGCGGATTGGCGAAATCCAGCATTCCGCTGCCGTTACGCGAACTCTCCCAATCGGGAAACAAAACTGGCTCGGTCGAAACTGACGCATAGAAATCCATCAACCCGTTCCAGACGGTAGAATCCAAAACCGTATTCAAGTTAATCTTGCCCGGATACCGGTAGCTTGAAATCGTATCAAACGGAGCTGCCAAACCAAACGAAACACTGTGAGTCGAGTTAGCAAACGTCGTCGGATTGACGTACGACTCAGTCCCCACGAATCGTGACGGAACTTCCAGATAATCCAACACCCGATGCAGTGACGCTGCATTTCCTCCGACTTCGGTTTGATCCGCATAAAAATTCAAGAGATGCGGAAAGTGAGCACTGTAGTTTCTGGCTCCAGTAATTGGCTGCGTTTCCAGCGGTGGTTCGTAAACGTCGCGTTCGGGCCCTGACGCAATATCAAACATCCGCGTCATTTGATAACTCGAAGTGTGTGGAACGTTGACCAGCTCCAAATGACTGGCGTAGGGACGATTGTTCCAACTCAGCCAACAAAACGGCACTGGACTATCAGGATCTGACTCCGACAACCGATAAGCTTCGTTCAAACTGGAAAACGACTCAGCCAGATTTCGACTTAAAATATGATTATCAAATCCTGTGAAATCGAGCTCCTCAACATCAGCCGTTCCATTATCGTCTGAATCATCTTCGTCTCGTGCCTCAACCCGGCCCAGCGTATCATTTTTGAAAAGCAACCGCTGTCGGCCAGTCTTTTGACCATGGTCCGAATCAAAATCGCCACGCCGCTCATAAGTCCCAAAACGCATGACCTGGTCTTCACCCTCTGGAGCTACATTATTGGGATCATCGGATGGGTCAGCACCGTTGAATACAAACAAATCAAGTGAACTTGAATCGATGGTTCGATAGGGATTGGTACGCGGGTCGAACGCATCCAGCGGATTGGCCAAACGTTGCAAATGGACCGTTCGATAACCTGGCCGCAAACCATCGTGGCCCAGGTATCGGTTGTAATGCTCTTCATCGATCCGTTGATCAATCGGTTGATCGAACGCAAAATCGCTCTCAGTCGATGGATCGATAAACTTCAAACCGTCTTCGATCTCAGCAGTATCGACGTTCACTCCACCCTCGCCAGTCAGATTTACATAACCATCGACTGGATCGCTTACCCCCAGTTCACGAGGTATATCTCCGGGATCAATCTCATTGTTGGGAACTCCGTCATTAAGCCCAATCGGCAAGATAGCCCACTTGGCGATCTGTTGTTGATTGAGCGGAGCGTTATTAGCAGGGTCTGGTCGTGTTACTTCTTCCGCACCTTCACCATTCCAGCGAAGCAGTTGGAGTTCACCACTCTTCCAATTGAGGCTGATCCTGCGGGTCTCATTTTGCAGCTCGTCATCAGTCAGCGCTCCAGGCGTCGCCCGACGGCCAAAATACGTATCGTACCGATCACCAACCTGACGACCCTGCGTGCCGATGATGGCAAATCGCCCTGGCCCTACAAAACCCGAAACGACGTCTGCTTCGGGAAAGTAAACCTCCGGCCCCGAATCAAGCGTCGGACGATTAAAATAAATGCGCCGCACAACGGTAACTGACTCCCCACCAGAATTGTTAGCACTGTTATCGGGGTCCAAGTCATTCTGCTCATTGTCAGTTACTATCATCCGCCAAACCGGACTCGAACCATCCAGTGACATCTTCTGCAAATCGACTCCATCGAGGTTGGGGTCATATAGCTCAGCCGGGCGAATCTGGCTCGCATCGGTCACCACCCAGGGATTATAAAGCTCAAAAAAAGCGGAAACCTTGGGCACAAGCAAGCTGTCAAAATCTGCGTCGGTGCCATCGGTGGTTTGGCCAGCATCCTCTCCCTGAGCAACGGCTTCGGTGGTCAGATCCTGCGTGCGACGATCATGCGTCGCCAATGTTTCGGTGATCAGAAGCTCAGGTCGCTCGGCCCCCCAAAAAACTTCACGCATATCTCGCTGTGGCGTACCCTCCTCGAGCGTTTCGACAGTGTCAGGGTTGCCATCAACATCCCAGCCATTGAACGGATTGAGATCGACCTCGAATCCAGTCATGATCGAATCGGGATCACGAAAGTCGACCACGTTGATCGCCCACTGCGCAATCACACGACGATAGTCGATGAAATCGTCTTGGTTGGTTGTTCCGTCGTCATTGAAGTCATACCAATCCGCCGCCGTGACCATCCCATCACCATCGCGGTCGATCCGCTCGGTACCCAACAGCGTGACGACAAAAAGATGTCTCGCAAAATTTGCACGGGCAAACCGAGAATCAGCGTCACCCGCAACGACCCCATCGTTATCGTGATCGAAATTAACCATCCCTCCAGCGGGATGGGCAATCTGATCGACTTCATCAATTTCGTCAGTAATATTGTTGCCATTGTTATCCACGCCGTCGCCAAACTCCCGATTGACATTCATCGGCAGTCCGCGAAAAATCTCCGGCGGAAGCAATTTATTCAGCTCTTGAGCGATCTTGATGTCCCGGTCGGGAGCTGATTCGGGAATCCCCTGGTTTCCAGTCCCGAAATTCAGGATCTCGTAAAGCATCTCTGGCAAACTGTCATACATCGTCGGAACTTCGAAGCTATCGGTGGTAATTGAATTGGCGGCCACGCCAGACTGAAAATTACCCAACTCCAACAACCGTCGAGGCAGCATGTTTGAATCGGGATCACCACGCCGCAGGACAGCTTCAAGTTCAGCCGGCATAAAAGGTTCATCAAACCCGCCGTCTCCGGGTCCTCCTAGCACCGAACTGGTAAAATTCATTTCGTAGGGCGAATCGACTATCTCATTTGCAAGCGTCGAAATCCCGACGTTGGCCATCGGCATCCCAATGGGAAACGTTTGGTCACCAATGTCAAAAATCGCCGGATACCCAAAACTAAACCGCCCATGAATGTCCATCGTCGAACCGAACAATCCACTGACAACACCGGGGACCGCTTGCCCAAATGGGGCGTTGGGATATCCGAACAACTTGTATCCCGACCACGCGTCCCTGACGCCGGCTTCGCCCGGCTGACCATCGGCGCCGTAGCGACCGGGTAAATTCCCATTTCCCTCCATGATTGAAGGCACTTGTGAAATCAGCGCCGAAAGATTGATCTCAGGTGGTCCCAACCCTTGACCACGAGAACCGGTTTCTCCCCCCAGCAAAGGTAGAGGGAAGAAGTTCGCCCCGCCGGGAACATCTCGCAACAGACTTCCATGTGCGTTGACATTGAACTTGCCGCCCATGTCGATCACCGTATAGGAGACCAACGGTTTAACGCAAATACCATCGGATCGAGTTTGAATTGCAAGCCCTGTATCGATCCAGATTCCTTCAGGCGTTCCGTCGTTATTGTTATCCACGCAAACACCATCGCCGGCCGGCCCACCGCCGGCGAACGCGCGAAAATCACCTCGGGGTCTGACAAGCAAACCTTCTCGATGAAAGCTGGGCGCGACCACGGTTCCATCGGACCTGAGCCCGGCCAGAAACATATTTTGATAGTCAAACGTATCGTAAGATTCATTGGGGCCCGCCGAATTGGGTTCGGCAACTCCAAGTGAAGTGTCTACTGAAAAGTAACTATCGACGGTACCATTGTTGCCAATCAACTCATCGAGCGATCGCCCTAATTGATTGGGCTCAAGGGCAGCATCTGTCAGCGCCGGACTCGTGCGAGCGGTAAACGGGTTGTAGTGCCCTGCGCCTGACCCGGCAAACGGACGACCATTGATGATGACTTGAGCACCGGAGATTGACGCAGCGTTGCTCAATTCGAATCTCATCGCCATTTTGGTTGGCAAGATAATCAGACGATGCGTTGTCGCACCGTTTTGGCG
>CAYSQZ010000334.1:0-4465 GCA_964433035.1 uncultured Pirellulaceae bacterium | reverse complement strand
GAATAATCCGAGTCCCAACAAACGCTAGCGTCTGCATATTCGGCTCAACATTGCCCCAAAAACTGCCTGCAACTAGAATCCTGATTCCAATGACGAACCCCAAGACACGGCTTACGTAAATGAAACTTGATCAGCGGATACAGCAGATCCAACTGATTCTCTCAGACGTTGATGGAGTATTAACTGACGGAGCTATCACCTACGACAACAACGGAATTGAATCCAAAACATTCAACGTTCGCGATGGACTGGGAATCAAGCTCTGGCAACGAGCGGGACATCAGTTCGGGATCATAACGGCTCGATCATCGCACGTGGTAAAGCTTCGCATGACCGAGCTTGGAATCGAGACGATTCGGCAAGGTTCGGACAGCAAGCTACCGGTTGGACTTCAGTTGATCGAAGAGTTTGGGCTTGAGCCTGAGCAGGTCTGCTATGTCGGTGACGACCTTTCGGATATGCATTTACTCTCAGCCGTCGGACTGGCCGCAACGGTTGCTGACGGGGCTGAAGAAGTCAAATCAGTTGCTCATGTCACAACCAAACTACCAGGTGGCAAAGGGGCGATTCGCGAGTTGATTGAAACTATTTTAAAGAAGCAAGAACGCTGGGACGAGCTGATGCAGGCTTATCGCAGTCCGTAAACAATTGATCCGTGTGAACCCAACAAGGCGGCATCCGAACGCGTCCATGAACTAACAGACCAATTCAAAACGACCAAGGATTGGTCGCCAGTCAAGAAAAGGAAATCCAAAATTGTCGAGTTCAGCTAACCCATCAATGAAAGTAAAGCCGCCGATCAACGCGTTGGCTCAATACTTGATGGCATTGGCTGCGGTGATCGGCTGTTATTCGCTTTACATTAGGCACGCTGTTCCGATCATTGAAGGACCACCCAATCTCATCCAGCGTCCCAAGTACACACCGTTGGCAGAGCTTCCTTCTCCACGTGAAGAAAAGTCTCACTTGGTTCCTTTTCTTCCCATCGATTCATGGGAACTAAGTGATTGCAAAACACTGCTGACTGAGTCTGGAACAATCCTCTTCAAAGACTTTGAAGAACAGCCCGATGGCTCGCTACAAGTCATGCCCTTCACGCTTTTCTCCGGATTGGAAGATCCATCAAAAGCTCTTGAACCCAATCTTGATTCGCCCAGCTCGCCCCCAACGGTGCTGCGATGCATCGACGGCGCGAACTTGAAGTTTGACAAACCAATCGCCGAAGTTTTTTCCGGTGATGGAAGCGCCAAACTCAACACCGCTAGATTGACCGGCAACGTTGATATTTACCGGCCACCTACTGATCCCACCGCCAACGATGCGCTGCACATCATGACCAGCAACGTGCAAGTCGACAAACAGCGAATTTACACCCTCGACAATGTGCAGTTCGTATTTGGACCCAACAAAGCATCAGGGCGAAACTTGCTGATTGATCTGGCGCATGAAGAAAGCCCTTTGGGTGCCGACTTTTCAAACATCAGTGGCGTCAAGCGACTTGAGCTTGCGTTTCTTCACAAGCTACGAATCGAGCCCGTTGGCAGCAACTCGATGGTGTTGGGCAATGGCTCGCCGAACAAACCCAAGCTATTTTCCAACCAAAAGAGCCCGATCGAAGTCTCATGCAGTGGCCCGTTTGTATTTGACTTTGACAAAAACGTCGCTTCGTTCGAGCAAGAAGTCGTTGCCCAGCAAATGGACAATTTTCAGGATTCAATTCAATGCGACAAGTTGACGCTAAAGTTTAAGGAAAAGGAACCTACCCTCGATCCCGCCCCGCAAACTGACCAGCTGTTTAATGAGCAAACCACAGCAACGAACTCGTTGCAGGAAAAGGCTCTGGGCGACCTCGAACTCACTTCATTTCTCGCTCAAGGTAGTCCCGCGGTTGTCGTTTCACATTCAAGCGCCGCCAAAGTCACTGGCGAGTTTCTCAGCTACGACGTCGACACAAGCGAAATTGCCGCCCGTTGTAGTCCCCAGACGGATCAGGTGGTGTCGATCGTAAGCGACGAGTTCCAGATGGTTTCCCAGGAGATTCGCTACGTCGTTCCAGAGGACAAGTCGCTGGGCGAAGTCAATGCAATGGGTTCTGGTCGAATGCTCCAACTTAAAACTGAGGATCGAGATGAGTTCTTTGTGTCGTGGTCGAAAAGCCTCACCACTCGCAACGACCCTCAGCGAAACGGGCTTAAACGCATTCTGCTTCAGGGAGACACCAGCGTTCGGATCGCAGACGAAACGCAAACCAATGCGGATCAAATGGAGGTGCTCGTATGGCAAGTGCCCAGCGCGAGCCCAGCCCCAGATGCGGACAAAGCCCAAAAATGGGACTATCAGCCGTTTCAGATAGTCGCTCAAGGTAATGTCTCAATCATCTCTCCGAAGCTTTCAGGGTTTTCTCAAAAGATGACTGCCACCTGGCCTCGAAGAACTGCCGGAGCCGTGCGGACACAGGCCCAAATTCTTCGTCCCCAACATCGTGTCGGCTATCGTGGCCGCCTGCAGACTCAAGATGGCGCCGATGGCTACCAAAATTCCCGTGCCGACTTCTCTGTTCCCTGGAGAGCACCGAGTTCGAGAGCCACAGCAACTCCAACGACCATCCCGCCAGCGAAACCTTTTCCCCACTCTGATTTTGTTGAACTGGCTACGTTTGACGAATCTGAACCATCGGTGCTCAACAGAGCCGATCCAAATATAGAAACCGTCAACGATAGTGACGCCGGCGAGACCAAGACGATCGAGTTTCGAGGCCGCGATGTTCAAGTCAGGCTGCAAGAGTCACAAGTCAATTCGAAAAAGCAGACCCAAATCGTCGACCTGACGGTAGTCGGAGATGTTCGGGTTTTACAGAGATCATTACCCTCGCCCACATCCACACAATCAGCCAACCGCGAAGAACAGCCGCTTGTGATTAAAGGCGATCAGCTACGCTTGACCCCGCAAGGCGACAAGACGTACCGAGCTGTCGTTTCCTCCAAACCGCTTGCCAATCAGCCAGAGTACCCCAACCAGACGTCTTCAAATCAGAAAAAATCGGCTTCGATTTCTGCCAAAGGATTTGAGCTTTTCGGATCAGACATCAATCTCGATCAAAAAGCCAACAAGCTGTGGGTCGAAGGGAGCGGGTCGATGAAAATCAATCCGGACTCAGTTCGAGACGCCACGCAAAAGCAATCTGAAAAACCGCTGACAACGGCAGTGAAGAATGCCGTCCCTCAATACCTCGATGTTACCTGGAAGGGCGGGATGATCTTCGACGGGCGGAAGATCTATTTTGAACGAAACGTGGTCATGGCTGCATCGCAAATTGGAAAGCCAACCGAAAATGGAGCTAATGGTGGTCGGCACCAAATAAAATCCTCCAGTGAGGGGCTAAGCGTCGAACTGGAGGAGCCGATCAATTTCTCGGATCTTACCAGTGATGCAAAACCAGACGATCCAGCGGCTGCTGATGCGAAAATTCGCGAGTTGATTTTTGTCAGCCAGATCCCAAAATCCAAGCGAGCATTTCAGCTTGCCGCCCACAATTCTGCGTCTAAGACCGCCGACAAAAAGACTCCTTACGTGGTCGTGGAGAACCGAACTTTTGATGGTTCAGGTACCCTGACTCAAAAGCAAAACATCATCGTTCCCAATGTTACATTCAATGTTCAAGCCGGTGGAATATTCGCAAAAGGGCCAGGTACCATCGCAACCCATCGACTTGGCTCAGGGCGTTTGGACGGGACCAACCCGCTTGCCAATCTTGGTTCAAGAGACAGCAGGACAACCGACAAGAAGAAGCAAAGCCTTTCGTTTATTCAAGTCAACTTCGATGGCGAAATGAACATTAATCCAGATCAGAAAGAGATGACAGTCGTTGGCAATGTAAGAACGATCTACGCTCCAATCGGATCCTGGAAACAAACATTCGATCCGGACAACCGCAAGAAAAAGGCTCCGCCTGGAAGCGTAAACCTCCGTTGTGATCAACTGCAGCTGGCCCAATGGGCTTCCCGGAGTGACAACAAGTCATTCAACGAAATGCTCGCCACCGGCAACACCCACTTGTACAGTGATGAATTCGAGGCGACTGCCAATCGAGTCAGCTATTCGCAAGCTTCGGATGTACTGGTGGTCGAAGGAACCCCGCGAACCGATGCTAATCTGTGGTTCAAACAAACGCCCAATGACAAAAACCCAACACACTTGATTGCCGAAAAAATCAGTTATCGAATCAGCGATCAACGGACACAGATCCAGAGTGTGAAGAACATGAACATCAACAGCAAGTAAATGGCAGTCGCGAAGTTTGCGCCTTGCGGCAGTGTTCTTTCTCGCGAAGCCATCCACGGGTTTTACCACAACGGGTGCGAAAGTAATTGTCGGGCTTGATAGTTTGCCGCCAGGAAACCGCAATTGGAAACCCGACGCGTCAGCGAGGGCGAAGCGGCACCTGACTTTGCCCTCGCTGACGCTT
>CAYSQZ010000333.1:0-4487 GCA_964433035.1 uncultured Pirellulaceae bacterium | reverse complement strand
CTCAGGTCTTCAAACAAACCGGCTTTGAATCGCTCGACCGCGATCGCTCCCATCACTGCGTTGTCGGTACAATATTTTAAAGGCGCGAAGTGCAGTTGGATGCCGCGCTGTTCGCATTGTTGGGCAAGCTGATCTCGGAACACCCGATTGGCTGCTACCCCGCCACCAACGCAAAGCCTCTTCTGCCCAGATCGGTTGCTGGTTTGCTCGACTGCTTTTACTGCTTTGGAAACCAGGCAATCAACCACCGCTTGTTGGAAACTAGCGGCCAAATCGGCAATCTCCTGCTCGGATAATTTGATCGAATGAACGTCATGGTTTCCTGGGCCACCGATTGCATAGCGGACTGCGGTCTTGAGACCGCTAAAACTAAAATCCAAACGACTCTCATGAATGAAGCTGCGTGGAAACGCGTGGCTCTCAGGATCACCCGCCAAAGCGACTTTGGAAATCGCGGGCCCGCCCGGGTAGCCCAGACCTAACATGCTGGCGACTTTGTCAAATGCCTCACCAGCCGCATCATCAATCGTACCACCAAGATAAGTCGCATCGAGTGCGTTCTGGTACCGATACAAGTGCGTGTGTCCGCCGCTGACAACCATCCCGACGCAAGGAAACACAGATTCCTTGGAATCCAGTTGGCAAGCAAAAACGTGCGCGTGGAGGTGGTTGATTGCCAACAGTGGAAGCTGGTTTACCAAGCAAAGGGTCTTGGCAGCCACGACTCCTACGATCAACGAACCCGAAAGCCCAGGGGTATTGGCGACCGCGATTGCGTCAAGGTCCTGCAAGCTCAGTTGAGCTTGTTTAAGTGTCTCATCGATCACAGGGAAGATTCGTTCGACATGAGCCCGGGCAGCGATTTCCGGGACAACACCGTTAAATGCTTTGTGTAAGTCGAATTGCGACGCCACCACGCTGGCGAGGACTTCCAAATCCCCGGTAATCACCGCAGCCGCTGTTTCATCGCAAGTTGTCTCAAGACATAGAATTTTCATCGCCAGCGGTAGATTCTCGAAACATTGGGTTGGTTTTGGAGTTTAATTGGTATGTCAGCGTAAAATCTGACGCCCGACTGCGACTAAGGCTCAGACAGTCTGAAGCCTGAATCTGGCAAAATGGCCTCTTTTTACCCGGCTGTTCGTTTCAGATGGAAAAATCCGAATGACCCAGCATTACAGAGTCCGAACGAATTGAGCTTAAATTGCGTTTGAGTAGCTGTTGCCGTAAATGCCAAGCAATACTAGTCAGTACACCCCCTGATCGAAACCAGTCAGTTTTGTATTTTAGCTGTCTTCAGCTATTTCGAGTACCGGCTTCGTTTCCAAATTTATCGGTCTGGAAGACGTTCGAGCGAGTAGCCTTCAGATCAAAACGATAGTCACCCTTAAGCGGATCTTCGGGTCCTATTTTAGAATAGCAGATTTTGGATCATGAGAACTTCTTGTTCATTAGCTTTGACTAGTTTTGCAGTCGCAATTTTTACGGCTTCTCACGTTTTCGGATTTCAAGATCCGTTTAATGAGACCCCGGAGCAGATTCGTGCCGCAAAACTGGCTAATCGACCATCGCGCGCCCAAGACGATCAAGAGCAAAAGCCTGCCGCAGCGCCCCCCCGCCTGCTAAATACCCCGCCGCCGGGGGGCCCCGAGCCCCACTCAAACGGGAAGACGGTTCGCTTTTCATTCAATGAGGAAGAGTGGTCGGAAGTTATTCACTGGATTGCTGAGCAAGCAAATTTTTCGTTGCAACCTGTAGCTGATTATCCTGAGGGTGTGTTTACGCTCATAGATGATTCGAAATACACCGTTCTCGAAGCGCTGGATCAGCTTAACCACGCGCTTAGGATTCGACAGCCAGAGGGTTATACGCTGATTCGAAATCGTAACATGTTGATTCTTTCGAGCTTGCGAGACCGAGAGAACTTTCCCAACGACCTGATTGAAACCGTAAAAGTCGAAGACCTCGACAAGCGTGGAAAGTATGAAACCATAAGCTGCATCTTTGATGTGGGTGAGCTTGATGCCGAGACAATTGGTGGGCAGATTGAACAGCTTGTCAGTCGTGACAACAAAGAATTTTTTATCGTTTTCCCAACTGCCAACCAGATTCATGTTCGCGAGACCGGTGGACAACTTCGGAAGATTCGAGACCTGATCCAGGCGTCGCTGCAAAAAGAGTTCGGCGATGAAATGAAATTGAAGGTCTACCATCTTCAGAATCTCGACGCGGAGGCTTTTATGGAGCTTGCTCGCCCTTTATTGGGCATGGAACCCGGTAGTAACAAGCGTAAGGACGAAAAGCTGTTAATTCCTCCAGTTCAGCCCTTTGCTGAGCGGTTGTTCATTCGCGGAAATGCGAAATGGCTGGCCGAATTCGATAAGGTGGCCAAAACCATCGATTCCGATCTGGAGGAGGTCGTTTCCGATGTTGTGCTCGACAAGCCTTACTTGAAAATGTACCCGGTTTTGGTTGATCGTGTTTTGGCGTTCGATACGTTGCAGACGATGCTGGAACCCCGAAGTGACGAAGTCCGGATGCAGCAGGATGAGAATACAGGTGCGATTACTGTTCTGGGCCGCAAGGATGACCATCAGCTTGTTTTAGACACGCTGGCGGCTATTTCAGGAGACGGTAGCGAAGGGTTTGCTCTAATTAAATTGCTCAAAGGAGATCCCGCCGAGATTATTGTCGTGCTTCAAAATCTGTTTCGGCAATCTGCTGCTGACTCTTCGGGCCCGGTTCTTTTGGCTAATTCTTACACAAAACAAATTATCGTTCGCGGGACTCCGCAAGAAGTTGAACTCGTCAAAACGATGGTGGCCCAACTGGATGCAGACTCGGCCGTTGCTAACGACGGAACTCGCTCGCAAAGGAGAATCATCTCGATGAACGAACGAGAAATGGAGGAGCTGGCTCCTCTGCTTCCCGATCTCTTAATGTCAACTGGAAGAAAAAATCCGTTCAATATGATCATGCCTAAAGATCGCATGAACGTTCAGGAAAGCATCAAGAAACAGCAGAGAGGTGGCTCGGTAGACGATTTTCTCCGAGGAGTTGGCGCTCCTGATGAAAAACCAAGCCAAAGCCGTACCCGTGTTCCGGGGCCACGGGAGACGAGCCTGATCAACACTTGCAGCCCTGATACGGTAGCCGACACAACGAGTACAAAATTTAGCGAGTTCCTGGCGTTGATTGCGCACACGGCGGGTTTGAATCCTGCTTTGGCAAGTAGCTTGATCACGATTCAGGAAACCCAGGAACAATCGGAAAGCCAGGGTTATCAACCTCCGCCTCAAGTTCGATCAGTCCCCGGCGCACCTGTTTTTGCTCGATTTTCCAACGGCTCGCTGATTTTAGATTCTGAAGATCTCGATGCGTTGGACGACTTGGTTTACGAAATCGAGAATCGAATCGGGAGCACGTCAGAACTTCAAAGGCCAACGTTCTATTATCTGGAGTATCGTGCTGCAGATGAGATGATGAACAAACTCAATGAGTTTTTCAATCTCGCTGGCGGCGGCGGTGGCGGTGGTGACGGCGGCGGCGGTGGTTTGGTCGAAGGCATGATGAGCAACATGTTGGGCGGAGGAGAAGATCTGCTTGATAGTTTTATTGGCGGCGGAGATTCCGGCGGAAGCGAAGGCGGATTTCTCGAAGGAGACGTCCGATTTGGCGTCGACATGAAGTTCAATTCACTTTGGGTAACTGGTGCGTCTGAGAGTGATTTAGTTCAAATCACCGATCTGATTGACCATTTTGATCAACCTGAAGCACCTCATGACCCGAAATTGCTCGGTGAGTTTCGGACCATCGACATCCTTCATCGTGATCCGGTCGAGATCAAGGAGAAAATCGAGTACCAGCTTGGTGATCTTGTTGAGTCAGGTGAAGTGGCTGCCCAAGGTGGCGGCGGCGGTGGGAACGATGAAATAGCCAGGATGGTTCAGCAGTTAGCCGGTGGCAAAGGTAGGGGTAAGGGCGGCGGCGGTGCGGTCATGATTGAAAAGAAACCGCAAGTTCGACTCAATGTCGATCCGGCGACGAGGCAGCTGCTTGTTTCGGGGCCCGAGTTTATCTACAAGGAAATCGTGGGGATGGTCAGTAAACTCGACACGCCCGAAAAACCGCTGGACTACAAGATCATTACAAATGTCAATAATCAAGCAATGATCATTAAGATGTTGCAAGAGGCCTTAGGTCCAAAGATTATTATCGTTGGTGACGAAGCGGCTGATTCAAGTGGCGGGGGTGGCGCGCAAGCCTCCAGATCCAATAACCGGGCCAACGGCTCAAACACTGCTGCAGATCTCGAGAATGCCATACAAGCCCAAGTCCAAGCCCAACAGCGTGCTAACCGTAACAGGAGTAACCGAAACGGCAGTAATCGATTTGATCGCGGGAACCGAAACAACGCGCGTTAGTTAAATAAGAATGATTTCCAGCCAGAGCTCTTGGAACTCTTGAGAAGTCAGGCAGCGATTGGC
>CAYSQZ010000332.1:0-4490 GCA_964433035.1 uncultured Pirellulaceae bacterium | reverse complement strand
GAAGCTTTGCAGGAATTGAAAACGCCCGTCAAATTCGTATCGATTACGTCTGACCATTCGGTTTGGCTCATTTTTTTAAAGCTACGGTCGCGGAGAATTCCCGCGTTGTTGACCAGAATATCCAGCCCCCCGAACTTTGCGACCGCCTGTTGGTTCATTTCCGCCAGCTGATCCGAATCACGCACGTCGGCGGCCAATTCGATTGCTCGGGAGCCAAGCTCCGCAACTACAGCGGCGGCGAGTTCGCGGTTGTGGCCCTCGCTGTCCTCAAAATAGTTGATGACCACGTTGGCCCCGGCAGCGTGTAGCGACTTTGCCGTTGCCAGCCCGATTCCCTGGCTCGCTCCGGTAATGATCGCGGTTTTTCCTGATAGGTCAATTTGTTTCATGTCAGCATTCAGTTGAAGATTAAGAAGATTGTTGCCAATTCGGTTTTCGCTTTTCAAGGAAAGCCGCAAGGCCTTCTCGTGCGTCGTCGGTTTCACGGGCTTCGGCCGAAACTCTAACCGACATTTTCAATAGTTCGTCGAGGTTGGTCATGCCGCATTTTTGTACATGGCGTTTGGAGATTTGCAATGCCGCAGGCGACCCAGTCATGATTGCACCCAGCAATTGATCAACACGAGAATGGAGTTCGTCTGGATTGACGACAGCATAGATCAAACCTAGTTCTGCGGCGCGTTGGGCGAACATTCTTTCGCCGCTGAGTAAAAGATGAGACGATGGTCCAACACCAATACGCTGAACCAAAAATGGCGTTACCATCCCAGCCGTGATGCCGCGGGCTGGCTCAGGGAGCATTACAAAGGCATCTTTGCTGGCGACCACAAAATCGCAAGCCAGCACCATCCCAACACCGCCTGCGAGAACAGGGCCCTGAAGTACCGCAATCGTCGGCATGGGCAGATGGTAAATTCCGGCCAGAAGTTCGGCGTAGGTTTCAGAGTCCTTTTGCCATTCCTGTTTTCCGTCAGGCGATGCGGCTCGCAGTTGCATCTCTCCCAAGTCCATTCCAGCACAAAAAACGGACCCGGCGGCTTCGATTACCACGGCTCGAGCTGAATCCTGATTGGAAAACTCTTCAACGGCTTCGTTAAGCTGTCCAATAAAGTCGCGGGTGAGCGCGTTTCGCTTGTCGGGGCGATTCAGAGTAATTCTGCCGACACCGGACTTGAAAGTTGTTGTTACAAATTTTTGCATCATTTCACTCAATGGCAATTACCGCGGCTTCCGATTTTGGCAAACCGCTAACGGCATATTCTATGGACTTCGTCGGGTGCGACAACGTCGATGTTTCGTTAGAATCTGGCCTGACGTTCCGTATACCAATTGGATTGACCACGATGGCTAAGCACAAGACCAACAAAGACAAGATTCTAATCGCCAACGGACAAGGATTCTGGGGCGACAGTATGTTGGGCCCGATTCGGCTGGTCGAAGAAGGGCCGCTGGATTACTTGACGCTTGATTATCTTGCCGAAGTCACGATGAGTATTATGCAAAAGCTCAGGTCGCGCGATCCGAGTAAAGGCTATGCGACTGACTTCGTCGAAATGTGCCGTCGCATTTTGCCGACGTGTCACGAGAAAGGCATCAAGATTATCGCCAACGCCGGCGGTGTTAACCCAAACGCTTGCCGCGAAGCCGTGGCTCAGGTGATCCGTGAACTTGGGCTTTCGGGGATGAAAATTGGAGTCGTTGAGGGTGACGATATCTTTGACAACCTTGAATCGTTGATTGCTTCTGGCGAGGAGTTTATCAATATGGATGATGGGCGGCCTCTCAAGCCGTTCCTTGGCCAAGTTAAAACGGCAAACGTCTACATTGGGGCCGACGCGATCGTTGAAGCTTTGCAGATGGGAGCTGACATTGTGATCACCGGCCGGGCTGCCGACCCGTCAATCGTGCTGGCACCGCTGATCTATGAGTTTGACTGGTCGGTGGACGATGTCGACTTGTTGTCAGCCGGGACGATCGCCGGACATATTTTGGAGTGTGGTGCCCAATGTACCGGCGGAAATTTCGTGCATTGGAAAGAAGTGCCCGATATGGCAAGAATCGGTTACCCCGTCGTCGAAGTCGTGGCCGACGGTACCTTTCATGTAACCAAGCACTCAGGCACCGGCGGTAGAGTCTCGGTCGAAACCGTTTCGTCTCAGTTGGTTTACGAGATGGGCGACCCTGAAAATTATCTTTCGCCCGATTGCATTGCCGATTTCACGACGATCAAGGTCAAAGAAGCTGGACCCGATCGTGTGCATGTCTCAGGGATCAAAGGCAAGCCGGCCACGCCGACTTACAAAGTTTCGCTTTCGTATCATGAGGGTTACAAACTTATCGGCCAGTTGACGGTGGCTGGTCCTGATGCAGTGGAAAAAGCTCAGCTTTGTGCTGACATCATATTCGAGCGAGTCGCGATGGACGGGGTTACCTTTACGGACGAGGAAAAGTTCGTTGAGATTGTCGGGACCAATGTCTGCCACGCTGGAATTGTACCGGCACCGGAACAACCCGCCGAGGTTGTCTTACGGCTGGGGGCTCGATCAGATGATGAAGCAAAGCTCAACCGCTTGGGTAAAGAGATTGTTCCGGTGGTTACCAGTGGGCCGCCGGGAGTTACCGGTTACGCGGGCGGTCGTCCCAAGGCGTCGGCGATTATCAGTTATTGGCCGGCACTGCTGGGCAAGGACAAAGTCAAAACCAATGTTTCAGTTGAAGTCGTTGAATGAGTCTTTGTTGGGTGAACCGTTAAGCGAATCTCATTGAGGCGACTTGTTTTGCTTCCATTAATGCGGAGATATTCATTAACGATATTTCGGTTAACGCGGAATACGATTGGGTAAATCGCTGACCAGGGCTTTAACTTGACTCTCTTCCTACTACAAGTTTCAACGGTGAAGTTGTAAACTGAGGCGACGGATTTACATTGAGCGTCTATGTCGCCGGATTTCTGCGAGAAAACTGGCTTATAGACGTTTTGCAGGAACGAATTGCGCTTCAGGCCGGACTCATTTTTCAACGAACAGGTTGGGAATCGAAATTCAAGTTTTGGCTTGGCGCCGATAGGAACAAGATATGCGAAACGTAGTTGCTTTGGTGCTCGGTGGTGGACGCGGAACACGGCTTGCCCCGTTGACCTCGATTCGAAGTAAACCTGCTGTTCCGCTGGGAGGAATGTATCGTCTGATCGATATTCCGATTTCGAATTGTATCAACAGTGGAATTAGCCGTGTTTACGTGTTGACACAGTTCATGTCCGTCAGCCTGCACCGCCATATTCGTCTGACTTATTCGTTTGACAATTTTAGCAATGGTTTCGTCGAGCTTCTCGCGGCTCAGGAAACGCTGGGAGCCGGTAGTGACTGGTATCAAGGAACCGCTGACGCTGTTCGCAAGAATCTTGTTTACTTCAACCGACACGGGATCGATTATGTCGTGATTTTATCCGGCGATCAGTTGTATCGAATGGAGTATCGTGACTTGATCGATACGCATATTGAGTCCGGTGCCGATGTCACAATTTCCTGCATGCCTGTTTCCCGCAAAGATGCCAAGGGATTTGGCGTTGTTCAGGTAGACGATTCGGGGAGAGTTAAAGGGTTTGTTGAAAAGCCTCAAACCGATGAAGCGATCGAGGCCGCCGCGACGGATCCCGAGTGGATCAAGGCTCGTGGCATCGATGCGCCTGGTAGAGATTGTATTGCCAGCATGGGAATTTATGTCTTCAATCGCGAACTGCTCTACGATGTATTGAACAGCACCGAGTATGCCGATTTCGGCAAAGAAGTCTTTCCTAAAACGATCGACTCGCATCATGTTCAAATGCACTTGTACGATGGTTACTGGGAAGACATCGGGACGATTCGTTCGTTTTACGAATCCAATCTAGGTCTCTGTGGCGAAGATCCTGATTTTGATTTGTTTACAGAACACGCTCCAATTTACACTCGTCCCAGGTTTCTTCCGCCAACGCGGATGGCCGGTGCAGATGTGAAGGAAAGTCTGGTCGCCAATGGTTGTTACATTGGAGAGGGCGCGGTAATCGAAAACAGTATCATCGGCCTGAGAACGGTTGTTGGGCCCAATGTGACCATCAAAAACTCGATCATCATGGGATCGGATTTCTATGACGATGAAGGTGTCCGCAAAGAGGCAACCAGGGAAATCGGCGCAGGGACTGTGATCGACGGGGCGATCGTCGACAAGAACGTTTGCGTTGGCAAGAACGTCAAGGTGATCAACAGTTCCAATCGGGAACAAACCGATTTGGAGAACAAGACTTGTGTGATTCGGGACGGGATTCCGATCATCGTCAAGAATGCCATTCTGCCGGACGGTTGGGATTTGGAGAATGAAATTTAGAGTTTGTCCCAGGTCGAGCTAGGCGTTTGGAAGATGAAGCCCTATGACAGTCCCCCGTCCACTACGAAAGAAGGGGAACCCATGTAAATGTCGAAGGCGGAAGCGGCCGCATTGATATTCGTTTGGAT
>CAYSQZ010000331.1:0-4496 GCA_964433035.1 uncultured Pirellulaceae bacterium | reverse complement strand
TAAAAACGAAACCTAGTTCGCCGGTGGTGGCTGGCTGATGGCTTCTTCGAAAGACGCTTGGACGATACCACTGGAAGAATGGCTATCAAACGACGGAGGCTGCAACGCTCCGAGGCCAAGTTTCCCAGCGGTTTGAGAAGCGGTGTTTCGTCTAGACGTCTTGTTGATTTCGGGATCCCGACCTGGTAACTGGAGAGGTCGCTTGATCGCAGCCAAGACGCGATTGGTTGGTTGCTGCTGCGGGACAGCTACGCGAGCAGGAGGAGGGGGTGGACTGCTGGCGATTCTTTGACGCGTAGGCGGATGTTGCGCTGGCGGTGCTATTTGAGGGCTACGATCAACATCGTGATTTGCCGGCTGGTGAGTTGGTAGTTGAGCCTCGGAGAACTGCGCGCCACGCTGGGAGGTGTCTTCGTAGAACTCCATGTGATTGTGGACTTCCATCAACCCGATCGCGGCAATTTTAAGCTCTGGATCAAGTTCCAAGGCTCGACTGTAGTTAGCTTTGGCTTTGTCGAGATCTTCTGCTTGAGCCTGAAGGAATGCCAGATTGGCCAAGGCTTCGGGTTCATTGTTGACTTGTCGGAACAACTGAAGCGATTCGCGTAGACGACCTTGCTTTCCAACCGTGATCGCCAAATTGTTTACATTTCGTTCTTGAGATGGGTTCAGAGCCACGGCATCTCGAAGCGTTGATTCGGCCGCCGGCAAATCGCCTTTCAACATCAGGCCATATCCGAAATCGCCCAATAGCTCTGCCGAGGGGTGGCCAGCAGCGATCGCTTTAGACAAATGATCCAATCCCGCGTCGAGTCGGTTCTGCCGAATCGCGGTCACACCGAGGCGATGAAGCGACGGAGCATGCGATTGCAGCGTAAGGATTTCAAGATATCCTCTGCGGGCCTCTTCATACTTTCCGTTTCGTTCAAGTAGCCTCGCGACACCAAACTTAAGTTCTAATGATTGCGAATCGGCCCCCACCGGAATCCTGGTTTCTGCTGTAGGTTTCAACGAGAGCGAAGCGCATCCGGAAACAGAGGTCACGAAGACGACTGCGAGCACGGTGAGTTTTGCGATTCTCGTTTTCATATTTTCGATTGAATATTTTCGATTGATTAAGCGTTGAAACTTTTCCTGAGTCTACTGTTGGTTAGCGACTGCCCGATCCTCCGCCGCCAAAACCACCGCCGAAGCCGCCACCACCAAATCCTCCGCCGCCAAATCCTCCGCCGCCAAAACCACCACCTCCAAAACCACCACCTCCAAAACCGCCGCCAATTTGGCCACGATAGTTGAAGCCTCGACCGAACGCTCGACTGGCTTCGTCAGCATTGAGTCCTTCGGGAAAAGCAGGAGCGACCACGACAATCTGATCCGCATTGGCAACACCGAGTATCGCAAGCGCGTTGACAACCACATTTCTCCTCGCGGCATCCAGTTCATCGTTGTAGTGGACAGGGAAGCGATGAACGGTTCGCCAGAGTTTGCTGGTGTCACTTCGCTCGACAACGACTTGTCGGTTAGGCAAGTAGCCGTGTCCACTATCAAGCGTTTGGTTTGCGAGTAGATGCCGGGCAATTTGTCGTACGTGATCCTGGCCATCGGGATTGAGGCGGAAGCCTTGAATTCGATTTTCGGTTTGATATTCAAACTCGCCCGGCAGCTGCGCTTGTCCACGCAACAACTCGGCGTGATTAGGGGTGTTAGGCTCAAATTCGTGCATGTAAATAATAAACTTGGAGGCCTCGGCGTTTTCTTCCTGAGTTCGGTTGGCTTCATCCACTACCGAGCCAAGCAAGTTCGGCTCGATCGGTTGCCCACCGGGCGGTTGCAAGCGACACCCCAAACTCGAAAGCGCAACTACCAACACACAGATTGAGAACTGGCTCAACCTGAATGGCACTTGCGTTTTTTTAGAAGTGTTAGCTGCTGGGATCATGCCGTTGGAGTTCGTGTTTAGTTCGTCTCTTCTTAAATTAAGTTCGATTGTTTCGATTAGTTCGAGAGCCCGCACGGTCCCGAAATGTAAGACTGTTGGAGGCGCATCTGGCGTCTGGCGCCTGGTTTGGCTTGATCAATAAACTGGGCTTCTGCAATTCCTCGGCGATGTGTTTGCATCTCGGTCCACAAGGTACTGCGATGATCGAATCCGCGATAACCCTCGGTTTGACGCCGTAGAAAAAAGTCGTCATCGGTCGGGTCGGTGACTTCCATTCCGGGAAGCAACAGGGGAACTTGTTCTGGTTCAAGCGGGTGGATCAACTCGGGGCTGACCAGCACAATCAATTCGGTTTCAAACCTCGACGTATCTCGCTGAGAAAATAGTCCGCCTACGAACGGCAGATCGCCAACGTAAGGAAGCCGTGTTTTCTGCCCGCCTTGCTCGTCTTGAATCAATCCGGCAACAGCAAGCCATTGGCCTTCTCGCAAATCAACTGTGGTATTAACAGAGCGTGAATTAAGCCCCGGGATCCCAGCGACTGTCGCGTCATTATTGAGTGTGCTGAAAGAAGGCGAGACTTCCAGTCGGACCAGATCTTTGTCAACTACAGTGGGTGTGAAACTCAATTGGGTACCAAATCCTCGAAACGTTGTCGCGATTCCACCAACGCCGCCCACACCGACCGTGGTAGGGACTGCGAATTCACCACCGGCTTGAAAACTGGCTGGCTTTCCACTGATAGTCACCAGCGTTGGCTCGGCAAGAATTTTGCCGTACCCGTGAGTTCCAACGGCAGTCAGAAAGAACTGCACGTCACCATCACTGAGAATTGCTGAAACGTTACCTCCACCTCCACCCAAAATATGGCTGAAGGAACCGTTGTCAAATATCGCGGAGATGTCCGTTCCAACGGAGCGGTTGGAATTGCGAACCAACTCGGCGATTCTGACCTTTAACATGACTTGTTGAGCGCCAGGAACCCTGAGCAAATTGATAAAGTTTCTGGGGCTGATCTCTTCGTAGTCTTCGAGGGGCTGAGATCCGTTCTGTCCGTTCCCGCTGAATCCACCGGTTCGACCGCTGCCAGGAAAGTTCTGGTTGCCGCTGTTGCCTCCACGACCATATTGCAACTGGCCACCTCCTCCGAAGCCGCCTTGACCACCGCCTCCGGATTGGCCGAGCATCTGCATGATGTCGAGGGCTTCCTTGGCATCACGGGCTTGTCCTCGAACAATAACTTTGTCTTCAATAGGGATCAGAAAGACCTGGCTGTTGGGAAACGCTTCGTTGATTCGCGATTGCAGCTTTAGGTAACGACGCTCTTTTTTCTTTTGCTTCTGACCTTCATCGCTGACCTCGACAAGATAACGGAGGTAATCGATCTGACCGTTGGGAAGCTCGTACCAGAACGTCAGCGAAGTCTCGCCGATCCCTTTGCCAATGATTTCGAATTCGTTGGAGCCGAAGGTTTGGATATCAACGATACCCGGGTCACTGATCGCTGAGCGAACGATTGGATAGTTGGTGCGAATGATTTTGGATTGAGTCGGCTCGATGTTCATCAGGATTTCCGGCTCAATGATCTCGCGAATCAAAGCCAATTCCTTGGTCGCCGCATGTGGCTTGGCCGGTGGACGGTGGATGCGCCGTCCAGCATTTCGATTGGTGCTGATTTGAGTCGCCGGTCGACGCGACTGTGGTTGTACTGTTTGACCATTGAACGATTGGTCATTTGGCCTTTGAGCGCTGAGCGTCGAAACATACGCCAACAGGAACGCAACGGCCAAGCTAGTCGCGATACCGAAACCAAACTGGGGGCGCAGCGGTTTGCGTTTGTTAGACTGTCGTCGAAACAAATTGTGAAATGGTTTGACCAACACTGGCACCAAAGTCAACTTGGGGGCTTGATGAGGAAGCGGAGTCTGTCGGAATCTCTATTTGGCCGCTAGATCAGATTCAACATTTTTCCGTTGCTGGAGTCGCCCTGCGACTGAAGAAGCGGCTATCGAAAAAGTGGAAAGTTACGAAGCTTGTTTGGAAGAAACTAGTGGTCTGTCAGATCTGAATTGACGGGTGCATGTTTACGCTCGCGTAAGCATGCCACCCGTTTTGCTATTCATTTCAGTTTTGAGGACCACTAGCTACTTTGGATGCTAGCAAATGAGCCAAGGAAGTGCCCGGATAAATTCTGCAGATCACCTCGGCTCACAGCTAAAACCCTGCAGCTGGGCAGCATTGAGAGTTTCTAATACGAGCTTCAATTTAAGCCATTACCAAGCCGTTGGACTACCGATAAGTTCGACATGAACACTTTGTACAAAGCGCTGCTTAAAAATCCGTTTCAACGAATTGTATTTACGGCAACGGGACTCTTCGCAATCTTAAGTTCATCCGTTTCGCTGGCACAGTTTGATGAGGCCGAATTCTACTCGGGCTATTCGCACCTCGGTTGTCCCCATTCGCTCAGATGTCAATATGCTTCGCTTCACGGTGGCTCAGGTCGCCAAACGATTTCGCAACGCATCGGCATTGGCAGTGGAATTGGCAGTGGAAT
>CAYSQZ010000330.1:0-4539 GCA_964433035.1 uncultured Pirellulaceae bacterium | reverse complement strand
TGCCTGGCAACCGAAGACACGCAGACTGAGTTGCTTCGCATTGCCAGACGAGCTGCTCAATCGCTGGGTAACACACTTCGGGTCCCGATCGCCATTTTCTCGGGTTCAGGAACGGCATTCGTCGTCGGAGTTCTAAGACCAACGGTTCTAGTCAACGCAACATTGCTGACAGGCTTAACGCCAACGCAGCTCGAACAAGTCCTGACGCATGAATTGGCTCACGTTTATCGGCTTGACCCGCTGACGCAACTCGTTCAGCGAATCGTTGAATCGATCCTGTTTTTTCATCCGGTCGTCTGGGCTCTGACTCGCGAAGTCAGTCAGCTTCGCGAGCTTTGCTGTGATAACCTGGCGGCAGTCAGTTCAACATCAGCCGAGTACGCCGATACGCTTTTGCAATGCTACATGATTCAAAACTTCTCCGGCTCTACGGCCGAGAGTCCTGAGCTGGCTTTGCCTGTAGTCGGGCAGGGCAGTCAATTTTCCAAACGAATCAACACGCTGCTGGAATCAGAATCACAGCAACGGATCCGCCAGGCACATCGAACCAGTACGGCACTTGGGATACTGGGCCTGACTTCAGCGGTCCTGCTGGTCGCAATCGTATTGCTGACCTGGCGCCCCGTCGCAAAAGCAGTCGCCCAAGACCTTTCTCCCATCGAGCAAACGGATGCTCGCTGGAAATGGCAAAGCGTTGAAGACAAGTCAGTCGAATCACCAACTTTTTGGTTTGGCGGCAAACGATTACAACTGAGCAAAACAATTCCCGATGACGTTGACGTCGAAGTGATGGCTGATCTTGAGTCTTGCAAAATCGCGCAATGGCACTTCGGCGATTCGAAATCTACGCGACTGGCAATTCTGTTTGAAGACAACGAAGGCCCTATAGCCGACCGGATTTTTATCGACTCAAATCGCAATCGAAAGTTTGAACAGGGTGAAGAACTCACTGCCCGATTGCATGATGGTAAGGTCTGGTTGGCCAATGTTAAGGTGACCGCCAAAGGTGTCGACGGGCCGGTTTTCGCACCTCGGCAAATCGCAATCCATCCAGGAAAAGATACACTTCGCGTGAAGACACTGGGCTTTGCCCAAGGCGAATTGACGTTGCAAGGCAAAACTCATTCTGCACGGCGCGTCGACGTCGATGGGAATGGTTTGCCCGTCGACAACAAGGATCAGCTTTTGATCGATTTGAATTCTGACGGAGAGTTCGATTTGCTTTCGGAGCAGTTTCTGATCGGAGACCATCTTAACATCGACCAGCAACGTTACCTCGTTCGCTCAGATAGGCTTGGTCACTCTGTCACACTGACGTCGGATTCGGCGAGAGGTCAAATCGAATTTCTCTATGAGCTTGCCGATAAAACCGCGACCCTGGAAACGCTGGAAGGATCACTGCGCGACAAAACGGGAATGTTGATTGCCGTTCGTTTGACGGGTAAGCCCATATCAGTTCCACCAGGACGCTATTGTTTGGAGCACTTGAATATTCAAACTCGCGATAAGACAGGCGGAACCTGGCGAATGACGTTGGCGAGCTACGGCAGTCCACGCTGGATCGAAGTTACTGCCGAATCCAGTCAGCAAGTTCGCTTGTTGGACAAGTTTCAAATTAAAGCCAAACATGTTCATGCATCAAGTGACCATTCGGAGTACCTGACCTTTCTGGAACCACGGGTCAAAACGGGTAACGGTTTGGTTCTGACAAATTTCGTGCACCTTGGTTCCGGTGCCAGGCAGAATCCTTTCCAAATCGCAGACAGCGTGGATTTCGAGATCAAAAATTCGGCTGGGGAGATATTTTCGGCAGAGAATCAAACCTGTTCGGGTTTCAACTGAGGCCGACTTTCAAAGGTGCCCGTTGGGCGCCCGGGAGAACGAGCTTCGGGTTCGTTCACTGTCTCTGGTGACTTCGACACCGGTCCGATTGCCGGAAGAATTCAGGATTCTTTCGAGCTGAACATTCCGATTGATTAGCAGACTAACGTACTGAACGAGGCAATTCTATGCGCTTAAAGATCCTACTGGCAGCTTTGACACTGGCTTTCGGTTCCCTTTTCGCTTCCTTCAACTGCAATGTTGTCGCTCAGACGAAGGTCACGTTTGTGGACTCCTCTGGCGCGCCGGTGCCAAACGTGGATGCAGTGTTTTTTAATGGCAGCTTGAATGACGGGCTTGGCAAGACGATCGAAATCAAAGACGGCAACGGCACAGTTGAGTCTCTCGAAGGTGTTGTTGCCGCGACCGCAGAGGGCTATCAGTATTCGGGAGGCATTGTTGATTCCAAAGATCTGAAAGTCGTCTTGCTGGGAGTGGACGAGACCGCTCCCACGGTTCGTCAAATTAGTTTTCCTTTGTCCGATTCGCTTAGGGAGAAAACTCGCGCCGCGTTGATATCTGCAATCAAAAAGCGAATCAGCGAAGTAGAGTTGCAGCCGTTTGAAATTTCCCGGCACATGCGCCTGGCCGGCAAACTTGATCCCAAGGGAACGCTGGAGTGGCTCAAAGAAAACAAGTTGCCAAAACAGGAAACGATGCAGGTAAATAATGGCATCATCGATGGCTTTTTGCGAGAGGACCTGGAAGCCGCGGTCGATATGTTGGATCAAATCAAGGACCCAATGTTTCGGACTTATAAACTCGTAAGCATGATGGGTGAGCTTCCTGAAAAACATGTGGCCAAGCCGATCATTGAACAACAGGCTGTCGCTGCTATCCGCAATGTCAAACATGCCGCCTATCGAATCGGCATGTGGGCTTTCCTGGCCGAACATTATCAGATTTCTGGACGCGAAGACTCGGCGCAGAAAATTATCGATCTGCATTTGGAAGAAGTGCAAAAATTGCCTTCCGATGGTTGGTCGGGATTGCCACGAAGTGTGTTTGCGGCGTTGATCGTCGAAAAACAATCCGATGTTGCGCTTAAGATGATCGAAGGCATCAAAGATCCGAACGAAAAGTTTCGAGCCGAGGGACGGCTGGCGTTTCATTGCTGCCGTACCAACCCCAAGCTGGCCATTGAATTGCTACAACGATACGTAGCGCCAGAAGGACGTTTGTTCTCGGCGCCACTTCAGGATCGCCAGAAACACGTGGCAAATTCGAGAGACGCCACCAAAATTGTCTACCGAATGGCGGGCGAACAGACTGCAGCTGCTGAGGAACTGGCTGATTTGCTGAAGGTACCCAACGAGCGAGCATGGGCGCTCGGTTTGATTGCGTTACGACTAAACCAAGCCAATCCAGCCAAAGCGAAATTGATTTTGGATAAAGCGATCGATACGCTTGCCGACCCCAACGCAGATCTTAATCATCTCCATACGTCTGGTTCGACGATGGCTGGCCTACTGCCGATCGCAGAGCAAGTGGCCCCTGAGAAAGTTCACTCCATGATTTGGGAGGCTGCCTTTCGCGCCATTCCACGATCGCAACTGATGGCGTCACATCAGAAACTGCAACATGCTGCCGGAGCCATCGCTCGCTACGACCGCGATTTGGCGATCGCACTGCTCGACGTTGACAAGCTGGAACCCGGGTACTCGACCGAGAATACTGCATTCCATCAAGCAATTCTCAAAGCCGAAGATCTTCCCGCCTATGCCGCAAAAATTTCGAGCCCGGAATCCGTCGATATGTTTCGCCATCAGGAAAAATTAGTCGATGTGTTGCTGGCGGATGAAGAAACGTTTTGGCGAAGCGTATCCAAACCGATCCAAATGGAATGGCCAACGCACAAGTATGAAGTGTTACCGTAATAGGCCAACG
This sequence comes from uncultured Pirellulaceae bacterium, assembly GCA_964433035.1. Lineage (GTDB taxonomy): Bacteria > Planctomycetota > Planctomycetia > Pirellulales > Pirellulaceae > Mariniblastus. The sequence continues at coordinate 771 of CAYSQZ010000330.1, read as the reverse complement.
TCAGCCATACGTGGCTTCAGCGATGGCTTACATGATTTGAACAATCCGATTGACTTGCAGACCAACGTGTAATTTATAGATCAAAGAAACTCCTATGCATCTAAAGATACTTCTGGCAGTTTTGATGCTGGTTTTCGGTTCCTTCAACTGCGGTGTTTTTGGACAGACGAAGATCACGTTTGTCGATTCTTCAGGGGCGCCGGTCCCAACTGTGGATGCCGTGTTCTTTAATGGCGGCCAAGGTCAGACAATTGAAATAAAAAACGGCAGTGGAACAGTCCAGGCTTCCAAAGGTGTTGTTGCCGCAACCGCAAAGGGCTTTCAATATTCGGGGGGCATTCTTGATTCCAAAGATCTTAAGATCGTATTGTTGCGAGTAGACGAAGTTGCATCGTCGGTTCGCCAAGAACAAGTCGCCCCTGAGAAAGTTCGATCGATGATTTGGGAGGTCGTCTTTCGCGCCATTCCGCGATCATCGCTTTTGGCGGAAAACCAAATGTTGCAACACACCGCTGGAGCTATCGCTCGCTACGATCACGATTTAGCGATCGCACTGATCGACATTGACAATCTGGAAATCAGAACCTGGCCAAAGAGCGGGGGATTCCATCAAGCGATTCTCAAAGCCCAGGATCTTCCAGCCTATGCCGCTAAAATTTCGAGCCCAGAAACACACGAACACGCCATATTTCGCCTTCAAAAAGAATTGGTCGATGTGTTGCTCGTGGATGAAGAAACGTTCTGGCGAAACGTATCCAAACCGATTCAATT
>CAYSQZ010000329.1:0-4554 GCA_964433035.1 uncultured Pirellulaceae bacterium | reverse complement strand
GAGGGACGATCCCTCGCTCACGCTTCGGGTTACGACATAGCATGAATTTTCCTATAACGCTTCGGGTTGCCAATACAATGTCAGCCTTTCCACGAAAGGCGACTCTGCAAAAGTTTAGCTGGTCCCGATTGACTGCCAACCGTCTATGATTTTCTCAACATGAGCCTATCTGCAAAACAAACACTGGTCCGCGCAATCGCTTTGCCGGGATTTGAAAATTGGGTCTCGCCGGTCGACGTGCCAAGTTTACATCGACCGCCGGTTCGCCCAGAAGGATTGTCAGGCCAGGGGCGGACTGCCGCAGTATTGCTGTTGCTTTACCCGGCTCGCAAACCGAGTGATCATGGAACCAGCGACCAGCCTGAGAACTTTTTTGACTTGAACGTCGTGCTAACCAAACGCAACGCCGGTCTTTCCAGTCACGCCGGGCAGATTAGTTTTCCCGGTGGTAGCCAGGAGACGACAGAGTCGCTCTGGCAAACCGCCCTCCGCGAAGCATTTGAGGAAATAGGGGTTGGCAATTTGGGAGCCGATAGCCAAGCCAATCAAATCGAGTTGATTGGTTCACTGAAACCAATTTACATTCCGCCGTCTGATTTCACCGTTAGTCCGTTCGTGGGTTGGCAGGACTTGGCGCCGGAATTTGTTTGCGAGCCGCGTGAAGTCGAGTCGGTTATCGAAACCAGCCTTTCACATTTGCTTCAGCCTGGGACCTTGAAATCCGGTAAGGTAGTTTCGGCCAATTCTCAACAAATTGACGTGCCATTTTATGAGGTAGGCGAACACCGAATTTGGGGCGCAACAGCAATTATTCTTAGTGAATTGCTGGAACGGGTTCGACGCACACTTGAGTTGCCAGAATACAGCTAGCGATGGGTTGGATGGCGCTTGGAGTGCTGTCAACAGTCGTCTTTTTGGAAGTATGGAAAGTCTAGGTAGTTTTAAGTCGTAGGTAACTCACCTTCTCAGAAAAAGAATTTCGATTTGGTTATCGGATTCACCAAGACACAACTCCCATTCTCCGATATCTATTCGGTCAGTCGATGCTACGTAAGCTGTTGGGAACAAAAATGAAACTTGAAAATATGACGAGCGGTTGGTTTGCAGTGTTGTTGATTGTGACGACCGTCGGCCTCAGTGGCTGTTGTTCCGAGCGATGCCGATTGGGCAAAGCGTTTGGGGCGCGACAAACGTTGAATCAAGAGTTCGTTCCCGCCAGCTCTTGCGGCTGTGAGACCGGTGGTTGCCAGGAGTGCCAAGGGGCGCTAACGGAATATCATAGCCAACCGGTCACGACTGGTTCGGCAACCCGAACTGCAGCGGTCTCCGGTTCCTCTACTCGAACGGCTGCCAACATAGGAAGCGCTACCAAGAGTTGCGGCACTACCTGAAGTCGCTAAATCAATGCATGGTTCATGCATTATCAAAAACTAGCCGGGTTCGAGCGCCCAACCGTTACAAGACCTTGCGTCGAAATTTGACTTTTAATTTTGCAAAGTGTCGTTAGCGTTTCAGCAACTTTTTCCTGTTGTCGTACATCGCCTGTAGTTGCTGAGACTTCTCGGGTTCTTCTACGGAAAGATATTCGTCTTTCAGTTCTTCTCTGCGGTTCCAGAAATACTTGGAAACACAGAGTCACAGAGAATGCGCGTCAAACTCTCTTTGAACTCTGTGCCTCTGCGTTTCAATCCGGTGGAATAGCCCTGGAGATTGGCTTGGTCAGACTCAGTTCATCACGAAGGAACAAGCCATCCACGTCGTTTCGCGGGAGTCGCAAGAGTGAAGAAAAAGCGGTGAATTCTCAGTTGGGCTGACCAAAACGCGCCAGCGATTTGATCCCAAACAACCGAAAGATCGAAACTTTGGACGGCTTCGTCAAAACCTTCTCGCCATTATTGAATTGGCTTTCCAGTCCGGTGATTGTATCGAGAATACGCTGAGATTTTGCCCGGTTGCGGGTATCGCCTTTGATGTAGCCCTTGATCGTGCCCGACTTGTCGATGACGTAGGTTGAATATTCTTTGTCGCCGGGGCTGTAAGCTGCAGTTTGCTGTTTTCGGTTATCAATCGCAAATGTGAAGTCGACTTTAGCACGCTTCTTCATCAGCTTGAGTCCGTCGATACCCTTGGCTTCTTCGCGAAATACAACGACGACTCTGGCGTTTGCAGCTTTGAGTTTTTCGACGTTTCTTCGCAGCTCAAGAAGCTGCTTCAAACAGAAGGGGCACCAGTGAGCACGAGAAAATACCAACACCGTTGTTCGGTCCTTGTCGACCGGTTTGACTTTTTGACCACCGATAGAATCGAGATTGAAATCGGGGGCTTTGCTACCAACTTCGAGAGACTCTCGCGCGGGTTTGACCAGACTCGAAGTTATGCCGACCAAAAAGGTCAGTAACATCCAAAGCTTCATTAGTTGAGTGGGGTAAAGGAGGCAGCTGGGAAGCGTCGAGTCGAAATTCGGCTCAAGACAAAAGTATTATAACGAATTTCGAGTGATTTCCACCGTTTCTGGATAAGATAAATACTCATGCGATAAAATGCCTCAGTAGCAGTACTTATTAATTTCCACCGATTTGTTACTAAGACCCGCTCTGTAGTAAGAAAACGGCTAACACGGAAAGTGATATTCCGACAATCGTTGCCCGAGTTAATGATTCCTCTAACATGGCAGAGGCAACCAAAGCGACCAAAACAACACCACCGGCGCTGGCAAGCGGAAACACAATGAAGCCTGCAAACTGCTGCAATGCGGCGAGGATCAAGAGCGTTTGCAGAATATTGGTAATGCCCATGGCGCAGCCGAAACCAAGTTCACTTAGATGAATTTTCTTTCTGCGAAAAAACAAAACCAGTAGCGAGGGTAGGGCTGCAGTCACGAAAGCGGCCAAGCCAAACGTGGCGCGTTGAACTGGTACTGGTTGTTGTTCCAATTCAACGACGTGCTTGAAAGCTTCCTGGGCAATCCGAGCCAGCCCGCAGAAGAGAAAGAAGACAAACAGGACCAATAGAATCCAGAGTTGGGAATCAAAAACTGGATTCTCTGAACCTCGGTTTGCCACACTCGTTTTTGCCCGGCGGTCTTCATCGCTTGCCACTTCAATCAATGGTTCATGTTTAGATTGAAATCCAACCAGTGTCAGTGATACAAGTGCCAACCCAACGCCAATGGTTTGAAATGTAGTCGGCATCTCAAGATAGTAGATCGCCGCAAACACAATTGGCACCAGAATCGACATTGCGCTGACAAGGTTGGTGCTGGCCGCTCCGATCTTTCTTACCGCAAATACCACCAGAAAATAGGTTAGGAAATAGATGAGCCCCATCGAACCACCCGTCCAGATTGCACCGAGTGATAACTGTTCTGGCCGATTCAGAAAAAACACGGGAACAACGGTGACCGCAGCCACAATGTAATTAATCGCGCCAATCGTCACTTGGTCTTCTGACTTGCGAATCTGAGCCCACTTTATCAGGAGAATAAACGCTGACGAAAACACGATGTGTAAAATAAGTGCCAACATTTATGGTCCGTGGTGTTCCTGGGCTTTACAATCAGTGGAGCGAAAAACGGTCGTTTGGTTCGGCTGCGAAAAGTTGTCAACTTGATGGGTAAATTGAGTCAAGCGAGCTATTAGATCAACCGTGGGCAAAACTTTTAGCGTGAGCCAATTTTGTATTCACACTTTTGCGAACAAGAGAAAAAAATGAAACCATCCAACACACTGCCCGGTCGCCGGAGTTTTCTTGGCAAGTCCATCGTCGGTGCTGCGGCGCTGGTTGGGACTGAGTTTTTTACCAAACCTGGACTGTTTGCTCAGGAACTGGCAACTCCAGCAATTGCCGAAGGTCCGTTTTATCCAGATCGGCTTCCGCTGGATACGGATAATGACCTTTTGGTTTTAAACGATTCGATAACACCTGCCGTGGGCGAAATCACTCATTTGACCGGCAAGGTAATCGATCTCAAAGGCAACCCGATTCGAAATGCTCGCGTCGAAATCTGGCAAGTCGATAGTAACGGTGTCTACCTGCACTCCAAGGGTGGAGATAGAAACAAGTTGGACAAGAACTTTCAGGGTTTTGGTCGATTCATGACTGGCCTCGATGCCCAATACTATTTCCGAACGATTAAGCCAGTCACGTATCCTGGCCGTACTCCGCACATTCACTTTGCTGTCTATGTTGGCGACCGCAAAGTTTTGACGACTCAGTGCATGATTAAGGGTGACCCGCGAAACGCGAAAGATGGATTACTCAGGCGAATCAAAAATGAAAAAGCCCGCCAGTCTTTGATCGTTGACTTTCAGCCTTTGGCTGGCTCAACCATCGGTGAGTTGGCTGCCAATTTCGATATTGTGCTTGGCCAGACCCCCAATGAAGACCATTTGAAAGAGCAGCAATCAGAGCGAGAAAATGGCCAGACTGGTAATGGTTAATCCAACTGAACGGTTTCGCAATTTAACTCTCCTGCTTGCGGTAGAAGCCACGTGAAGTGGTCGGGCAGGGTAAACCAGCGGAGCCCATAGCGCAAATGGTAACCCGACGCGTAAG
>CAYSQZ010000328.1:0-4562 GCA_964433035.1 uncultured Pirellulaceae bacterium | reverse complement strand
ACGCCTTTGTCTTTGCCACTGATAACTTGAACTGTATCGCCGTTATGAATCTTCATTTTTCTCGCCATATTTCACTTTTTGGAATCGAAGAGTTTCCGGCATCTGCCCGCAAATGTCAAGACATAAACGTTTTGGCAACCAACGGATTAGCTCAATTTTCGGTCTTTTGGCCCAGCTGGCAGTAACTAAGTGCCATCAGCGAATATGCCGTAACAAGGTTGGGGTCACCTTCGTACCAGCGATCAGCCGGATTGGTCCAGGATCCATCGTCGCCCTGCAAGCTTTCAAGCTGGACGATTAGATCAGCCCGCCAGTCATGTTTTTCGCCTTTGACATCCTTCACATGGTCCACTTGGGCGGCGTCGAGCGTTTTGGCAAACACGTGGTAATAGTAATACAAGCCCTGCTTGCCCATCCCCGGATTGGTCGTCAAATCGTAGTTTCGACCGATCCAGTCCATGGCGGCCTGGACGCGGATGTCATCTTTCTTGACTCCTGCGTAAAGCATGCTTTTGAGTCCGGCGTAAGTCATCGAAGCGTAACTGCGGAGTCCACCCTCGGGCGTCTTGCCGGCCTTGGATTCACCCTCTCCGACACCCGTATAAATGAAGCCGCCTCGATCTTGCTTGGTAACCTTCTGAGCCCAAGTGGCCGTATTGTGTTTGCCGGGCAGATTTTGGCAGCGAGCCATAAAAGTTTCCGCGTTTTGCATTGCCGTACTATTGGGATCTTCACCGGCCGCCTTTAACGCGTCCTGGAAGAAAGAAGTATTGGATGCATCAGGACGCTTGTGGCTGCCGTAGCCCTGCCCACCAAAAAAAGAACTGTCAATTGTGTGCCCTTCGCCTTCATCCCATTGGATGCCTTTGAGAAAAGCGACCGCATTCTGGATGACTTCGTCGTACTTCCCGTCTTTGTTGGCACGGTTGAAGCACATCAATGACACGCTGGTCTCATAGTTTCTCAGGACGCTTTCCTTTGCGTAGATCCCACCGTCTTTCTGGACTATGGATTCGAGATAGGCAAGCGACTTTTTGACTTTGGGATTGGTCAAAGGAACTCGGTGCTCCAAAAGTGCGCTGGTGCAAAGCGCCGTTACTGCCGGGCTGAGTTGTTTGCTAAACGAGCCATCATCGGCCTGCCCTTTTTCGAGCAAGAACTTCACGCCCGCAGCAGAGGACTTATTGAATAACACTTCAACGCGTTGTGAATCGGAAAGTTCCTCAACAGCCCCTGCCGATTGCTCGGTCGCATTTTCCTGAGGTGCAGCCAGGCACGATTGACCGCCGCTCAAAAGAAGCGATGCAACTACTGCCCCAACCAGTCCAAACTGGCGCCGGTCAAAAAGACTCGAGGCCGAAAAAACGACTTTGCCTGCAACACTCATTGTCAATCTCCTGAGATCGAATGTTATACCGGGTTTGGGTTTGCTTTCGGTTTCGAAAAACGAGGCCCTGAAATCTAATGATTGCCAAGAACCGGATTAAAGCAAGCCTTCGAGCATCACTATTCCAAAACGGCCAAAATATCGGCTTCAGCCATGATCAATAGAGAGCCACCATCGACTTCAATCTCGGTGCCGGCATAGCTGGAAAACAGCACGCGATCGCCTTCACTGATCTGGAGCTCGGATCTCGAACCGTCAGCAAGGACCCGACCGCTGCCTACTGAGAGCACTTTTCCTTCTTGGGGTTTTTCGCGGGCGGCGCCCGGAAGCACGATTCCGCCTGCAGTCATTTCTTCTGCTTCAGTTCGTTTGACGACTACTTTGTCACCAAGTGGTTCAATTCGCATAAATGGTCCGAGTATTTTAGTTGGTTTGGCATCACACGTTAGGTGCAACACGGTCCACCATTGTTTCACGGCAAGATTGGACGTTCAAGTCAATTATCGCTTTTTGTCCCCTTGGCGGGCTCAACCGCCCTAACGACAAGCCTGAGGGGTGCCCGCAAACTCAACCCAACCGCTTGAATTGACTTTACGCGGCGTTACAAGGCTGGCAACAAAGAAATGCCGAAAACGAAGGTAGGCTCTTCGATGGCGTGTTGTTACGCCAAGTCCTTATTGCCTCTGATTGAGTCGACCGATTCCCCTGACAATCTCCAATATGAACGAAGCAAAAAAAAGCTCACGAATCTCTGACTCCAAACCTGCCTCGGTTTTGAATCGTATCTCTGCGACTCAAGGTGTTGTCGTTGAACAACTGGGGCAGCGTAAAACAGCGTTTGTTGAAGCGAGGCTTTCGCAGCAAGTCACCGCAAGCAGTGAGTTGCTTGAGTCGGCCTACGCGGAATCGACGGTTCAAACTCAGGGCAACAGTCCAATTCAAGGCACCGAAACAGATTCTCCCAGCGACATGGCTCAAAGCCCATACGCTGGCGAGCCTCGATTAATCAAATTGAGAATCAATCCCGAAACGCATCCCGAGTTTAACGGGCAGGATTCGGTTGAAGGATTCCTGGACTCTTGCATTGAATCGGCAGAACAGGTCCAACAGCTTGCCAAGCGTTTGAGCGAAAGCGAAAACGAGCTTCAAATTCGAGAAGCAGAATTGGAAAAACGGATTGAGATGTGGAACGAGCGAGTCGGGTCGTTTGAAACCGAGTTTGAACACAAGCTCAATCAGCTCCAACAGCAGTCATCCCAAGTCCGTTGCCAACAGATTAATCTAATGCAGTTACAAACGGACATCGTCAAAAGTCACGAAGCAACTCGTGAAGCAATCGAAACGCTGGTTGTTGAGTCGGGCAGCGACGCAAAAACAGTTGCGACACTCAAAGCGCTCAAGTATCAACTTAGCGGTCGGTTCGACTATATTGCCCGCCGCTGGGAACACTTGTCCGAATTGCTTCTTTCTCAACGAAACGCCGAAGCCGCCCGCTGCTCAATCGACGACTCGGTTGATTGGGCTGGCGAGCTGTCGTGATAATCATGACATAGTCGATTTTGGCTCCAAGGCTGTGAATTATGGCGATCGGATTTGTCAGTGTTAGCCGCTTGTTGTCCCGACTTTAGGCGAAAATCGTGGCGAGCCAGCTAGAAGCAGCAGCTCAAGTCGGCAGCCTGTGGTGCGGAACAAGGGTTTGAGCCACGCTATTAATTCGTTGCGACGCTTACCCAGCGTTACCCGGGTGGCTTTCGGCCCATTTCATCAAACGATAGACGAAATTCTCAATGACCGGGCCGACCTCCTGTCCTTTATCCATTTCCCAATCCAATGTTTCTTCATCCATGTAAGTGGAACGTTTGAGCTCCAGTTGAACCGCATGGACGTTAGGAATTTCTCCGTATCGCCTGACGATGTGACCGCCAATAAATCGCCCGTTGATCACATAACTATAGTCCTTGAGTTGGCTTCCAAACTCCTCGATCAGCTCTTGCAATGCGGCTCCGCAGGATTCTCCGTTGTTGGTTCCAAAATTAAAATCCGGAAGCTCGCCTTCAAACAGCGAGGGAACTTCAGGGGCGATCGAATGAACGTCCAGCAATACCACAAAACCGAAGACGCCAATGAGCCGTTTCAATTCTGCTTCAAGCTGTTCGTGGTAGGGTTGCCAAAAATGTTCGATACGCTTGTCGATCTCGCTTTGATCTGGCTCCTTTCCGTCTTGATAGATCGGCTCGCCGGCAAAGGTAACGCGCGGCACGATGCTAGTCGCAAGCCAGTCCTGATCCTGATATAACGGCTGATCATCAGACCTGCGATTCAAATCAACGACGTAGCGAGACAGGTTGGCCGAAATCATCGCGGCGCTCTCCACGCACGGCACGTCATAAAGCCGAGTCAAATGCCAGTCCGTGTCACGCCGTTCCAAAGCCGCTTCGGTCATCTCGCTGGCAATCTCTGGCGGAATGATTACTCCGCTGTGCGGATTGCTCACCATCAGCGGTGAGTAACCTTTTTGAAATCGAAATAGCTTCATAAAAATTGTCCAATCGGTTTATCCAGAAACTGTCGCCGCACTGCAAGAAGTCTCTTTGAACTCGGCGACACGGAAGAATTTTGGATGTAGCGCTAACGGCCCCAAGCGCCAAGTACATTCCGGCGACTGGACAGGTAAAGACTCGACTAGCGTGGAAAGCAAGCCAGTCTCAATCGTCCAAAGGATGCCATGGCTCAGCTAAGCTCCGGGCCGAGCCGAACGTTTCGCGTGCTTGTTTTTCTGCCAGACCTATCTCGCTCCATTGTCGAAAAAATGATCTAGCCTGATGCCACATCTTTCGTCCGAACAGGAACACGGCAACAGAAAAGATACCCAAAAAGTAGACCGCTCCTACCGCCAGGGCGCGTGGCCCAAGACTGTTGTAGATCATTCCAATCGCAGCGGCACAAACCGCAACCAGTGTCACGATGCCCAAAAGCCACTTGATTGAAAACTGTCTCTTTTTCATTGAATAATTGAGTCCAGAAATCATCAACTGCTTGAAAAGGAAAACAACAAAGTCGCTAGCACCCATTCTATTCGGCTAGGAGATTCATGTCACGGAGTCATATAATTGAAGCTTCAACCGTAGGGAAATGGAGTTTCCGCGATGCGAAGTATTGCAATTATTAATCAAAA
>CAYSQZ010000327.1:0-4614 GCA_964433035.1 uncultured Pirellulaceae bacterium | reverse complement strand
CCAGATCATTGCAAAGAACAGCCAGATATTTGAGATGGGCGACCAGCCCAATTTGATCTACTACCTGCTCAAGGGTTCGTTGACTCTAAAGTTTCCTGATAACTCAGCCATCGAACTACAGGAAGGTGAGTTAATTGGTGAGATCGGCGTACTTAATGGTGAGTTTCGACTGGGGACATTGACCGCAAATGCTGACAGCGCAGTCATTGCCATCAATTGCACATGTTTGTTTGACGCGACTTGCGTGCCGCCGCAAACCAGCCTCACGATCATTCGCCGCCTAAGCAAGCGCGTCACCAGTTATTTGAGATCGGTTCAACAAACATCGACCCAGGATCTCATCAGACAAGGCGAAGGCGAATTCGTTGAGTTCAAATCAACCCTAAGATGGAATCTCAAAGCCGAAAAAAAAGACAAAAACATCACGCATGCCATCACCAAGACCATTGCGGCCTTTCTAAACTCCGATGGCGGAATTTTACTGGTGGGAGTTGCTGATGATGGAGAAGTGCTAGGGCTCGATGCGGATCGTTTTGAAAACGAAGATAAGATGTTGCTGTTCCTGACAAATTCAATTCAATCACAACTGGGGACGCTTCACCTGGAACACATCCATTTTCATACCGAAACAATCGCAGACAAAGACGTGTTGCGCATCGACGTGCAGGCAGCCAGTTCTCCCTGTTATTTGTCAAAAGAAAAACTGGATCATTTTTATATCAGGACAGGCCCCTCGACGACGGATCTGCGACTGTCCAAACTTTTCGAATATTTGAGTAAACGATTTGGGTAACTTTTAAAAACAATGTAGCCAAACTCTGGCGAGTTCGGCTGCGGTGGAATCAATCTGGCCGCGAAAATCAACTTTACAATCTACCGAAACCTGGTTTCTGGCTAATTCAGCTACGCACATTAAAACAACGAGAAACAAATGAATTCAAACGAACAACCCGAATCACACGTCCTTCCTCCTGGTGACGAGCATAACCAAAAACTTCGCGACAACGTTCATCCGCAAAACTGGCCGACCAAGCCGATAGATGGCGTCTATGACATGATCTCGATCGGAGCTGGTACGGCTGGCCTTGTCTCTTCGGGCGGCGCCGCAATGCTGGGTGCCAAATCTGCGTTGATCGAAAGACACATGATGGGCGGCGACTGCTTGGTCACCGGATGCGTCCCCTCAAAAACGCTGATCAAATCAGCGCACGTCGCTTATCAGGCGTTCAAGGCTCATGAATTTGGTGTCAATGTCGGAGAGGTCAACGTTGACTTTACAAAGGTCATGGAACGACTGCGCCGCGTCCGTGCTGACATGGCGCATCACGATGGTGCGAAAAAGTTGGATGACATGGGCGTTGATGTTTTGTTTGGGAACGCAAAATTTACCGGACCCAACACAATTGACCTGGACGGCAAGGAAATCAAGTTTCGTCGGGCAATGATTTGTGCGGGTGGACGGCCATTCGTTCCAGACATTCCGGGGCTGCGAGATAATTGCCTGACCAGCGAATCGTTCTTTGAACTGACCGAACTGCCCAAGCAATTTATGGTCATTGGCGGCGGCCCGATTGGTTGCGAATTGGCTCACGCCATGCGCCGGCTCGGCTCCGAAGTCACCGTGCTTCAACGCGGCCAGAAGATCATGGACAAAGATGACCCTGCCGCCGGAGAAATCATCCTTGACGTTTTCAAAGAAGAGGGCATCGACGTTCGTTTTGGCTCCGAACTTCAAAAAGTCGAACCTCGCGATGGACGGCTTTGCTGCACAATCAAGCACGGCGACCACGAACATGAACTGGTCGTTGACAAAATCATGGTGGCGACTGGGCGGATCCCCAATGTTGAGAGCCTTAACCTGGAAGCGGCCGGCGTTGAGTATCATCGCCGAGGCATCACAGTCGACAAGCATCATCGTACGACCAACAAACGAATTTTTGCAGCCGGTGATATTTGCTCGCCGTTTCAGTTTACACACGCCGCCTACGCGCAAGCCGAATACGCGACGCTCAACGCGTTGATGCCCTGGCCTTATCGGCTCAATGCGAAAGACCGTGTCATGAGTTGGGTGACGTACACGGATCCCGAAGTGGCCCACGCCGGACCTCCTTATTCGGAAATTGAGAAACAGAAAGCGAATCTCGATACCTATGAGCTGCCGATCAAGGATAACGATCGAGCTCAAACGGAAAGCGAACACCGAGGGTTTTGCAAGATTCATTGCAAAAAGGGAACCGACAAAATCATTGCCGCCACAATCGTCGGTGAAAACGCAGGCGAGATGATTGCCGAAATGAGTCTCGCCATCACCCGCGGGATGCGGTTGCGCCACATTCAAGAATCGGTTCATGCGTATCCAACTCGAGCCGAGATCATACGCAACACGGCAACCGAGTGGAAATTTTCCACGCTCACGCCTTCGATGAAGTCGATGGTAGGAGTGTGGTTCAAGATTAGTCGGATGTTTGGGTAATCATGAGTCGAGTCACCACAGTACTACTGGCCGGCGGCAAAGGATCTCGTCTGGAGCCGCTGACCGAGGACGATGCGAAGCCCGCGATTCCGTTTGGCGGTGTTTATCGAATCATCGACTTCACCTTGTCCAATTGTGTCAATAGCGGACTGCGACGAGTGTTCGTGTTGACGCAATTCAAGTCGATGAGCCTCGAACGCCACATTAACAGAACGTGGCGTCCGATGGTCAACTGGCAAACCGATGAGTTCATCGAGCCAGTTCCGGCTCAACAACGGCTTGGCGATCACTGGTATCTGGGTAACGCTGATGCGGTTTACCAAAACATTTACGCCCTGGAAAAAGACAATCCAGACCACGTCGTTGTTTTAGCGGGTGACCATGTGTACAAGATGGATTATCGCCAGATGCTTGAGCAACACATTGCCAAGAAAGCTGCGGTGACGGTCGCCGGGTTGCCGGTTCCAGTCAAAACAGCGGCCAACCAATTTGGTGTGATGCAGGTCAACTCTCAATCTCAAATCGTTGGTTTCGAGGAAAAGCCTGAGGCGCCCAAGGCTCTTCCAAACGATCAGAATGCCTGTCTGGCTTCCATGGGCATCTACATTTTCGAAGCTGACTTTTTGTTTGATCAATTGTGCAAGAGTGCGATGCGGGAAGATACGCATCACGATTTTGGACGCGACATTATCCCGTCAAGTATTGAAACGGAGCGCGGTTTTGCATATGAATTTCGTGATTCGGTAACGTCGAAGCCCGGCTATTGGCGAGATGTCGGTACGCTTGATTCGTATTACGAAGCCAACATGGATCTGCTTACCGGCGAATCGGGTCTAGGTCTGGAAAAATCCGAGTGGCCCATTTGGCGAGAAGATACGAATCGCTGCCCAGCCAGAGTTTTTCCAAACTCGCAAAACCCCGCAACATCGTCTGGCAGCGTGATTTCCGCGGGTTGTACGGTTCGCGGTTGTGTCGTCCAATCGGTACTCGGAATCGGCTGCGTCGTTGAAGAAGGAGCGACTGTCGAGAACTGTGTCTTGTTTGGCGAAGTAAGAGTCGAATCAGGAGCAACCATCCGCAACACCATCGTCACTTCTGGTCTCTCGATTCCGGGAGATTGTCGCATCGGATTTGATCAAGATGCTGACCTTGCGCGCGGTGCGACGGTCACAAAAAAAGGAAGATTAGTACTCTCAGAGCCGATACATTAGTAGTAGCCAAACGCCCGTTTCGCTGGTTTTCGCGATGGGTTCAGGTTGAATCGCTGGTGCCACTGAGAATTCAATGACAAAATCCATAGGATTAACTGCAATCTGTTTGCTATCGTTTTTCCTGCTTCCTTCAACGGGTACGGCTCAAGCTGTACACTCATTTTCAGACCGGGGCGATGCAGCTAGCACTCCCGGCTTTCGCCAGGGCGAGTTTGCCGGATACGAAGGATTTGATTTCGAATCTGCAAACGAGCGGGAAAATGAATTTGAGTTTGAGTTTGAAAATGAATCGGAGCGAGAATCCGAGAGAGAGCGAATAGAAACGGAGCGGCACGACTTTACCCAATCGACAACTGTCGTTGGCCGTGGCACAACTCAAGTCGAATTTGGCTATACCTTTTTCCAGGGTTCTGGTGAAACTGAAGTCGAAGATTCGCACGCGACCCCCGAATTGTTAATCCGATTTGGATTGACAGAGAAAGTCGAATTTCGTCTGCGATATAATGAGGTCTGGCAATTCGGCGAAGAAGACCTATCGGGCTCGGAAGACTTACACTGGGCATTCAAAGTCCGGACCACAGATCAAGCGGGCTGGCGTCCCGAAAGTGCGCTTGAAATTCGCTCTACCGCACCAACGGGTAGCGTCGACTGGTCGACCGACGAAGTCGAATTTGGCCTCGACTATATCTACGGCTGGAGGATAAATCCTCGCGTCGAAATTTATGGCTCGTCGGGGTTCTCAACCAATGCCTTGGGCGAGTTCGCTTTCCGACCGACCGTACCTGCCGACGAAGAATTTATATTGTACACTCAGTCCGTTGCCATCGGCACAGAACTAACCGAGCGAGTTACTGCATACACCGAGTTCTTCGGTCTGTTTACAGACGGCTTTGAGGACGATGAAGAGCGGCCTGTCTTTTTCAATGTTGG
>CAYSQZ010000326.1:0-4656 GCA_964433035.1 uncultured Pirellulaceae bacterium | reverse complement strand
ACAGAAGGCCGCAATCCAAAGGTCAGAATTGACGTGCGGTTTGGGCGCGTCTAACATTAACCTTCCTCTGTTTTCCCGTCTCTAAGCCCAAAGTCGAGCAGTTTCATGAGTAAACGAAAAAACTTCTTACGTTTTCAGTTTGTTGTTGGTTTCGCTGTTTGGCTGTGCCTGTCGGTTTCTTCGGCATTGCTTTGGGCTCAAGGTATTGAGCCGTCTCGACCCAATATCATTTTGATGATGACAGACGATTTGGGATGGGGCAGCATTGATGCTCCTGGCTATTCGGTTCGCATTGGCTTGAACCCAGACGGTACCGAACTTCGCTATCAAGGTACACCGAACTGGGAAACTCCCAACCTCGCAGCAATGGCGAGTAATGGATTGCAGTTCAGCCGAATGTACAGCCAGTCACCTGTTTGCAGTCCAACCCGAGCCAGTGTGCTGACGGGACGGCATCCTGAGCGAATTGGGATCCCCTTTGCCAATATGGGCAACATGGAGAATCGTGAAGTTACACTTGCCGAATACGCCAAGACATTGGGCTACAAGACTGGGATATTTGGAAAGTGGCATCTTGGTTCCATGACGCGCGATGTGAACGACTCAAACCGAGGAGGCCCTGGTAGCTTTGGCATCTACTCGTTTCCCACCAGCAACGGTTTTGACGAGGTCTACGCAACTGAGTCGAGAACCAACACTTTCAATCCCGTTCAGATTTCGCAGACGACTCGTTATTGGACAAACCCCGGCGTCTTTGTGCCGCTGAATTCACCAGAACTCTTAGGCGACGATTCAGCCTTAGTCGCCCGTGAGACAAACGCGTTTATGGAACAAGCGGTCAATGACGGCCAGCCGTTTTTAAGTGTCGTGTGGTTCCATACGCCTCACAAGCCGGTGACATCGACTGTCGCCCCGACGAACAGCTTCGGTTCTTATGTCTTTGCCATGGAAGATCTTGATGCGGCTGTTGGCGAGATTCGGGCGAAGGTTCAGGAACTTGGAATTGCCGACAATACCATTCTCATGTTCACTTCAGACAATGGACCTGAAGACGATCAGGACTGGAATATCGATGTGCCTCTGAGAGCCAATAAACGAGAGCTCTTCGAAGGCGGTGTGCGTGTTCCGGGCTTGGTTGAATGGCCAGGCAGGATTGCTCCTGGCGAAACACATACGCCGATGGTCACCACTGATTATCTTCCCACAATTTTGGACATCTGGGGCATCGAGCCGGTAGATGCTCGCCCGTTTGATGGCCAAAGCATGGTCGAAACGATTTTTAATGACCACAATGCTCCCCGTGAAAAGACATTGGTCTTTCAATCAACCAACGGTCATCGCTCGGCAATGGGTTTTAACGGGCGATTCAAACTGATTTCAACCAATAACGGAGGCCTGTGGAGCCTGTACGATGTCGTCTTCGACTACGACGAAAATGCACCCCTTGCAACCAGCGATAACATTGGCAGCCGAGACCAAGCCACTCAGGACATTTTCAATTCGTTGCTCGCTGAGTTTGAGGCTCGAAACGCTTCCATCGGCAGCGGGTTGGATACAAGTTTTGCAATGGACTACTTGTCCAATGTCACTAGTGCGTCGGGGATTTCTGTTGGTGATGAGCCACCTGAAAACATGGAACTCGATCGACGTCAGAACAATACCCCCGAGCTCTTTATCGAACGTCAATATGCTACGCTGGTTGACACCTTGACGGTCGACTCAGATGGTTCGGACGGGACCTACGATGTTACCGAATCGTCAACCCTTCCTGCCGGGACCGTCGTTAATAGCTATCTAGTCCACCATGATCCCACCGAGGGTAACTCAGCGCAGTTTGAGGTCACATTCGACGACAGAATTATTGGCGTCATCGGTTCCCCGGACCTGTTAGCTGCCAGCGACTCCTTAAGCTTCGCTGATCCAGTTTTCGAACCCGGCCGTGGGCTGAATCCAAACCAGGATAATTGGACGATCTCCAACGATGGACACACGATTTCATTTATGTTATCTACTGCAGGCGTCGAGCCCAACAATGGTCCAATCGACGTTATTGAAGTACAAGAAACGATTACTGCTCTAGCTGACGGTACAGTCGTCCCGGTTGATGGAAGTGGCAATATTGACACGTCCGGGTTTGCTTCACCGCTCGGCCCGCGTGATCCGACTTCCGGGCTGTCATGGCAATATGGTATCAGAGAAAGAAATGATTCTCAGCAGCAGACTGAACTTAACCGTCGGGCGTACAGTTTTCTTCGCTTTGATATTTCGAGCATAACCGCTGACGTTAACGATCCGGATTTCTCCGCGGTTTTCAGAGTTGACTACCAAGGCCACTTGAACGATGTCAATGATGGCTTCAATGTGGAATTGGGCCAGGTTAATGGCACTTGGAACACAACGACGGCGCCGAGTGCAGCCCTGTCTACCAATTCATCGACATTGGGGATTTTGGTTTCCAGTGTTGACTCTGAACCGAATCAAATTGCCGGAATCATCGCTTTGGATATTACTGACTTGGTTAAGGGCTGGGCTGACGGCTCAATTGCGAACAATGGCCTGACATTTACCAGCAGCCAGAATGTTCCTCAGGCAGCTTATTTTTCTAATGCAACCATCGAAACTTCCCTTGGAGCGATGCCCATGGCAGCCGATGGTATTGATCAAGCTCGAATTTTGACCGAATCATCAATTCAATTCGTGCCTTTGGGGGGGGAGGACTTGTTTGAAATTGGTGATGTCAACCGCGATGGGGAAATTGACTTCTTTGACATTTCGCCATTTATCGAGTTGTTAAGTTCTGGAGAATATCAACACGAAGCCGATATCAACCAGGATGACGTTGTTGATTTCTTTGATATCTCACCGTTCATCAGCTTGCTGAGCTCTTAAAGCAAGTTAAACAAGGCGAGTTAAAAACAAACGTCTCGTGTTAATTGTTTTTCCCAAGAGCACGCGAATGTTCAAGTTTTTGCCCATTGTAGTTTTGTGTTTGGTAGCAGTTTCAACGAACGTATTGTTGGCACAAGAGGCAGTTGAAATTCGCTCGGCGCCCGATTCCAGGGTGCTCGGTGATGAACAGTGGAAACAACTGGATGACTCGGTGCAGAAAGGCCTTCAATGGCTGGCGACCCAACAGGAAGAGGATGGATCGTTTAAAACGCTGGACTCGGGCCAGCCGGCGGTTACTTCGTTTTGTTTGATGGCGTTTTTGGCACAGGGTGAAAGCCCGGCTGATGGCAAGTACCAAAAACAACTAGCCAAGGCCATTGACTTCATCATAAAGCAACAAAAAGCCAATGGGTTGATTGCGACAACAGCCCCTAATGAAGTTCCGATTCCACGCGATGTCGAACACGCCCACATCGGTCAAACGAGCGCCTACAATCACGCAATTTCGAGCTTGGCGTTGTGTGAAGCGTACGGGCAATGCAAGCCAGAACAAGCGAAAAAGCTTGCTCCGGTTATTGAGAAAGCGATCGAAACAACGTTGACGATGCAACGCTGGGGTGGAAAAACAGCGAAAGACGAGGGTGGCTGGCGATACTTGGGCGTACCTTGGCCCAACAACGACTCGGACTTATCAATTACCGGTTGGCAGCTAATGTTTTTGCGCTCAGCTAAAAATTCAGGATTCGACGTCCCCCAAAAAAGTATTGATGCCGCGGTCACGTATGTCGGCCATTGCTTCCTGACTGATAAAAATCGGCAGGTTCATTCTTACAAAACAGGTCCAAACGCAGAAATAGCTTGCACCCGGGCGATGGCTGGAGCCGGCGTGTTGGCATTGGCTCACGCCGGGAAGCATGAGTCTAAAGAAGCGGTCGCGTCGGGCGAGTGGATTTTGAAGCACGACTTTTCCAAATACAACGACGACACTCCGGTTTTCAATTCAGCCTGGTTCGCCGATCGATATCACTACGGCGCGGTTCTATGCACGCAGGCGATGTATCAACTTGGCGGCAAGTATTGGGAGAAGTTCTTCCCAACCCTGGTCAAAGCTCTATTGGCCAACCAAAAAGCTGATGGTTCGTGGCCGCCCGAAAAAAAAGAAAAGCAATACGGCAATTGCTATTCTACGGCGCTGTGCATTCTTTCACTCAGTGTGCCAAATCAGATGCTGCCAATTTTTCAGCGATGACAGGGATAGTATCTTGTTTGCGGCTGCCAGTAATCCTGTTGGTCCCGTGCGTGATCCTGTCTTGCGGCGGTGTCAAAGCGGCACCGTTTACGGCGCGACTGACGAGTTGCGTTGCAAAGCGTTCGAAAACCGCGTCGAGATCCACGACTTGCACGCCACGATGCTGCATCTCATGGGATGGGCGTCGATCACACCCGCAGCACCTTCCGCTTCGGCGACCACGACATGCGTCTAACTGACGTCAAAGGACACGTTGTTCATGCGGCCAGAGACGTATGTTCTAACGAACCATTAGCTATTACGAGTACGGCAGTCGCTCAGAGGCAGGGTGCTCTAGGCCCGCGAAATTGGATTTCTTAATTTTTGCTGTTTCCAAGAATTTTCAGATAAATGCCCTACCTGAATATGCCAACTAATTGTCAATCAGACGCTATACGAAAACAACAAATAAAGTCCCAAACCAACCATGACCACACCCTCCCAAACGGTCGCTGTCCTCGGCGCCAGCAACAAACCGG
>CAYSQZ010000325.1:0-4682 GCA_964433035.1 uncultured Pirellulaceae bacterium | reverse complement strand
CATCGAACCTTCATCCCATCGAAACTCCATCCCATTGAAACTTTATCCCCTTGTCGAATCCTCGATCTGAAATCCTCAGTACAATGCAATACATTGACTCCGAGACCGAGCATGACGCCTTGAATGCAACGTGCAATCAGAATTGAACCCAAACGTTTATCTCGTTTGATTTAAATCATCCAAGATCGTACGGTTATAGTTATGGTACCGGCCCGTTGGCAGGCCGTAGCTGTCTAGCAATTTGATCAAACGATGAACACCGACCATCTCAAACGAATCACGTCCGCATGTCGTGCAACGCTGCAAATCGCAATTGCCGTCTGGCTGGCTGCGATAGGCAACGCCCAAGCTCAAGTCGAAGGCTTCGACTTGGTATCAATCAACGGAGAGAAACTCAGCATCAAAACCGCTGAGCAACCGGAACTTACCGTTCTCTACTTTACCGGAATTGAATGCCCGCTGGCCAAACTCTATGCTCCCAGGATTGTAGCCATTGCAGAAGAGTATTCCGATTCAACTCGCTTCTTTGGTATCAGCAGCAACCAACAGGACTCCGCCGATGAGTTCAAAGAATTTGCAGCGGCTCACAAAATCGCTTTCCCATGTGGTAAAGACTTTAACAACGTCGTTGCTGATCAGTTCGGCGTTAAACGAACCCCGGAAGTGATCGTTCTGGATAAAGCTTTCAAGATCCGTTACCGCGGACGGATCGACGATCAATATTCGCCAGGTGTGACACGAAACTCTGTCAAACGCCAAGACCTGAAACTGGCGATTCAGGAGTTACTGGCCGGCAAGAAAGTTTCGCAGCCACGAACCGATCCAGAGGGATGTTTGCTGGGGCGAGTTAAAAAACCGGTTGAACAACCTACAGTCACCTTTGCCAAACAAATTTCGCGGATCTTTCAAAAGAATTGCGTCGAGTGCCATCGCGCCGGAGAGGTTGCTCCTTTCGTTCTCGATGACTACGAAGAAGCCGTCGGCTGGGGCGATATGATTGTCGAGACGATCGACAACCGACGGATGCCGCCCTGGCATGCTGATCCCAATCACGGATCATTTTCAAACCAGCGAGAGCTCAGTGACGAGGACAAGATGCTGGTTCGTCAGTGGGTAAGCGAAGGTACTCCGTTTGGAGATGCTTCCGATCTTCCCAAAAAACAGACCTTCACTGCTGGTTGGCAATTGCCCCGAGCACCTGATCTGGTCATCGAGATGCGAAAGCAGCCCTTTGTAATTCCTGCTGAGGGAACGGTAGACTATCAATACTTTGTTGTTGACCCCAAGTTCAAAGAAGACAAATGGGTTTCCGCCGCAGAAGTCATCCCCGGGAACCGTAGCGTAGTTCACCACAGTATCGTCTTCATTCGCCCGCGTGATGGGACCGACTTGCCTGGCATCGGATGGCTTGGCGCTTACGTTCCAGGTCAATCAACCCTGGAGTTTGAGCCGACGCGAGCTCGGTTTGTTCCAGCAGGTTCGAAGCTTGTCTTTCAGCAACACTACACACCTAACGGAACTTCTCAGAAAGACATCACCAAGGTTGGGCTGATCTTTGCTGATCCAGACGAGGTCACCCACGAACTCCAAACCAACATGGCGATCGACAACCAGTTCGAGATCAAGCCTCATGACCCGGCGTTCAAAGTCAACACTCGCTTGCGAAATTTCCCCAAAGACGGAATGCTTCTGAGCATTAGCCCGCACATGCATTTTCGTGGCAAGTCATTCACGGCAAAACTGGTACGGCAGAACAAGCCCAAAGGCGACGACAAAATCGAAAACGAAAACGAAATCCTGCTAAGTGTCCCTCAATATGACTTTAACTGGCAACATATTTATCAGCTTCGTCAGCCCATCCCGCTCAGCGATGTCCGTACCATTACGGCGGAAATCGTTTTCGACAACTCGGCTGACAATCCGTTCAACCCCGACCCCGAAAAATACGTCACCTGGGGGGACCAGACTTGGGAGGAAATGGCGATTGGATTCTTCGACATTTCTGTGCCCAGAGAACCTTCCAGTGAGGGCGCCAAAAAACACATGCTCGACGTTTCGGAAGAGCCCTCAAGCGCTGAATTGGCAAAGCTGCAAACCAAGATCGACAAAGTGGTCAAAGACTTCTTTGAACGATTCGATGGTGACAACGACGGGATAATTTTGAGATCCGAACTGCCATTGGCGATGCGAACGGGTCGAGGAGGTTATTCGAAATTCAATACCGATGGCAAACGGGGACTTACAAGAGATGAAGTCGCCGCAGAAGCCAAACGGCGACTTGAAAAACGCAATTGAATTTTTAACTACCGAAAGATTGCGTGTCTCTTCACCGCGAATATCCTCTGGGCTTATTTGATCGACTGACTGGTTGGATCGTCGATCTACCTTGGCTAACGACATTGATTCTGTCGATGATTTCCGCGCTGGCGATAGTCGGCCATTACAAGCCCCAACTCGTTACAGATTTGTTTCGAAGCAAACAAAAAAACGTCGAAATAGAATCAACGTCAGTTAACAAAGAAGTCGCTTCTCCCGATGTTGAAACGATCAACCTCTTTGGTGACGCGATTCTGGCAATCGAGTCAGATTCTTTATTCACGTCACGAGGAACCAAAGCGCTTCGCAAGATCGTCGATGAACTGGAATCAACTGACTACATCAGAAACGTCGTTTGGATGGAAGACATCCCAATGCCCAACGCGTTCAGCATTCCTGCCCCCGTGCTTCCACACCCCACCGCATCGCCAGAGAGTTTTGAAAACGCGAAACAAAAGGCGCTCAACCATCCAATTATATGCGGCCAGTTTCTTTCCGACGATGCGCGCACTTTGTTGATGATGGTGGAGTTTGATTTTCTATATATAAAATCAAATGAAGACTGCATTGAACGGCTGCGCTCGATCGCCCAATCCGCGACCTCGGAATTCCCGGACCTTGATTTTAAATTTGGTGTCACTGGCGAGATTCCGTTCTACATCACGGCGATGCAATCACAGGTAGAGAACCGTTTTTTCTACCAAACGATCGGCTACAGCATGATCGCCATCATGGCAATCATTTTGTTTCGAGGGTTTGCAGCCGTCTTTGTTGTCGCTATCGCTCCTACGTTGGGAGTATTCTGGACGCTGGGTTTTATTGAGTTTTTTGAATTTCAAGGCAATCCGTTCAATGACGTTGTGTTACCCATCCTGGTTAGTCTCGTCGGGCTTACCGACGGCGTTCACTTGATGGTTCAAATTCGTAAACTCCGGTCAGAAGGAATTGCGCCACGCGAGGCGGCAAAACTGGGAATCGGACAAGTCGGATTGGCGTGCGCGTTGACTTCGCTGACAACCGCTATCGGCTTTGGCTCGCTGGCGCTGGCCAATCATCAGCTGGTTCAGGAGTTTGGTTATTGTTGTGCGATTGGTGTTTTGGTCACGTTTATTTCAGTCGTCACGACAATTCCGCTCGCCTGTTCGACTCGATTGGGAAAGTACATTCAAACCGACGGAAGCGAGAGCTTGATCGATTCGAATTTGAAACGCATCGGTGGTGTCGTCAATTTTGTATTGCCGCGAAAGCGAGCGGTCAGCTGGATTGCGATCGCTTCCACTATTCTTTTCGTCCTGGTTTCGCTGACGTTACGTCCTGACGAGCGCAAGACAAACAGCTTGCCTCAACGATCCGAAGCCGCAAAGACGTTGAAAAGCCTCGACAAAGCGCTCAACGGACTGGAACATGCCGGTGTGACCGTCCGCTGGAATGATCCGAGCAATGAGATACCCATGGACTCGCCCGAGTTTATCACCGTGTTGGGCCGTATCGATGAAGTTCTAAAGCGCGAGCCGCTAATCGGCCATCCGCTTTCGATTCGAAACTTGATTGAGTCGCTTCCCGGTACGGGAGCGACGGAGGACCGCTTGTCGATGCTGGAGATCGTGCCGGCGTCAATTACCAGAAATTACTACCTTCCTGAGCGACGTTGGACTCATGTTTCATTTCGGGTTCAAGATCTGGGGATCGCGACTTACAACCCGATTTTCAAACGTGTCTCGGAGGGACTAAAAGAAATAGAAGCCGATCATCCCGGGTTCACACTCACAATGACCGGTGAGGCAGTCTGGCGTTGGGAGAATCTATTTCAGATCGTGATCGATCTGGCGACGAGTTTGGGTGTGGCTTCGCTGATCATTTTTGCCGTGCTGGCGTTGGTTTATAAGTCGCTGCGGATTGGTCTAATTTCGATCATCCCCAACATGTTCCCACTTGCCGTTGCCGGCGCGTTTCTCGCCCTCACGGGACAATCACTGGAAGTCGTCACCGTTTGTGCGTTCACGGTTTGCCTGGGCATCGCGGTCGATGACACGATCCATTTTCTGACCAGATACCAGGAGGAAAAAACTCGAACCAGCAACGATCAAATCGCAATTCAAAACGCTTTCACCGGAGTTGGCACGGCGCTGATCATGACAACCATCGTTTTGGTCGCTGGATTCAGCACGGTATTGCTTAGCGATTCCCGAGACCATTTCACGTTCGCTTCAATGGCAATTATCACTTTGTCGGCGGCACTTTTTGCCGACATGGTGTTTCTACCGGCGCTGTTGGCTCACTACATGTCCGATACTGAAGAAGAGCCAGGCTCCTAGGCTTTGTCCCTAAAGTCACTACGACATGACGCGCGGGGCGATGCCCGCGCG
>CAYSQZ010000324.1:0-4698 GCA_964433035.1 uncultured Pirellulaceae bacterium | reverse complement strand
GGCTTAAAAGTTCTCGAAGCATCATTTTCCGCATCAGGAGCTGACCCCTGCAGTTGTTAGCACTGTCGTCCAACGCGTTCATGGGTCATCTGAATCGCCCGCAGTAGACCTCTGGCTTTGTTCATCGTTTCTTCGTACTCGCTGGTCGGATTTGAATCGGCGACGATTCCGGCGCCGGCTTGCACGTACGCCTTATTGTCTTTGATCACCATCGTTCGCAACGCGATGCAAGTGTCCATGTTGTTGGAGTAATCTATATACCCGACCGCGCCAGCGTAGGGCCCGCGACGATGTGGTTCGAACTGGTCGATAATTTCCATGGATCGGACTTTGGGAGCTCCCGAAACTGTTCCCGCAGGAAGACTGGCCATTAAGGCATCAAACGAATCTCGCCCGTCTTGAAGCTGGCCGGTGACCGTCGATGAAATGTGCATCACGTGGCTATAGCGTTCTACAACCATAACGTCAGGAAGCTCGATAGATCCGTACTGTGCCACACGCCCGACATCGTTGCGGCCCAAGTCGACCAGCATCACATGTTCGGCCCGCTCTTTTTGATCGCTAAGCAGTTCCTGTTCCAACGCGAGATCTTCGGCAGGTGTCTTGCCACGTTTGCGAGTTCCGGCAAGCGGCCTGACGGTCATCTCGTTGTCAACAACCCGACACATGATCTCCGGTGAACTGCCTACGAGAGTCGTTTGGTCGGTGCGAAGGAAAAACATGAACGGACTTGGGTTCATGACCCGCAAGCTTCGATAGATCTCGAAAGGATCGCATTCGATCTCCAACTCCAGACGTTGGCTCAAGACGACTTGGAAGATATCTCCAGCCCTGATGTACTCGATGCAATCTTTAACCGCTTGTTCGAATTTTGCTTGCGTGAAGTTTGATTTGAACTCAGGTACATTGCCGGTAGGAAGATCAGCGTCAAGGCAACACAGATCGACTGTCGGCTGGTTGAGCAGTTTGATCATTTCGTCGATACGATGATTGGCATCATTGAATGCTGCTTGCGGCGTATCGTGATTCCCAGGCCAAGCCAGCGCGACCACAGTGATCGTTTTGGTGATATGATCGAACACTAACATGCGGTCGTAAAACGCAAACGACATGTCAGGAAGATCGCGGTCGTCAGGAGGCGAGTTTGGCAGATCTTCGACATAACGAACTACATCGTATCCCGCGTAGCCGACCGCCCCGCCAGTAAATGGAGGCATGTCTGGAAATGCGGCAACCTTGTACTGCATGATCCGCGAGCGAATTTCTTCCAACGGATTGGTGGATTCAAACGTCTCCGTTTTTCCACTTGCCTTAACAGTAACAGTATTGGCACTACTGCTGACTAACACTTGTGGATCAACTGCCAGAAAGCTGTAACGCCCGACGTTCTCACCACCGACGACGGACTCGAACAGGCAAGCAGTCCCGCCGTTATCAATTCGTTTGAATGCCGACACCGGCGTCAACGAGTCAGAGAGAAGTCGACGGAAAACTGGAACGGCATCGTGTGCGCCCGCCAACTCACAAAACTTGTCTAAAGTTGGGAAACTTGCCATGGTTTGAGTCTGCTTGGAAAAATGAACTCGGCTTGAACAATGTACAAGCAGGTTCAGTAAAAGTTTTTTGGTCTAGCCGGAAGTGATCGCCAGCTGTTTTGGATAGTTTTGAAGATTGCGCATATAGATTGACCAAGTCATGTACAGCAACGCAGGCGGTTGGCAACTCAGCGTCTGTGGTACGTGGGAGTCAAAGCAAGACCGTAAAGCTTAACTGTCGATCGCATAATGAGCAATGTTACGGCTTTGTCTTATGCGTTGCCGCACTGGGCAACAGTCGGCCCAGCTACTTTAAAAACTCGCAGTCTTAAGAGATAAAGTTAGAGATAAAGCTTGGGCTCAAGCCACGTTCCAATGCCGAGAAGGCCGAAGACGCGAACGTCGTGTCGTTGGCAGGTCAAGGGCTTCGAGAGTGTCGCATGCAATGCAACCCCAATCTGAAATTTGTCTCTGGTACTGATGTGATGAAACATAATCCCAAGTTTATTGTGTTGTGGCACTAAATGTTGGGGCTGGCGTCCAATAGCCATCAGTTAGAGAAAGCAGGCCAGCAAGAAACCTTGTACCACGTTGCTGGGAGGGATAAAATCCAATCGGTCTTTGATGATGGAATATTTAAGGCGACCTCAAACTTGAAATGACGACCTCGGATAGGGTCGATCAAATAAAAATATGAAATGCCAAAAATGCCAAAAGCAGGCAACGTTCCACATTACCGATTTGACCGGTGATGACCTGCTGGCTTTGCACCTCTGCCCTGACTGCGCCAAGCAATACCTAAATACCGAAGAGGCTCCTGAACAGGAAGCCGGTATGATGTCGGAAGTGCTGCAGCACCAGCTCAAGCCGCTTGAGCAGACCGCCGATGATCTGCGCGCCTTGGATTCAAAAAAGTGTCCGATCTGCGGCATCTCGTTTTATGAGTTCCGTCAGGCTGGGCGACTCGGTTGCCCGCACGACTATGTGTACTTTGGTGACGAGCTTGAGCCGTTGTTGGTTAATGTTCATGGTGACCATCAACATGTTGGCAAGCAGCCGCGTCGTGGTGTGCGCGATACCGAATCACAAACCGAGCTAATCCGTCTTCGTCGACAAATGAAAGAAGTCGTCGAGCAGGAAGACTATGAGAAAGCTTCCCAGCTTCGAGACCAAATTCGCAAGATCGAAGGCGAGGGTAACGATGTCAATTGAGGGAATACTAAATCGTAACGATGTTGTGATTAGCAGTCGGATTCGGCTGGCTCGAAATATTGCCGATTTTCCGTTTGTCAATATTTGCTCAGAGGATCAGCGTTCCCAAATTGAGTCGACGGTACGAGATGGACTGATTGATGACCAGTTGCTGAGTCAATTGTCGTATGTGGATTCGATTGAGCTCGAAGCGCTCGAGCGGCAGTTTTTGCTTGATCTGCAACTTATCCGCCACCGTGATGTCGATTCAGAACTTTCAGTTTCCAGCCAATCACCGACTGGCTTGGCGTCGGGTGCGGCGATCAAGGTCGGTCAGGCTCAAGCGAATCCGTTTGACGATCTTTGTTTGACGATCAATGAAGAAGATCATTTGCGCCTCACGGTAACGCGAAGCGATTTTGATTTGATGACGGCTTGGGAACAAATCAGCCGACTAGACGATCAGATTGAGCAATACATCAATTATGCTTACAGTCCTCGCTGGGGCTATTTGACGGCTTGTCCCGCCAACGTGGGAACTGGAATGAGAATCAGTGTCCTGGTCCATCTGCCAGCGCTGGTGATTGCCGGGCAAACTGAGAAGGTTTTCCGTAGTGTTCAACGTGTCAACGTCGTGGCTCGAGGAATGCTGGGTGATCGCGCTGTGGGCGACTTCTTTCGGATCAGCAATCAATCGACACTTGGATGTACTGAAACTCAATTGATCGAACATGTCGCGGGCGTAATTCCCGCTTTGGTAAAATATGAAACCGAGGCGCGGGAGTTTCTGCTTGATCAAAATCGCGAAGGTATTCGGCGACGCGTGATGGAAGCGCTAAAGAAACTCTGTCTTTGTGACCTCGACGATACCAGCAGTCAGAACAACGAAGAGATCATGTCATTTCTTTCACTGGTGCGAATGGGGCTGAGCATGGGTTTGTTGGGCCAGGAAGAAGCCAGCAAAGTCAAACGGCTTTTTTCACTGGTTCAATTGCGGCACCGGTTGTTCGCCGCGATTACGCGCGAGGATTACTCCGAAGCTTCGTTGCTACGCGATCAGATTAAAATGCTCGAAAATGGTGCCGGTGGGCAAAGCGATCTATCTTCCGATGCGAATGACGGAGGTATCGCATGACACTTGAAGGAATGGAAGGACGTTGTGGCGAATGGTTGCGCGGATCGGGACCGGAGTCCGATATTGTGATGAGCAGTCGGATTCGGCTGGCGCGAAATCTTGCCGATTATCCTTTCATTCGTCGCTGCACCGACATCGATCGTGCCAATATTGAATCGACCGTGCGGGAGCGGCTCAGTCGTGAACCTCGTGATCAGACGCTTTCGTTTATTAATGTGGCTGAGTTGGATGAGCTTGATCGCCAGTTTTTGGTGGAACGCCAGTTGATCAGTCGCGAGCATGCCAGTTCCGATGGTGCCAGGGCAGTCGCCATCGATGAGCAAGAAGGCATGAGCATGATGGTCAATGAAGAAGACCATCTGAGAATTCAGGTCATGAAAAGCGGTTTGGATCTGGCGGGTGCCTGGGAGCATGTCAACCGAATCGACGATTTTGTTGAAAGCCGAGTCACCTACGCTTTCCATCCCAACCTTGGTTATCTGACGGCTTGCCCGACCAATGTTGGAACCGGCATGCGGGTCAGTGTGCTGGTCCACCTGCCTGCGTTGGTCATTACCCAGCAGATTGAAAAGGTTTTTCGCAGTCTCCAAAAAATCAATCTTGTCGTTCGCGGTTTGTATGGAGAAGGAACCCAAGCTATGGGTGACTTCTATCAGGTTAGTAATCAGATCACACTGGGCAAGACCGAGCAGGAGTTGATCGATCAGGTGGGCGACATCATTCCGGTGGTCATTCAGTACGAGCGTAAGGCTCGTGATTTTCTGATCAACGAGAAGCAGAACGATTTGTTCGATCAGGTTTCTCGGGCTTACGGAACGTTGCAAAATGCTCAGCAAA
>CAYSQZ010000323.1:0-4800 GCA_964433035.1 uncultured Pirellulaceae bacterium | reverse complement strand
ACCTGCTCCGACCAACGAGTGAATGACCAGTGCGCCAGCAGCAAAAAACAATCGCCAAGTAAATCGCAAAGACGTAAATCGCAAAGACATTAATACTCCAGTTGAAAATTTAGATTGATGTTTCCGCCAGATCGCGGACAAAATTTAAGTTCTGTAAAAAGCATAACATAGAAAAATCCTCATTCCAATCGCCTAAGCTAAGAGAGCCATAATTCTTAAAACAGGCAGCCAATAATTGGTCAATGCAAGGGCACGCGCGGCAGGATTGGCTTCCCCAGCATATGGTTCATCTGTCTTTGCTTCAGCAAAAACGGGATCTCAGTGTCGGGCTTGCAGACCCACATGGACTGATGCCTCTAACAAAGTCGCAAAGCCTGAACCTTACTCGTCCAGACGAATTTGAGTGTCAGGACAAAGCTGAAAATGGTTTGGAGAGTCAACGAGATAAAGAGCTCAAGAATGAAGCCAAAATCCAAACTCTTTGTCAGACGTGGGAGCGCTAACTAAAGACAAGATGTGGCTAGAGTTTTTTCAAATCTGGAATTCAATTGCTGGAATTCAATTGCTTCAATTGCTTAACTGAAAGAATCTCCAGAAGCGTCAAACTAGTTGGTAGCCCCGGAAATATCAGGCAACACACTTTGTCTCTCTCGCTTTACAGCGTACCGCACTACGGATTGCCGCTTCCCTTCGGTTACGAATCTACCGGCGTCGTAACTCGTTTCACCAATCGACTCAACCCGTATCCGCGCAGCCGCGAAGTCTTCACCTTCCATCGCCCCGAAGAGCTCAAAAGCCTGCTTGATGTTGGCGATAAAAAACAGCTCCGATCTCGATTGCAAACCATGCCAGAGCTGGAAGACGGCAAACTCTGGCCGATTCAGCGCGTCGCCATCACCAACCTTGAAAAATCGCTCTCTGAGAACAGACCTCGATCACTGATTCAAATGACCATGGGCAGCGGCAAAACATTTACCGCAGTCTCCTCCGTGTATCGCCTGAACACCTAACGTCTTGCATAACTCTACCGTTTTTGCGAATCGCAATCTAATTCATACCGCAAATAAAGGACTGTAAGATCAGTTCTGCATTACAAAAAACGGGTCGAAACGCATCTCGCAGACTTATTTTTAGGATCTAGTGTCCTTTGGACGTGCAGGTTCGATTCCTGTCACCCCCACTGTTTCTCATTGTCCGACATACACGGATGAATTAATCATTCCGATGATGGCGGCTTCTATTCTATCCGAATCAGGATTTCGTTGCGGCGAAGAGGGCCGGGTGTCCATGGCGGATCATAGCCGGCGATTTCTGGCTGGCCAACGATCGCGAAACCGCGTTTTCCAATCCAACTTTCAAGTTCAGTTGTTTGCTGCGTTTGGTTTTCTTTGCTAAGACGACCGGCAAAACGAACGACAGCAAATTTTCCTCCAGCCCGTTTGTGAATTTTGACTTGTTCGTTGCCGGGTTGCGGTATTGTTGAGCCTGCAACTTCTTCGGGAAGTACAAACCCCATTTGGCCATCCGATTCTTCAGACTCTGGCTCCATGAAAACAGGAGTCGTCATCGCAATCTTTTGATCCTCTTTATTGCCGCCACTGATGTAGCGAAACAGCCGACCAAAACTTCCGTCATCGCCTTGGATACGCGTTCCCATTTTCGTGGTTGCCAACATCAAATCGGGATACTCTCGCAGTTCGAAGCTTCCATCCGATTCCAAAACGGAATACGCTGCCGACTCGTAAGCACTTCGCGCAGTCAACTTCCAAGCCGCAAAGGCAAGACCACAGACGACTCCAATAACAAGCAAGTAAATCATCTTTTTTGACGACACGACTCCACCACTACTTAAACAAACACGACTGCTTTCTTAGTCTACTGTGGACTAGTTGAAAGCGTGGCAAGAATTCGCTCTGCTGCCGCCATGCCACTCAGAAAAGCCCCTTCAACGCGCGAGCCACTGGCCCAGTCACCGCACGCGACGACAACCGAAGCTTTATCTGCAAAGCAACGATCATGGGAGGGCTCGACTGCAATCGCATACTTCCAGCGGTGTGATTGAAGATGGACTGGTGAGGCGGGCTCAATTCCAGCGACCTTCCAAAACTCAGCCAGCATCATTTTGGCGACTTCGGTCGGTTCATGCTCCCAGTGTTGGTCAGTCCACTCAGGAATGGCATGGATCACCAAATGTTCGACATCATGATTGCGGCCGGGTTTGGTGCTGTTGCGCGCCGCCCACGAAAGAATGCTGTCGTGCAAGAACGCGCCAACCCACTGGTCAGTGATTGGTTTTTCAAATGCGACCATTGTTGCCCAGCATGGATTCATTTCTATTTTCGCAATCGGCTTTGCCAGCGCGGGAAAGTTGGTCAACAGTTCAGCCGTTTGTGATGTCGGCGCCGAAATGATCAGGCGATCAAACTGGCCCAGCGAATTTTCTGCTTCGTCAAAAAGCTCAACGCCGCCAACTTCATCGGCGCTGGCCAGTACTTTGGTGATGCGGGTTTGAGTTTGAATGTTTAACCCATGTGCCAAGTGTTTGCAGATCGAGTTCATTCTTGGAACAGCAACGTATCGCTGGTCAGAATCGGATTCTGATTTGATGGTGCCTTTTTCGAGAACAACAATTTTCTGATCATTGCCCATTTTTGGATCGGGCCATTGACCGACGATACCTTGTTCGATCCATGAATCGACGTTGCTAATGAATCGCGGGTCGCGCGCCGTGAAATATTGAGCGCCATGGTCAAATGTGGTTCCGCCTTCAATGCGACGCGTTGACATTCGCCCGCCGACACCGCGGCTCTTTTCAAAAACGGTGACCGCAAGCCCATGATCTTGAAGCGTTCGCGCCGCAAACAATCCAGACATGCCGGCTCCAATCACAGCAACGTTGGGAATCGGATCAAGACGTGGCATTGTTGCTTTCGTTAAGTATTTTTCAGGATCATGGTTTCGAGAATTCTAATCTTGTTTTCGACGCTACGGCAGCTGCTGACATTTTCCGCAGGCGTACATTTTTCGATTGGCAAGCGTCCACGTTTTAATGATTGAATCGCAAACGGGGCAGTGCGTTCGTTTATAGATATTCAAACGCTCAGCTGCCTTCAAACGTTTTGGGGCTTTGCCCGCAGCCGTGAACCCCGCCGTAATAATTCGATTATGCTCGACGCCGATTTCAAGCAGCTCAACCGTCAACGCCCACAACTCGTCAAACTTCTTGCGGGTGATATCTCTTGCTGGCAACTGCGGATGGATTTTCAGCAGAAACAATATCTCGGCTCGATAAACGTTGCCGACTCCGGCGATCACTGACTGATTGAGCAACACGCTGCCAATCGCCGACCGACTTTTCTGGAACTTTTGCCAAACGGTTTCGGGCGATGCATCATCTCGAAGCGGATCTTCGCCCAAACGTAATCGGAGTTCATCGTGTTGTTTCTTGGTGATCAGCTCGCAGCAATTGGGGCCGTTGAGGTCGAACGATTTTTCTTTGCCAATCATTCGCACTCGCACGGCACCTCGTGGTTCGGGCGGAGGATTCTTGTGCAGGCGGAACTTTCCGTACAAGCCAAGATGAATATGACCAATGAGGTTGCGATTCCAATGGTAAAACAGATGCTTTCCGTGCGCGGTGACCTCGCGCAGCTTTTTGCCGCTGATCTTTTTGGCTTCATCCTCGAAACGTCCTTGCGGAGAAGTCACGATTAGCTTCTGCCCGGAAAACCATTTTTGATGGTCGCGAACAATTCGGTGAATCGTGTGTCCTTCTGGCATGAATTGTCTACTTTGATTGACTGGGCCGCCGCAATAGCGTCGAGCTTGCCGCGGTTTGCGTTATCTTTTATTTCGAAATGCGGTTATCAAAGACTAACCCGTATCGTTTTCTACTTAAACCTTACCGTACTAATAATGAGCGATTCACTAAAAGACAAAACATACGTGATTGCCGGCGGCAGTAAAGGCATCGGGCTTGCGCTGACGCGACAATTATTGGAGGCTGGTGCCCACGTTCATGTATTCTCCAGAACCATGGGTGAGCTTACCGAAAGCGATCGATTAACTCATCGCTCGATTGATTTTTCAAGCGACGATTTTGAGTCGGCTGAGTTACCGGAAACGATTCATGGCGTTGCTTACTGCCCGGGCACGATCAATTTGCGTTCCTTTCGAGCGCTTAAATTGGAAAATTTCCGCGACGACTTCGAAGTCAACGTGATGGGGGCGGTCAAGTTTCTCAAAGGCTGTCAGGCTGGATTGAAAAAAAGCTCAGCCACTGATCCTGCGAGCATCGTTTTGTTTAGCACGGTCGCTGTTGGCACCGGATTGTCGATGCACTCGTCGGTCGCCGTTGCCAAAGGAGCAATCGAAGGTTTAACTCGTTCGCTGGCTGCTGAACTTGCTCCGAAAATTCGAGTTAACTGTTTGGCTCCAGCGTTGACCGACACGCCGTTGGCCGCCAACTTTTTCGCAACCGATGAGAAACGAGCGGCGATGGATGCCAAGTATCCGCTGGCGCGTGCGGGGACACCGGCTGATCTTGCGAACATGGCAAAGCTGCTGCTCAGCCCAGACAGTGGTTGGGTAACCGGCCAAATCATTGGCGTCGACGGTGGTATGTCAGCGATACGGGGTTAGCCCTTGTCGCGCAACTGCCTAACGTCACCGGTTAAGTCAGCTGCGAAGCAGCGTCAGCATGTAGCCTAGGTGAGCCCTAGGAAAATGAGAACAATAAACACGGGAGCCGCGAAGCGGTGACAGATTAACAAAGATTGATTTTGATTGCTGTCACCGCTT
>CAYSQZ010000322.1:0-4831 GCA_964433035.1 uncultured Pirellulaceae bacterium | reverse complement strand
GTGTGGGGGACGCGAGTGAGGTCACGGTGACGGTCCAATGGGCAGATGGTCGGGTTACTGACATCGGCATGGTTTCGACGAACCAATTCCTGGTTATTGATCAAGAAGCGAGCTTGAACCGGTTCTTGCTGGGCGATACGAACCTGGATGGAGTCGTCAACTTCTTTGATATCTCGCCCTTTATCGAACTACTTTCTGCTGGTGTCTTTATGGATGAAGCCGATATAGATAGAAATGGGGTAGTCAACTTTCTGGACATCAGCCCATTTATCGATTTGCTTAGCCAATAAGCTCAAATTTGGCATGCCCAGTGGTCAACAATGATTGGTCCTGTTCGATAAAACTCGATCAGCAGCAAAAATCTTGATGTAATCCGGTGCCTTCGATTTTGAATGTTCGTTTTTTTGTCCGAAGTTGGGAAGAGGCGATATGCCTAACAGATTGCTCAATTCCTAATCTGCCAGTTCTTCGATGTCCGAGACTTCGTGGCTTTGCGGGAGATCAGCGATCTCATCGAGGCTGAACAGATCCAGAAAACGATCGGTTGTCGAATAGTAACCAATCTTTGGTTCGTTCTTCCCTGGTTCGACGATAAGGATTTCCCTTTTGACCAACTGCTTCAGCACGGTGGCCGAATTCTTGCCCCGAATCTTGTCGACCTGCTCCCGAGTCGCGGGCTGGTTGTAAGCAACAATCGCCATGACATCGATTACCGCTTGGCTTAAACGAACTCTTCGATTGCGACCGAAGAAATCCTGCTGGAAGTCAAGTAACTTCGGATCCAGAATTAACTTCAGTTCTCCACCTTCGGAGCCGATCCGGTAAGCGGCGTCTTCGTCTTCATAGCGCTGATTAAGGTCTTTGACGATCTTGGTAACTTCTTTGGGGCTGACATCCCGAAGCACTGACGCAATTTTTTTGCTCGTCAGCTTTACGTCCTTGGGACATCCAACAAACAGGATCGACTCGACGATCGTCTCCGGCGAGATCGGACAAGCCGAATCATCGTTGGCGGTCTGATCTTCAGCCTCAGGCTGGTCCTCCATTTCGGACGCGACAACATCAGTCGGTGGGGCTTCTGCTTCTCCACCGTCCCGATTCCGCAGCACCTCGGCGTAGGCTTGGCTCAATTGGTCAAGCGAAAATTCTTCCTCCAAGTCATCGGGATCATGATCTTCATCCTGGCTTGATTGCGCAGCGCCAAGCTTGTTTTCACCGGAATCAGATTTTTTGGACCGCTTGCTTGACATACTTACAGAATAGAGGACATGCTTATTGGCTCGCAATACGAAGTTTCCATCACGAGTGTTCGGTCAAGCGAACTCTCTGGCCCTCCTTTTCTCTGATCAAGGAACCTATGACTGGCGCATCCTATACGTTTCTTAGCTGGAACCTGTGTTTGTTGGAATCGTCGGATGAAGCTCCGCACAACTGGCGAATCGATTTGACGGAATCTAAAGTTCGAGAGTTCATTCTTAAACTCCAACCGGATTTCGTTTTTTTCCAGGAACTACCGGCCATGGTTCCTTACGTCGAACACTACGAACTTATTCCGTCCAACACGATCAGCCACTCTGGCACCATCGCGACGATCGCAAAAGAGGAACTGATGGATGATTTGGAAAGCAAATCAATCGGTCGATTCGGTGTGTTTACTGCAGTCCGATCCGCTCGGCTGACATTTGCCAACGTCCATCTCGAACCGGGGCAAGACGGGGATTACAAACGACTGGAGATGCTCAAGACAATCAGTAACACATGCCCTACCGCCGCACTGGCGATCGTCGGCGATACCAATATGAGGGTCGCCGAAGAAGCTTCGCTGGAGCCGCTTGGCCTTTCTGGCAAGCGTCCCCCCCGTCCGACCTGGGATACTAAACGAAACAAGTATCGTAATCGAGGCCGGGGGTTCACTTCGTACTTTACCAGGTACTTTCACAGCGATCGGGTCGAGATCGACAATGTCAAAGTGCATGACGAGCCGATCGAGCACGAGGGGGACAAGTTCTACCTGTCGGACCACTTCGCTCTAAGCGGCCGGGTTACCGTGCTTACCAAAGAAGAAGCTGCCGCCAAACGCGCAGCCACTGCAAAAGGGGCCAATTCCAATGATGCACAATGATGCAAATTCGTCTTAAACTCGACTGACCTGCGAACCCAAACCTTTGACGATTGTCCTGCTGGGATGATCGCTCGAGAAACAACTGAATTAAAATCTGACGGACTCAATGTTGCCCGACGGCTCCACCCGGAAGACCTCAAGGTTGGTGACGACATCGTCATCACCGAAGTCAGCCACCAGTTCGGAACATTCGTGTGGTGCGGACTTGACTCGTTCCAGTTCCCAGCTGACGAGGTTGTTACGCTTACCTACCTCGCCAACGACAACCACTTCCCGCAAAAAGTGGTTGCGATCTGCTTGCCCTTTGTGCTTTGCGAGCAAGTCGACTCGAAACACGTCATCCACGACGTTAGGTCACTTCAGTTTGCTCGCCTTGAACCCAGCTTCGCCGAAGCAGCGCGGATCGCCTACAAATTGGATAAAGATCTGGAGAGTGATCAAAAGGCCAAGAAAAAGAAGAAGCGAAAGAAAGGCAAGAAGAAGCAACGTTAGCAAGAAGTCCAAGCGCCAAGCGCGGATTGACCGTTCACTGTTTGCCTGGATCAAGCTTGCTTCAAATACGTTTCAAGCTGCTCAATTTCGTACTGATAGCCACCCGATAAAATGGGGAAGCGACACCATGTTTTGGGGTCCAGGTTCTCGTCGTCCAGATGGAACGACGGTGCGTAACGCTCTCGCTTCCACTGATTGCGACACCACAACCGAAAGAATCGAATCGTCCAGGCACCGAGTTGCGGCTGGTCGAACTGGCTAAACTCGACAACCAGGTGTTTCAGGACTTCGATCGGGACCAATTTGTCCCTGATCGCAAGTCGTTCGATTGCGTCGAGAATCTCGTACGGCATCAAATCGTCTTCGTCGGTTTGTTTGTCTTCAGGCGGTCGCAGCTCGGCTGTCGGCTGCTGCTCATTGACGCTGACCAATTCCGGAATCGGTCCAATCCCATCGGGGCCCGCTTTTTCCATCCAGACCAGCCACTTCCGCAGGAACGCTTTGTCAATTCCCGCGACCGGACTCAGTCCGCCTGAAGTATCGCCATCCATGGTCGCATAACCTACAGCAGCTTCGCTGCGATTACTGGTTGAAAGCAACAACGCATAATTCAAATTCGCAAGCATCCAAACACTTGGTGAACGAACTCGAGCCTGGATATTTTGAAGCGTAATATCATGATCGTTCCAATTGAGTTTCTCACCAATCGAATCACTGACGATCTCCCGATACTTCATCACAATGTCGTCCACGTCGAACTCGTAGTGAGTCGCTCCGACGGCCTGAGCGA
The DNA here is from genome assembly GCA_964433035.1 of uncultured Pirellulaceae bacterium. Taxonomy (GTDB): domain Bacteria; phylum Planctomycetota; class Planctomycetia; order Pirellulales; family Pirellulaceae; genus Mariniblastus. The sequence goes on along the minus strand of CAYSQZ010000322.1, from coordinate 1,427 downwards.
CGTCTTTGGCTGCATTTCGAGTGACCGGCCCACTGTTCTTTGTTGATTGGTAAACTGTAGTTAAAAGCCGATTGATCAATTCCGCAGAATTGGTCGGACCGCCCTTGCCCGTCAGGAAGCTGCCAAGCCGTTGGCAAGTGGCTTCAAACCCCAACTCTTGTTCGGCCAGCTTCAGCATCGTTGCCACCAGCGCAACCACGCTTGCCGAGTCGCAACCACCGCTCAACGAAACCACAAAGCCTCGAGAGCGACTTTTGCGCATATAATCGAACAAACCCAGACAAACGGCTCGGGTGAACTCTTCTTCTTTGACGTCCGTTTCAATCATCCAGGATTCATTGACGACCTTGGGCAAATGGACGTCAGACCGAGGGATTTCAAACTCGACTTGAATAACGTCCGACTCATCCCCGTCGACTTCGGGTTCAAAGCTACCGGTTCGAGCCCGCGCCATCCGCGTTGAGTCAACATCGACAACGCACGAAGTTAGCGTGAGTGGCTTGTATGAAAGTCGCTTGCCGATCGCCAGCATCTTTCCCCCCGAAGCGATCATTGCATCGCCGTCGAAGATTGCTCGTCCCGACTCGTTGCCAACCAGATTGGCGTAAACATAAGTCACATTGAAGGCTCGCGATCCCTCAAGCACGAACCGCTGACGGACCGAGTGTTTGCCAAACGCAAAGTGGCTGGCACTCGGGTTGAGAATAATATCCGTTCCCTTGTTAGCGAGATTTCCTCCGGGGCGGTTACCTACCCAGGCATCTTCGCAAATTTCAAACCCGATTCTTACTCCACCAACATCAAACAGAATATCCCCAATGGGATACTCTTTGCCTTCGACTTCGACGACTCCCTGAATGCCCGCTGGCCAGGGCTTGAACCATCGCGGCTCGTAATGGATTCCGTCGCCGGCCAGATGTTGCTTGGCAACAAAGCCAGCCAGTTGTCCATCAACCAGTAATGCGGCAGTGTTGAACAAGCCTCCGGCGTAAGTGACAGGGATTCCCACCGAAACAACAATGCCCTTGGTTTCCGGGATGATCGAAACAAGCATTTCCGCCGCAGTTGCATGAACCGCGGCGCTATGAAAAGCGTCCTCGCAGCCGTAGCCGGTGATGCAGAGCTCAGGCAGGCACAACACTGAAACGTCTTGTGAGCGAGCTTCTTTGATTGCATTGACGATGTTGTCACGATTGGCAATCCAGTCCAGCGGAGTTTGGTTGAGTACTCCAGCGGCAATTTTTATCAGGTTCATTCGTTAGCAGCTCCGAGTTTTTAAACCGGCTTGTCCGGCAATTGCATTCTCGGATAAATGCGAACCTGAGGGAAGGGATTGACTCAACAGCTGAACTTGTCAGGTCCGCCGGAGTACTAGGCTTTGTCCCCAAACCGTCACAGTCGCCTTTTGCTCAGCGAAAGTAGCGCGG
>CAYSQZ010000321.1:0-4832 GCA_964433035.1 uncultured Pirellulaceae bacterium | reverse complement strand
GCTTACGCGAGCGTAAACATGGCACCCGTCAATTCAGATCTGACAGACCACTAGATACTGTTTGCTAAATGTGAGCGGCAAGGCGCTAGCCGCCGGTTCGTTGCGACCTTACCGGCAGATAGCGCTTTGCCACTGAGTCCAATGTGAAATTTTCAGTCAGTGCCTAGCCTCGTGGCTAACCAAGCGCCAGCCAGCATCTAAAAGCGGTTTGAACGACTGCCCGTCAGATCACGATCTCTCCAACCGAGCTGACTGCCGGTTCCCGGCGCTGGGGCCGTTGTCGACTGAGCCAGTACAGCCGGAGCAGAGTAAGTTGGATATTGCTGATTGAGGATTGGATTGGCAATTAAAGGCTGCCCCTGATATCCGGTTGGAACAGGCTGGCCTCCGATGATGAACGGTGTCGCCGAATAGCCAGCTGGGGCTTGTTGATAAGCACCAGTTTGAGCCACGTAGGTCTGCTGCAACTGAGGGTTGACGATTCCCGCCTGAAAGTTTCCTGCGTATCCGTTGTTTGACACCTGTGTCAAAGGCGTTCCGGTGGGAAAATTGCGAGCGGGTGCACGAACCGCTGTTGCGTCGCTCAGCGGAACCCGGGTCGCATCCTGGGTTTCGTTTACTCGCGTTGTTTGATAGTTCGGCGAGCTGGTGAACGAAGCACCACTGCCAGGTAGCGCGGTGTTGGAAGCAGTTCTGGTTCCCGAGCCCGAATTCGAATTCGAATTTTGTGTAGTTCCAGCGAACGTTGTTGGTGCTGCCAATACGCTTCTTCCGCTGTTCGGAGAATTCGTGTTGTTTAACGGGGCGACACTACCGTTGTTAGACAAGTCATTGTCGGCTGATCGCCAGCCACTTTGATTCAATTGAGTCGCTTGCCGGATAGCCGGTGTCGGCGCTCGCTGGTTGGTGTTAAGCGTATTGTTGGTCGGGGCCGTTTGTCCGGGTGTGTAGTACGGTTGATTACCGGCGACTGAAGGAATATTCAAACTGTAAGTCGGCGGCGGCGCAATCGTGGCGGAACCACCGGCAAACGCTCCGCCTCCGTGACAATTGTTGCCGTAGTTCCGGCAACCAACTGAAATCGTGACCAAGCAAATTGTCAACAGCAACAACTGATATCGAGGCATCGCAAAATCCTTTGTTTGTTCATCCGGAGGAACGGCTAACCAGTTCTCTAACGGTTCAACAACTAGGTAAAACTCGCAGTCGCGTTCGGGAATCTAACTCCGAGCAAAGACGACGTACGTTTTCGCGGCGTACGTTAGCAGCTTCGCAATGGGTAGCAAGATCATTTTTGATAGCACTTGAATCAAAACTGAAAGGAAACCCGAAGCGTCAGCGTCCATCAGGAATATGAAGCATCATCAAGGCTCCTCCCTGACTAGGAAACTTCACGGATCGCTGCAGGTTGTTACAGCGCTTATGGTAACCCGAAACGTTAGTGAGGGACGATCCCTCGCTCACGCTTCGGGTTACGACATAGCATGAATTTTCCTATGACGCTTCGGGTTTCCAAATGATGTAAGGGCAGAGCCTAGTCCAGATAATTCATCAGCCAATCAAAACCAACAGGAGCAGCTTAATCTTGACACCAAATTCGTGCCTGCGAGCCTACAAATATCCTTCGAGCGCCAGAAGTTTCCGCTTGGTCGAAGCACCTCCGCTAGCTGAGAACCCACCGATACCGTTACTCGCGACCACGCGATGGCAAGGAATAATGATCGGAAATCGATTGGACTTCATTACTGATCCCACCGCGCGAGCGGCATTGGGTGAACCCGACTTGGCCGCCAGCGCCCCGTAGGAAATGGTAGAACCGTAGGGAATTCCGCGACACGCACGCAACACACTACTTTGAAATTCAGTTCGCCCCGGATCATTGATCTCGACCTCGGCAAACGAGACTTGCTTTCCCGCCGAATAGTCAACCAATAGTTGCTGCCAGGACTCCTGTGGCTTTGAAAATCCGTCAAACCGTGTTTCAAGTTGAGGAGCTATCCAATCGCTTTTCCCAGATCGGCCAAGCGACTCAGTGAACTTACCGACGAGCTCCGCCCGGGTCGAGAAGCCAACCTTCAATCCGAATAGTACCGGCCCTTGATGCACAACGCCCAACCAGCCAATACGTGTTTTGAAGGCCGCAAGCCGAACCAGAACGGTTTCCACTGAATCGGTCAATGCAAGTTGTGAAATTGGTTTTGCCAAGAAATTAAACTCGGTTGCGTTTTTCAGCCCCTTGGAAACCCGACGCGTTAGCGAGGGTGAAGTCAGTTGTCGCTTCTTCCTCGCTTACGCGTCGGGTTACCATTTTCCTCGCTTACGCGTGGGCTACCATTCTTCCTCGCTTACGCGTCGGGCTACCATTCTTCCTCGCTTACGCGTGGCTACCATTCTTCCTCGCTTACGCGTGGTTACCATTTTCCTCGCTTACGCGTCGGGCTACCATTCTTCCTCGCTTACGCGTGGGCTACCATTTGCGATTTGTCGTCCCAAGCGTTTGAAAAACGTCGGCCTCAAAGCGAAAGCCGACTATCCGAACCGCTTCGTTTCAAAATCAATCACTGGAACTACTGTTCCCACCGCCGTTGCGATTCCCGCCACGTCCTCTTCCGCGACCTCGACCACGGCTTCTACTGCGACTTCGACCGCCGTTTCGGCTACCGTCGCCACCGCCCTGATTGCGATCACCATCGCTCTGGTTGCGGTCGCGATCGTAACTGCTTGATTTCACAGAAGATTCGCCCGAAACCGAACTTGACTCGCGATACTCACCGCCGCCACGTTGGCCATCAGACCGTCCTCTGTTCCGCTGGCCATCAGAAGAAGAACGACCGCCACGCTCGTTACTGCTTCGACCTCTGCCGGATCCGCTTCGACTTCCACTCGAACTTCCTCGACTGCCACCGCGCCGACTACCTCCGTAGCCACCGGACTTGCCGTGGTTCTTGATGTTTGCGTCGATAAGCGGAGTGATCGCTTCGTCCCAGGTCGGAACCTTGGCCCGGCGAAGTTCACCTTCACCACCGCCCGAGTCACCATCTCTCGGATCAGACTTTGAACGCCGACGACGCGGGCGCCGACCTCGCGACCGGTCTTCATCACCTCCACCACGGGATCTGTTATTCGACCTACCTCTGCTCCCCGAATCATCACTTCCGCGACCGCGCGATTCGCTGGACGCTGGCTCATCACCAATATCTAAATCATCATCGATGAAGCCCGCCCCAAAACCACTGCTGGCCGAAGCTGACGCTTGCTCTCGCCGATTAGATTGCTCGCGGTCACCTCGCTCGTTCCTGTCATTTCGACCACGTGGACCGCGACGAGATCGACGACCACGACCTGACTTTTTATTGTCAGAATCTCTCGAATTTTCTTCGCCGTCGATTTCAATTCCCGCACCGAATGAATCGTCCCGCTCCAATGCTACATCGGAACGCTCGTTAGAACGCCCACGACCACCACGACCTCGCCGTCCTCTGGAGCGATCGGATTGTGAACGATCGCGCCCGCCGTCTTGACTTGACCTGGAAACGACTGTTTCTTCATTTCGATTTCTGTCCCGGTCGCCGGAGTTGCTTCGGTTGCCTCCCCTGTCACGACCACGCGAAGAGCCGCCTCTATTTTCGTCGGAGCCGCCGCGTCCAGACGAACGCCCTGATCGTCCTCGACCGCCTCGTTGAGATCTGGATTCGGCACCGCCTGATCCGTCGTTTCTCGAATCCCGCGAAGGCGGACGTCTGCGACGCCCATGAGCAACGGCTTCGCTATCGTCGTAAGGCGAATCATCAAGATCTTCAATTTCAAACTCGACAAATTCCTGCCCCTGTTCGTTCTCTTTGATTTCCGAAGGATCAAGCTGGTCGTCCAACTCAGCCTTCTCAACCGGTGCTTCCTCTGAATGCGCCGAAACCGACAGTGGCTTGGCAGCTACCGGAGTCCAACCAATCAAATCATCGGCAGGTTTGGACGCTGCGGGCTCGTTTTTGGTTTGGCCAGAAGCCGCTGATGCCGAGTCGATTGCAGAAGCTGGTTCTGCTTCGGGTTCTTCACTTGAGCCTGACGAAAAAATAGACTCAAAGAAACCAGGTTTTTTAGTTTCGGTTTTGGCCTCGTCTTGTACAGCTGAGACCGACTCAGCCGATCCAACATCTGAAGCTTGAGCCTCTGAGGGCGTTTTGGCTGAAACCGCTGACGAATCGCTGGCTTCTGAAGGTTTCTTGCCGCCCACTCCAAGCACTCCAGCAAGAAAATCCCAGTGACCGGCTTTCTTGGCAGGTTCTTTGGTTTCGCTGGCTACATCTGCAGGACCAGCTGAAGCTGCGACCTCCGATGTTGCATCGGTTTGTTGTTCGCTCGAGGCATCCGCATTTGCTGCCTCATTCACTTCAACATCGTCGTCCTCGATAGGTTCGACTTTTTTCGAAGCATTTCCGCCAAAGTAATCGTAAAGCTCATCTGTCACGATCGAATCTCCGTTGACTCAGTCAACTTGTGGCATGTTAGATCGAGGCAGAAAGCCGCAACCGCTCACGCTTGTTTTTTTTAAATTTCCCAGGGTTTCCATTTTCCCGGATATTTCCACGCTCAGTATATCTTAAGGCTTCCATTTTTAGGAAGGGCGCAAGGGCGATAATGCCGTATTGGCAAGGTAATTTCAACGTATTGCTTGACGTGACGGGGCTCAAAGGTATCCATGCCTCTGGGCGAAACTTACCAGACGCGCTGACAAAGCTGAGCGCCCCTGCCTGGGACGCGTGTAATTTTAGGGATGGGTTTTCTACCGACATGTAGCCCCTCCGGGGCAAGGACGCCGACAAGCTCGATGGGTT
>CAYSQZ010000320.1:0-4843 GCA_964433035.1 uncultured Pirellulaceae bacterium | reverse complement strand
AGCCGCGAAGCGGTGACAGATTAACAAAGATTGATTTTGATTGCTGTCACCGCTTCGCGGCTTCATTTGGGCTCAATGGAATTCCCGGAGTTTTCACCCCGGGATTCATGCTGCCGCAGCTTCGCTGCTAGGATCTCGCAACATCAAAACTCGCATCTCTTGCTCATAGATAAATCCTTCATACAGAACCTAGACCGTTGAATCTGCTTGTCTTTCCGCACCAACTGTTCGCTGACCATCAAGGGCTGAAGCTCAATCCTTCGCGGGTGGTCTTGATTGAGGACAGTTTGTTCTTTGGCGATAGCCAATACCCGATGAAGTTCCACAAGCAGAAGTTATGGCTGCACCGGGCGACAATGAAGCGGTATGAAAAAATGCTGCAAGAGAAAGGAGTTGAAACACTCTATCTCGACTACGACGCAAAGCGCGGATCTCTGCAGTCTCGTTTGAGCGAACTCGGTCGCTCGATGACGTCGTCACCGCGAAAATTTATCGCTACCGAACCAACGGATTTCATGTTGGAGAAAAGACTTTATCGCATCTGCGAACAAGCGGGTCTTGAGATCAGTTTTGTGCCAACGCCGGGGTTTATCAATCAACAGCACGAAAATCAGGAATACCGGGCCGGCAAGAAACGCTGGTTCATGGCCGACTTTTACAAGTTCCAACGTAAGCGGTTAGGCATCTTGGTCGAAGGTGATCAACCGGTCGGCGGCAAGTGGAGTTTCGACAAAGACAATCGAAAAAAAGTACCTAAGAAGCTGCTTGGCGACATTCCCAAATTGCTAAACCTGAAACGGGATGAGATCGATAACGAAGCAGTTGAGTACGTAGGAAAACATTTTGCGGAAAACCCTGGATCGGTCGATCAGCTTTTCTATCCGACTTCGCACGCGGATGCGAAAAAGTGGCTGAAATATTTTCTGAAACAGCGATTCGATAATTTTGGCGTTTACGAAGACGCGATCGTAGAGGGGCAGTCATGGCTTTGGCATAGTGTTTTGACTCCTTCGTTAAACACCGGTTTGCTGACGCCTGAGCAGATCGTTAAAGAGACGTTGGCCTACGCAAAAAAGAACGAAGTGCCGCTCAACTCGCTTGAGGGTTTCTTGCGGCAGATCATTGGTTGGCGTGAGTTCATCCGCGCGACGTACGAGGATCATGGCGTCGAAATGCGAACAACGAACCATTGGAATCACAAACGTGAGATTCCAACAAGCTTTTACACCGGCACGACCGGTATCCCGCCGATCGACGACACAATTGGACGCGTTTTGGCAACGGGATACTGTCACCACATCGAACGCTTGATGGTGATTGGTGGGTTCATGTTTCTGTGCGAATTCGATCCCAAAAATATCTACCGCTGGTTTATGGAGATGTTCGTTGACAGTTACGACTGGGTGATGGTTCCCAACGCTTACGCAATGAGCCAGCATGCCGACGGTGGTTTAATTACAACCAAACCGTACTTCTCTGGTTCTTCGTACATCCGCAAGATGAGTCACTACAAAACAGGCCCGTGGTGCGAAATCTGGGACGGTCTTTACTGGCGATGGATCTGGAACCACGCCGACGACTTAGCTAAAAACCCACGCTGGGCGATGATGTGTAGCATGGCGAAAAAGATGGACGCCGAGAAACGCGAAACGCATCTGAAAAATGCTAACGATTATTTGCAACAACTTTAGCGATCCAAACCGTGTTAGGCTCGAGTCACTTTCTACGATTGTTGGCGTAAGACGAGGTTGCGGATTTCCGTCATGTCTTCGATAGCGAAGCGGATGCCTTCGCGCCCAAGGCCGCTGTCTTTGACGCCGCCGTAGGGCATGTTGTCGACTCGCCATGATGGGATGTCGCCAATGACTACGCCACCGACGTCCAGTTTGTCCCACGCGTGAAACGCCTTGTGGATGTCGCGGGTGAAAATTCCGGCTTGTAGTCCAAACTCGCTGTCGTTGACTTCGTCCAGTGCTGCATCGAAGTCATCGAACGGACTGAGCACCGCGACCGGACCGAATGCTTCTTGTGTGCAGATCGTTTGGTCTTTGGAGACGCCTTCAAGCAACGTCGCGTCGAGCATCGCGCCGTCGCGCTTTCCGCCGCAAAGCAATTTTCCGCCAGAGGCGATGGCTTCTTCGACCCAACTGTGTAAACGAGTGGCTTCCTTTTCGGAAATCATGGGTCCGATAAATGTGTCTTCGTTTTTTGGGTCGCCTGCGATTAGCTTTTTGGTTGCGGCAACCAATGCATCGCGAAACTGATCGTAGATTTTTGAGTGAACGATGATTCGTTGGACGCCGATGCAGCTTTGGCCCGATTGGTAAAACGCGCCGATGATGATCCGGTTCACGGCGTCATCAAGGTCGGCGTCTTGATCGCGCATAATGCGGTGGATTTTGCCATTGGGCTTGGTACACCCTGCCGAACCGGCGTTTCACATTTTTGTTCTTTGTTCAATAATGTGAACTCAATGAGCAAGAAAAAGAAAAACAAACAGCAGCCCGCCAAGCCACCAGAACCTAAACCGCAAGACGAATTTACCCAGCGTCCGATTCGTGACCGAATCCACGAAATCATCTTCGGCGCTCACACGCCTGCCGGGCTAACGTTCGACATCATGCTGTTGGTTGCGATCATTGCCAGTGTCGTGGTCATCAGCCTGGAAACCGTCGGCGTGCTTAGGGTGCGCTGGCACAATCAGTTGGTAATGCTGCATTGGGGTTTTACCATCCTCTTTACCATTGAGTATCTTCTGCGCTTGTTTTGTGTTCGCAAGCCGTGGAAGTACGCCACCAGCACCTGGGGCATCATTGACCTCCTGGCGGTGCTTCCTGACTATGTTTTGTTGTTGCTCGGATTTGCCGGGATCAAAACAATCAACTCCAGTGTGTTCTCGGTCATTCGATCGCTAAGGTTGCTGCGAGTCTTTCGTATCCTCAATCTTTCCTGGTTTCAGAACGAAGCCGAAGATCTTGGCGGGGCTGTCTGGCGCGCTCGAGGAAAAATTGTGGTCTTCTTGATGGTCGTGATGATCATCGTGACCGTCGCCGGGACCATGATGTTTGAGATCGAGCGAACCTTTGCGCCCGAACTTCTTGAAAATGGTCAGACTTACATCGATCCAGTTACCGGTCGCAATGCCTCGGCGTCGCAATTCAAATCAATTCCTGATGGAATTTATTGGGCGATCGTGACCATGACGACGGTTGGATTTGGCGATATCGTCCCGATTACGTTTGGAGGCAAGATCATCTCGGCTGTACTTATTTTGTTGGGTTATAGCTTGATCATCGTCCCCACTGGCTTTGTTTCGGCCGAAGTGCTTGACAGTAAAAAGCGACGCAAGGGCAAACGCAAACGGGCTGCAATGTCGACCATCAGTTGCGCCTCTTGCATTACCGAGGGGCACGATGAAGATGCGGTCTATTGCAAGTATTGTGGCGAGCATTTGTAACTTTTGAGATTACTTCAACTAGAATGGTGCACCCGTGGGATCGTCAATCTGCCTGCACTTGTCAGGCCTGCCAGGTTGAAGGCTTGCCCCACGTGAACAACGAAGATGCTCACGCTTTCAAGTTATCCCGCTCATGCCCAACGCAATTGAACTTAGCCAAGTCACCAAGCGATTTGGAAAACAGACTGCGGTCGATTCTATCGACGTCAGCGTACCTGAAGGTTCAATTTACGGCTTCATCGGCCCCAACGGATCTGGCAAAACAACGACACTGCGGATGATTCTTCGCATCTACCAGCCCGACGAAGGAACGGTCTGCGTGCTCGGGCAAACGACCGGCAAGGCCGCCGACAATCGGCTAGGGTACCTGCCTGAAGAGCGTGGACTTTACAAGAGAATGAAAGTCCGTGATGTGTTGACCTACTACGCTCGGCTCAAAGGGTGCTACGACTGCAAGCCTCAGATTGACTATTGGTTGGAGCGGCTGGGGGCGACGCAGTGGGCAGGAAAAAAAGTAGATGCGCTTTCCAAGGGAATGGCGCAAAAGATCCAATTCATCTCGGCGGTCGTTGCCAAGCCTCAACTCGTAATTTTCGATGAGCCGTTCAGCGGACTGGATCCGGTTAATCTTGAATCACTCAAAAGCGCAGTTCTGAGCCTGCGCCAGTCGGGAACAACAATCGTCTTCTCGACTCATGATATGGATATGGCCGAGAAGATGTGCGACACCATTTTTATGATCTTCAATGGGAAGAAAGTTCTTGACGGTTCGCTTGATTCGATTCAATCCCTGTATCCGGCCGATCGTGTTCGCGTGAAAATCGAATACTTCCCTGCCGATGGTTCTCAAAATCAGTTTGGAGAAGCGGCGGTCCCTGATGTCGAAGGAATTACCGACATCCAGTTTACCGGACACCACCACACGTTTAGGTTGCAGCGGCCTGAGCGAATTCAAGAGGTTCTGAGCGAGCTTTCGGCCCAGCGGGTTGTCTCGCATTTTGAAGTGATCAAACCTTCGCTGCATGATATCTTCGTGCAAATCGCCAAGCCCAGTGAAGAAAACGGCTCGGCTTGAACTGCTGGTGCCTGAGGTTGCGGGGCGTTTACTGGGATTACGACTTGGACCGTAATTGAAAACCCGACGCGTAAGCGAGGCTTCCTTGCTTATCAGGAAATTTCACGGATCGCCGCAGGGTGTTACTGCGCTTATGTTAATCCGAAACGTTAGCGAGGGGCTGATCCTGGTTGATACTTTGAGGCTGTGTTTTTTTTGGTAACCCGACGCGTAAGCGAGGAGAAATTGAACCAAGATTCTAAAACCCTCCCCGTCCAATTCGCAAGCGAATTCTCCGACCCTCCCAGAGGGAGGGTGACATTCTATTCTGC
>CAYSQZ010000319.1:0-4892 GCA_964433035.1 uncultured Pirellulaceae bacterium | reverse complement strand
ACCAAATGATATACGATTGCCAATAGGCTCATGCGTTTTCACTTTTCCAAAGAACAGGTTATTCGAAATCCATTACGGGCTCTAATTTATCGAATGGCTGTCAGACTGACACCCCCAAACGGGTGGGTTTGGGTGGAATAGTCGTCAATATCTTCGTTATTTGTTGGGTTTTAGAGCTCTCTAGCTGGGGAACAATTCCGGCTCTATGAGTACGAAGCACTTGAGATTGAGTTCGCTTCAAGTTTGCTGCTATTGGATAACGGCGGATAATCTGTTACTTCTTTGCCTCCCGCCTCTTTTGTCGCAATCAATGTTGCGAGTCATATCCAGGCGATCTTGTCGACATTTAAAAATCAAATAGGTGGTTTATGGATCTTTCGAACGACCCGGCGTTGAATCAATTTCCAGCACCGGCTCCCACTGAACCCCTGGTCCCGAAGACCGAAGTGCCGGGCAAGGTATTTGTGGGTCGAATTTCGATTGATGAAGTTGTCGACGCGGTCGAGCCAAGCCCCGCCAAAGAACTGGAAACTAGTGAGCTTTGCCGGTCAGTGCCGGGAATCAAGATGCTTGGGGCGGGAGCCAGTTCGGCATCAAGGATGGTGCCCAACGAGGATTTGGCCAAGCGAGGTTATGACTCTGAGTGGATCGTACAGCGGACTGGCATCAAATCTCGCTTTCACCTCGAGCCTGGCGAGTCAAGTAGCGACATGGCGATTCGCGCTGCCGAGGCGAGTATCAAGAACTCAGGAATCGATGCGGCGGATATCGATTTGATTGTCTTGGCCACGGTTTCACCAGATCACAAAACCCCTTCGACGGCGTGTCTGGTCCAAGCTCATTTGGGTTGTCAGGCATCGGCGATGGACCTCAACGCGGCTTGTTCTGGATTTGTTTATGCGCTGGTTACCGCAAGTCAATTTGTACGAAGCGGTTGTAGTCGTAACGCGTTGGTGATTGGAGTCGAAGCCCCGACCACGTTCATTAATCCAGACGATCGCAAGACATTTCCCTTGTTTGGTGACGGGGCGGGTGCCGTTGTAATCACCGCCGATTCTGAACCAGACGATTCCAAGTCATCTGGTATTTTGTCCTACAGGCTCGGTTCCGATGGCAGCCTCGGGAATGCTTTGATAGTTCCAGCCGGTGGGTCAAGAAAGCTGTTTTCACAAGAAGTACTTGATCGCGGAGAACACTTCTTGTCGATGGACGGTCGCACGGTATTTAAATGGGCGGTTCGATTGATTCCAGTCGTCGTCGATCAATTGCTTGAAGATGCGGGATTGGCCATCGACGAAATTGATCTGTTCATCCCACATCAGGCCAACATTCGCATCATTGATGCAGCGGTCGAATCGTTAGGAATTGATCGAGACAAAGTTTTTGTCAATCTTGATCGATACGGAAACACTTCGGCGGCAAGTATCCCAATTTCAATCACCGAAGCTCTTGAGCAGGGGCGAATCAAACCCGGAAGCAAAGTAATGATGGTCGGGTTTGGTGCCGGTTTGACTTGGGGGGCAAGCCTTTTCCGTTGGTGATGTGGGCAATCGTTGTCCATCGTCACACGCGCCCGGATAGCTGAGCTTAGATGCCACGCCTACACGCAGCACAAGATGATGTCCAAGCTTCTTCGCATGAATACGGCACCAATTACTGCATGACATTGATCGGTAGACGCAGTATTACGATCTACTCCAGCGGGAATTCGTCGTTAGAAGCTTTGTCGCCGTAGAGCGGAAGGTAGCGGTAGTAAACTTCCAGCGTCATGCAAGCCAGTGACGTATTGTAGAGTCGACCTCCGGCTTCGGAGGCATGATTGGCACCACCGAAATGCCAGCTACCTGCTGCATTACCTTCGGTTTCCTGCTTCTTGACGAGAAAATCGCGCATCTTGGCGTTCCACGCTTTCCAGTCAGAACCCCCAAGGTGTTTAATCATTTGGGTTGCGTAGTAGTTGTAGTACATGTTGGCACCCCTGCTTCGAACATCGGGTCCCTTTTCGGCAATCGCCGACGAGCCATCTTGCATTCCAGGGTTCGATTTATCCCAGCCCATGTACATGCGGCAAAGTAGACCAACGGCAGTTCTTGCATCAGCTGGTTGGCCACGGGGAGGGCTGGTGTATCCGTAAAACGCGCCGCCACTGGTGGAGACACTGTCGAGGAACTTCTCAGTTCGTTTGTAAGTTCGAGGGTTGATGCTCAGGCCCGAGATCTTACCACTCTTGAGCGCCATAACCTGCCAACCGACGGCGGATGTGTCACCCGGTTCGCGAGGTCGATATCGCCAACCGCCACCAGCGGGATCCTGAGCGTCTTCGATGTACCAAATCGCTCCCTGAGCAAACTTAGCCAGCTCTGGGTCTTTGGTCATTGCGTAGGCTTCAGCGAATACGATCGCGACCAAGCCATGCGAATACATCGTGCCGCCATTCTCGAGGTATGAGATGCCACGACCACTCTTTCTGCCGCTCTTCATCAGGTAATAAAGTCCGGCCTGAACTTCATCTTTGTACTCTCCCGTCTTGTGGGTATGTCCAGCACCGAGCAGAGGCAAAATCGCCAAGGCAGTTGCGCCATTTCGTGCATTACGATTGCCAGGATGGGTACTGTCGCGGAAGTTGCCTGGCCCCCGGGTGTGGTCCAAATCCCAGCCACCATCTGGAAGCTGGTGCTTAACGATCCATTTCAACGCAAGCGCTACGGCCTCTTCTGACGCCGCCGTGCCACCGTACTTGGTTAACAGGGCTTCTTTGCCACTTCCCGAGCGACTGCCCGTCTCTTCTTTTAACTCCGAATCGCTAATCAAACCGGGGTCTGCGTCAAGATTGACTTCTTCGGCACCCAGCAGGTCGCTGAACTCAACTTCGGCTTCGATCAAGGCAGCCTCAACTTCTTCAGTAACTTCGGTGGGTTCGTCTTCAGTAATTTCCGTTTCGAATGGATCAAATTCGGAGTCGTCGAACTCAAGGACGTCGAGGTCAATGGAGTCAAGCGCTTCAACCGCGCTGTCGCTGGCCTCCAGTGCCACGGTTCGTTCCACGCGTTGTGGTAAAACCATGATCGCCAACACAATGATGATGGCCAAGTGAGTCAGAAAGCTTACCATCCAACTAGGCATGACATTGAAGAAGAGGAAGCGATTGGTGCTTTCTTCTTCATGGAACTCATCCTCGTCCGTTGTGGCTTGCTTTGGATTAGCCTGTTTCGGATTGGCTTGCCTTGGTTTGGCATGCTTTGGTTTGGCTTGCTTTGCTTTTGGATTGTTTGATGGGCGTGGTTGGTTCTGGCTCATACTCAAACGCTACCTGAATAAAAATTTCTGAGTTTTTACTAGGAAATGAAAAAGGAAGACGAGTGGAAGTACGCCATCAGGGCATGCAGGACTGGGCTGTACTTAAATTTTAGACCTTTTTACTGCGATTAGAAGTTCGCTTTTCGAGCTTTTGGCTGATTTAGTTAACGTTCAAACCGATCATATGGGCTTACGTTTTTTTGGGTGGATAGCCACCCCTTATTTAGGTCAATTCCTTTGACTAACTTGGTCACTAGGTACTGTCTGGCAATTTCATATTGGACTGAGCAGGAAGGCGCTAGCCACCGGCCACCGGTAGATACGCAACGAACCGCGGCTAGCGCCTTGCCGCTCACATTTAACAAGCAGTGCCTAGTTGGAACCTGATGGTTGGCCAGATTAATTTTGTTAAGCATCCTTGGAGCGCGGATTGACAATTGAGATTATCGAGACTTGTAAGTCGTTGCACCGTTTGGTTGCAGAGCTTAAGTCAGACGGAAAAACGATAGGTGTTGTTCCGACGATGGGAGCATTGCACGAAGGACATCTTAGTTTAGCGCGCAGTGCGGTTAGTAGTACTGACGCCGTGATCGCTACGATCTTTCTTAATCCCACGCAATTTGCTGCGGGTGAGGACCTTTCGACCTATCCTACGCCGCTTCAGTCAGATATTGAAAAGCTTGAATCGGTTGGAGTCCCGTATGTTTTTGTTCCCAGCAACGAGGAGATCTATCCACCCGGGTTTACCACTTCGGTCGTGCCGCCAGCGATTTCAAAGCGGCTTGAGGGTGAGTTTCGGCGAACCCATTTTGCCGGCGTGGCTACGGTCGTGCTCAAGTTGCTGAACTTGACCCGAGCCGATGTCGGATTTTTTGGGCAGAAAGATTTTCAGCAAGTGATGGTGATCAAGCGCATGGTCGCCGACCTCAACGTGCCAACCGAAATTCGTGTTTGTCCGATCGTCCGTGAAGCTGACGGCCTGGCGCTAAGCTCTCGCAATGTCTATCTTTCGGACGATGACCGCGAGATCGCTCTTTCGTTGAACCAGGCTTTGGATCACGTTGAAGAGTTAATTAAGTCGGGGGTGCGTGATGGATTTGAAGCCATCACCGAGATGCGGCAGTTCTTGATCGATGGAGGGGTAGACAACATCGACTACGCGATTCTCGCCGATCCAAATACGCTTGAGACGGTCGACTCGATCAAGTTACCCGTTGTCGCTTTGATCGCAGCGACTGTTGGTAAGACCCGGTTAATCGACAATCGCCTGATCCAATAGCCCGAAGATTAAGCGAGGAATAATGGGGAGCATCGAGGCGCCTCGCTCACGCTCTCACGCTTCGGGTTTCCATTTGAGTTCTGACTGAAAAATGTCCCCAAGATTGGGAGGGTCGAGAAAAGACGATGAAATCGGCTTTGATCGGGGAGGGTTGATTGCTCCGCTTTCAAGATGTGCAAGGCGCTGCTTTCGCGGAGAGACATTTTGTTGGCAACCCGAAGTGTAAGCGAGGAATAATGGGGAGCATGAGGCGCCTCGCTCACTAGGAAAATTCATGCTATGTCGTAACCCGAAGCGTGAGCGAGGGATCGTCCCT
>CAYSQZ010000318.1:0-4897 GCA_964433035.1 uncultured Pirellulaceae bacterium | reverse complement strand
AATGAGCGACTCATCGCTGTCAATAAAAGCCCTGTCATCGAGCAATGTTTTTTTGTTCTTTCCGACCCCCCCACAATATGCCGGGGGATGAATTAGCATGTTCACTTAGGGACTATTAAGACCCCAAAAAAACTGATGGTGTGAGATTCTGCTGAGTGCGTCGACAAAAAATCAAAACGAGTTATCCAACAAAGGAAAGCAAACTTCCTGTGGCTGTTGCTCGTTCTCTTTCCCCAAGCGACACTCTTGCTTCCCTGATCAACTGCCGTCACAGCAAACAGTTTCTCGGCTATGCCATTGATGATTGATGTTACGCATCAGCAGGGCATTGTCGAAGGTGACCGAACCATCGGGAAAGGCTTCCGCGTCATCGAAAAAGGAGGAACTTACATTGGTAACCGCAAGCGGATGGACTTTCCAATTGAAAGCCCGAAGCTCGAGCCCATCAAACTGTTCCGGCGTCGCGGCCGGCGAGTACCCGATCGAACCGTCTTCAAAAAACTGAGAACACTGCTCAAGCGAATCAAAAATTGAGTCTTCAGGCAACTCGCTGGCGATGCTTCCTGTCACTGATACCTGTATTGACCCATCGACGCTGTTCATGGCAACGTGATAGTCTTGCTCGGTCTCACGAACCGCGAAACGCGCACGACTGTGGACTCCTGGAAAAATCCGTCCACCCGCAAAGGCGTTTAAAAATGATGAAGTGTCTCTGCGGGGAATGTAGACGCCAGTCTGGAGCCCTTCATCAGTATCCCACTGAACTGCAATTCGGTGAGCCGCATTTTCGGACGCAATTCCAAACAGAGCTGGAAACGCCTTTGGCCGGATTTGCTTAAGCCGTATCAAGCAGATCCCGGCTACTCCAAATCCTTTGACAATCTGTGGCCGAAAGGGCGCCGGGCAGATCCGACCAAGAAATTCCGGCTCAACTCGAAAGTTAACCAGAACCCGTCGATCAATGACCCCCCGAATTGTTGGAATTCGCATTTTCGCTACCTTTAAGACCTTCAGATACTAACAAGGAAACCGAAAGACAAAGTTCAGTTGCAACAGCTATAAACCGATCTCCAAGTAAGAAATTGTCGCAAATACAGTCCACTTTTGTGTCACCTATTCAAACGATCTAGAAAACAATGCCGTTAACAGCGACAATTTAATTCTGCCTCAAATCTGGGGCTATCTAGTGTCCCACCCAACCAAATCACCCTTTTCGACTTAGACGGATCGTGCAGGAAAACGACCAGAATCTCTTGACGACCAGAGCCCAGTTGGCTGTGGCACTTAGCGATGCGCATCGAAACAAAAGTCTGCTCGATGCTACCATCAAGAGTACGGCGTCTGGCGTTGTCGTGTGTGACTTGGACGTCAACTTTATTTTCATCAATCCAGCCGGCCGCAGGATGCTGGGCAAAATCGCTGAATTAGGGCCGGAGCATTGGAGCGATTCACTGGGCCTTTTCGAAAGCGAAGATGGCCGACTGTTCGACGAAACTGAGCTGCCACTTGGCAGAGCGTGCCGAGGCGAGAACGTAGATCGCATGGAAATTCTGATTCGCAACGGCATTTCCGATCAACCCAGGTGGCTGGAAGCCAACGCGACACAGATTCTGGACTTGGACGATCAGCCAATCGGCGCCGTGACCGTCTTCAATGACATCACGAGCGAACGAAAGGAGCGGGAAGGTCTGCGCGACCTGCAAATCCAAACTGAATCCAAACTCGTTGACACCAATCGTCAACTTGAAGATGTTCTCAACACGATTCAAGAAGCGATCTGGCGCGGCGTGGAAACTGAACAGGGGTTCAGTTTTGTTTACTTCTCACCTGCCATCGAAAAAATTACTGGCTTCAAGCCCGATCAACTCACTGGCCAGGTCGGCATTTGGAATACACATGTGCATCCGCAGGATCAACAGCGGATCAAAAGCCTGATCTCCAAAATGTCATCGGAAAAGATCGATGGTGCAGAAATTGATTTTCGCCTTATTCACGCAGATGGATCCATTCGCTGGGTTCAAAATCGAATCCGCGCGGTAACCAATGACCAAGCCCGGTTCCTGCAAGGAACCATGTCCGACATTACGAGTGAGCGAGACGCCAAGCTGTCGTTTGCTCGCGCCGAAAGGCTCGCATCGGTGGGAACATTAGCGGCTGGCATTGCTCATGAAATCAACAATCCACTGAGCGCGATGTTGATGACGATTGAACTCGGCAAGCGCCGCCATGAAAACGGTACGCTTTTTAAAGAGGAAGTGGTCGATGTTTTTGAAGATGTGGCGAAGCAGATCGAACGGTGCGCCGAAATCGTCGAGGGCGTTTTAAAATTCGCCAGCGATGAAACCTCATCTCGAAACATTGAACCATTGGAGCCAATTTTTCACGAATCAAGAGAACTGATTAAGTTTAAAGCCCAAAAGCGAAAGATTGAGATTGTTGTTCATGAAAGCGAATCTCCTCAACCGCTGGCCAACATCAGTGCAACAGAAATTGTTCAGGTCGTCGCTAATTTGCTGGCCAATGCCGTAGATGCTTCTCCCAATGGATCCAGAATTGATATCTTCACTCGGACAGAAAACGATCGGGTTATCGTTTCGGTCGTCGACTACGGGTTGGGGATGACACTCGAAGAAGAACAATCTGCTTTCGATCCATTTTTTACTTCAAAACGAGAAACCGGTGGTACTGGCCTGGGACTGAGCATGTCGCATCGAATTATTGCTAATCACTACGGCGAAATCTGGATTGAAAAGACGACTCCAAACGAGGGTACGACGCTTAGTTTCTGGCTCCCACTGGCTTCGGCTAACAATTAAAGTCGATTGCAGATCGTTTGCGCGCTTTGCGCATCGCTGGCCAAGAGGCTGCGATTTTCCTGGCCGTTTTGGCGCTAGCCAAGGACCTACCAGGCTGCCGCTCCAAATCTGGGGCTAGCCCAATGGCCCTCACTTTGATTTTTCCTTAGTGCATTTTCAATATTGCTACGCGCAGTTTTGGTTAAGGCCGAAGAAGACGTAGCCCGCAAAAATTCAGCTAGCCGCTTGCCTTTCCCATCGCTTCTCTTCCAACCCCTTCACCTTTCTTCCCTAGGGTTTCTCCAAAGTAGATGATTCTCTCGTATTGGCTTGGAGATTCCATTTTTTTAGAATAGTGATTGGCTTTATGTTGGCCGAGCCGTAATCCGTCGGAGATCAAAAATTGTCGCGAAGAACTTTCTATCTTGTGTTTTTGTATGGGATGCTTGGCTTACACACTCCCATCTTTGGGCAAACCTTAAACTTGATAACCAATGGATCATTTGAAGATGGAAACTCTGGATTCCAAACTGAATTCGATTTTTCACCTGGAGATATAGTTCCTGCAGCATCGTATGACGTTGTAGTTGATCCATCCGATTCTCACCCGAGTGCAACGTCGTATACGGATAACACGACTGGCAACGGATTGATGCTTGCAGCAAACGGAAGCACTGATTCAGATAGTGTTGTCTGGTCGCAGACGGTTTCCGTCCTACCCGATACTCGATACGAATTTGGGTTATGGACTTCGACTTGGTTTAGTAGTGCCGGACTGCAATTGTGCATCAATTCAATTGACGTAGGCCCAGCCTTTACAACACCAAGCAGCAGCGGCGAATGGCAGGAAACGACTCGACTCTGGGAATCAGATACGGACATTGCCTTCATTGAACTTGTGAACACAACCTCGCAGTTCGTTGGCAATGACTTTGCAGTGGACGACATTTCCTTCGCTGAGGCGCCAATTTTACTGGGAGACATCAACCTGGACGGTGTCATCAACTTTTCTGACATCTCCCCGTTCATTGCAATCCTGACGGCGCAGGGCTTTCAAGACGAAGCGGATATTGACGGCAATGGAACCGTGAATTTTTTGGATATCTCACCATTTATCAACCTCCTGAGCGGTGCATGATCTGGTGGGCGGTTTTCCGGCGGTACGCGGGTGAAATCTTAGGCGTGAGAATTTGTTAGCCGTTGCTCATTTCTAGCCCCTGCCAGTGCTTTCAGAGAAATTTGAATTTTTGCCTTAGTCTCCAGGGTTTAGCTTAGGGATAGATCAACACTGGCGAAGCCAACAACGTCGTGCAAAAAATTTTCATGAAGCGCTCCAACGTTAAGCCTTCCGAAGTTGATCTGAGTGAGACTTCTACGGACCGGCAGCAACTGGTAACACGGTATAGCCGACGAATCTGGCGGAAGTGACCAAGAAGTGCTTCATACGACGTTCGGGACTACGCATCAAAGATATTCGCCAAATAACAAAAAAGTTTGATACAGTGTCTAAAGTCCCGAATGTTTAACAATGTAGGAAAAAGTTTCTGTGCTGACTTAAAAACAATTTTGCAGTTCAACCGAGGGGTATTCTGATGTGGATTCGAGCTTCGCTTCAAGCGCTAATGATCGTTGTTTTGTCCTTTGGTTTTTCGATCGGTGACAGTTATGCTGCCGATAGTATGGCCGCTGCCAATAATCTGAAGTCGGCCTACCTGGGGCCGTCCGTCTGGGCGGACGGGCTTTCGCCGCAAGAAGTTAACCAACAACTTCGCGAGCACTTTGCTGTAGTAGTCGGTCAGCTCGAAAGAAATCGAGCCTCCAGTCTGCTGACTGCATTGCGACGCGCTGAAGCAACTGCAACTCAAGGTTGGACCAAGGCTCAACGGAAGCAAACGCTGGTTGCCCTAGCCAAGAATCGCCAGACCCAAATCGCTCGACTTCAGAAATATGCGAGCCGTGGACTGTTTCCAATCAACGAAGGGCAATCGGATCGGGCTGTGCCGATTTTTGTCGATCAGCAGAAAACTCACTGCGCGGTAGGGTATTTGATGCACGTGGACGGCCACGACTCAGCCGTCGCGGAAGTTGTCGCGGCCGACAAT
>CAYSQZ010000317.1:0-4939 GCA_964433035.1 uncultured Pirellulaceae bacterium | reverse complement strand
TTTCTGGTTTGCGATGCAAAACGTGGTGCCCAATGAACCGTCCTTGGTTGCTAGCTGTTTGTGGGATTTGATATGAAGAGTTCAAATCCGTTGCGTGTTTTAAAATAGTGTTTTTGAAGTTAACACTTACGTCTAAAAGTTCAAACGTCAGTTTTGGTGGATGGGCGTATGAGTGAAAGCAATAATCGGCGCTTTTGCGATTGGAATAGGTGTGAAACGTGAAACAAGCCGCCTGGATCTACGGTTTTGGGTCGATAAAAATATTCGTAGGTTCGGTTCCTGTTTGAATGTCTTAATAGATATTCTTTGAGTTCCACGTGAAACTGAAGAAAGTTTCTTCCCTTTGGTGGGTGTTATCCGGTTTCGTTTTCGCGCTTGAACAATGGTGCTGCTGTCGGTCGGTGATGACTATGCTTCGATACCCTCCCCGGCCTGCGCCCGACCCTCCCGGAGGGAGGGTGACTATTTAGGGGCGCGGCCAATACTTCTGCAGGTTGCTCTTTGCATCGTTTCAGCCTGGAGTTGGTCATTCACGACTCGCGAGTCGAGACGTTTGCGCACGAGCCAGGCCATCGCCTGGCCGGTGTCGCTGAGTGGCATTGGGCTGGCGCCCAAGGGCTTGCAAG
The DNA here is from genome assembly GCA_964433035.1 of uncultured Pirellulaceae bacterium. Lineage (GTDB taxonomy): Bacteria > Planctomycetota > Planctomycetia > Pirellulales > Pirellulaceae > Mariniblastus. The sequence goes on along the minus strand of CAYSQZ010000317.1, from coordinate 4,313 downwards.
ATAGGCCCTCGAACGTATGCCCTGCAAAGCGTACTTTCAGCCTACCCAGGCCGCAAGGTTTCACGTGAAACTGATAGCCCGCGCTGGTATCGCAACCATAAGCCGCTTCAGCCCGGCCTACGAAAACCGGTTCCACTGCATGGTAGTCATTGAGAGAGCTAGTCCAGTGGGTTGATCACCAGCCCACTGAGTAGCTTGGGATAGAAATAGGTGCTCTTGGCTGGCATGCGCTCCCCGTGCTCACTGATCGCTTTGACATGGCCGACAGTTGCGGGCATGACGAGGCATCCCAGCTCAAACGCTGAACCGCTTCCCTGTTGACCGGTGGCGTCTCGACCTGCATCGTCCCCGTCGGTCAGGCCTTTGATGACCTCGTCAATGGCGTGGACGTACTTGGGTGAGGTGAGTTGCTGGTAGCCCAAGAGCTTCTTCATCACGAGGCGATGAAGGATCGAAACGCCGAGCGATCTCCAATCTTCGGATTGCTCGGAAGCTTCTTCGGCAAGTAGTTCGACACCTTGGTCATTGAGTCGTGCTAGCAGCCAGGTGTCGTCCGCTCTGCAGTAAAAACCCATCGTACTTTGTTGGTCCTCCACAGCGATCTCATCCCAAACATCCTGTGTAGAACCAAGTCCTTTACCCGCGACTTGCAAGTCGAATGCGTTGCCGAGTTTGGTGGTTAATTCTTGCGAACTAATTGGTTCTATTCCCCGAAAGAGGCGATGAGTTGGAAGTACCGCCATGCCAGGATCATGCATACTGATGCACATCATCAGGACATAGTCCACGGGATGATCGTCACCGAGGTCAGCGGCTTCTCGGGCAGCTTTTTGAATGTTGCAAGCCGTCTCGTAGCGGTGGTGGCCGTCGGCAATATATACGGGTTTGGGGCCCATGACGTTGGCCGCTGCGGCGATGGCTTCTTGATTGGTGACCAACCACATCTCGTGTTTGACACCGTTTCGATCCACGGCAGTCAGGGGTGTTCGATCTTCAATCGCGGCTTCGAGATATTCCTGCGCTTGATTGTCTTTGTCCGGGTAGATTCCAAAAATCTGACTGAGGTTGCACTTGCAGGCCGTCATCAATTTGAAGCGATCTTCCTTGGCTTTGGAGTGCGTCTGCTCGTGTGGGTAGATCGTCCCTTCACCAAAGGGCTCCAATTTAACACGCGACATGAACCCACGTCGGGTGAACTCCTGGCCTTCGTAAGTGAACGTTTGATGATAGACGTAGACCGCGCCCTCGTTTTCAGTCCTGAGGAATCCGTCCCGACGCCAAGCTTTGAGGTGCTCGGCAGCGCGATCGTAGATCGTCTGGTGTTCCATCAGGTCGTCGCCTCGATTAAGAATCAAGCGGACGACATTGTGCTCGTTACGTTCGTAAAGCGTGTTTTGAAACTCGGAGTCGATGACATCGTAGGGTGGGGCGACTACGTCAGAAAGCGCTCCGACCTTTCCTAGGTCATACCGAAGCCCACGAAATGCCTGAATGTTTGCCATTGTCTCGCCTGCCGAACACGATTTGCTAGTTGAAAAATAATTTCACTAACGCGTCTTTATCCCGCAGGCGACGTAGTGGTTCAAGGGGGAGTCTTGGCGATATTCCGTCTTCAGGTTAATCGCTCAGTCGCCAACGACGTTCAAACTTGTCGTCAATTCGACAAAAATTGTCGGCACATCTTGTGTGGCAAGTACCTTACGAAGACGCCCGAAGATGGTTCAATTTTTGTCGATACCAATTTCCGTTCGCGAGGCGCCCGCTTGATCGCGGAACTTTGAGAAGATTGGTGTTGCATGTTGCCAAGAGCTGAAGAGAAGGGAGCGGGATGCGCAAAAAAAGACGCAGCGAATTTTGAATTCACTGCGCCTTTGGTCCAAGTCGATCGCTGTTTGGCGATCATTTATTTGGGATGGCTTAGTATCGGTAATGCTCAGGCTTGTATGGGCCTTCGACAGGAACGTTGATGTAATCGGCTTGTTCCTTGGACAGCACGGTTAGCTTGACACCGAGCTGATCCAGGTGAAGTCGAGCGACTTTTTCGTCCAGGATCTTAGGCAAGATGTAAACATTTCCGCCTTCGTATTTCTCACCAGAGAGCGTTGGCTCGCCGTTGGCGTTAAGCGCCAAGTCGATTTGAGCGATCGTCTGATTGGTGAACGAGGCCGACATGACAAAGCTAGGATGCCCCGTCGCACAACCGAGGTTGAGCAATCGGCCTTCAGCCAAAACAAGCACGCTGTGCCCGTCTTTGAACGTGTACATGTCGTACTGAGGCTTGATGTTGGTCTTCTTGGCTATCTTCTCCAATTCCACCATCTCGATCTCGTTATCGAAGTGACCGATATTACCAACGATCGCTTTGTCCTTCATCTTGGACATGTGATCGGCGGTGATGATGTTGTAGTTTCCAGTCGTGGTGATGAAGATGTCCGCGTAAGGGAGAGTCTCTTCGATTGTCGTGACTTGGTAACCTTCCATGGCGGCTTGGAGAGCGCAAATCGGGTCGATTTCAGTCACGATAACACGGCAACCCTGACCAACGAGTGACTGAACACAGCCCTTGCCGACGTCGCCAAAGCCACAGACAACCGCGACTTTTCCAGACATCATTACGTCAGTAGCCCGGTTAAGCCCGTCAATCAACGAGTGACGACAACCGTAGAGGTTGTCAAACTTGCTTTTGGTGCAAGAGTCATTGACGTTGATGGCTGGGAAGAGCAAAGAACCTTCTTTGGCCATTTCAACCAGACGATGAACACCGGTTGTTGTTTCTTCCGAAACACCGTGGCACTCAGAAGCGACTTTAGTCCAGCGACCACTATCTTGCTCGAGACACCATGCTAGCGTTTTGAGGACTTCTTTGAATTCGATGTTGTCCGTTGTTTCTGGTCCAGGGACGGCACCAGCTTTTTCGAATTCAACACCCTTGTGGATCAACATTGTTGCGTCGCCACCATCGTCTACGATCTGGGTTGGGCCTTTGCCGTCACCAAAGTCGAGGGCTTTTTCAGTGCACGCCCAGTACTCTTCTAGTGTTTCGTTTTTCCAAGCGAAAACAGGAATCCCGGCAGGAGCGTCGACGGTTCCTTTTGGACCAACGACTGTCGCAGCAGCGGCGTGATCCTGGGTTGAGAAGATGTTGCAGGAAACCCAACGGACTTCCGCACCAAGCTCAACCAGGGTTTCAGCCAAAACGGCTGTTTGAACGGTCATGTGCAGCGAGCCCATGATTCGCTGGCCTTTCAACGGGAATTTTCCCTTGAACTCCTCGCGAAGAGCCATCAAGCCAGGCATTTCCTGCTCGGCAAGATCAAGCTCTTTCCGGCCCCATTCGGCCAAGGAAAGGTCAGCGACTTTGTAGTCGATTCCGTTTTTGTGATCGGGGGTAAATACGTACTGTTGTTTTGCATCAATGCTCATAAAATCTCTTTGGTTCTACGTCGCTTTGGTAAGAAGCGAACAGGAAGACAGGTCAAGTGAACATCACCAGACCACAGATGCCAGCCGTAGAGGACTCTCGGGGCTCGCCCGTGTGAATAACCGAATTACATCGTAATTAACAACGGGCAAAAACGACAACAGCTGTTCCGCTTAGCCTGCCAAATTTTGGAAAATATTGGAGGAAAAGCCTGAGGACGAGGGCAAAAAAGAGGGCTATGGCTGCCTCATTTGCCGGAAGACTGCAGTTTGAAGGATGCAGAAGCACAACGGATGAATTGCTGAACAAGCGAGTGGTCTTTTTTCCCCGGATTTGATTCGACACCACTGGCAACGTCGACCGCTTCTGCTCCAGAAATCTGAATCGCTTCATGCACGTTTTTGGCAGTTAAACCACCAGCGAGAATGATCGGAACAGGCGATTTGATTTTCGGGACCGAGTGCCAGTCCACTGATTTGCCAGTCCCCCCAAACTCGCCGGCGACCGCAGCGTCGAGGAGCACGGCATCGACGCTGAATTTGGCCCATCGGGAGATTTCTGCTTCGATCCGGCCAAGTTCCGCGTCCAGGTCGTTCGGTTCGATTTGAGTGTTGGTGCGGATGGCTCGTACGACGAGTACCGGCTCGGGGCGTTTGGGCCCGATCGCTTGACGGATCTTCTCTGCGTCTGATGCAGGTTCGTCGCCGTGAAGTTGAATTCCGTCTAAGCCAAGATCATTGGCGATATCGACGACCTGACTCGATTCGAGATTAACAAAGACTCCTACGACCTTTACCGGAGAAGCATTTTGCGACTCGTTGAAACCTCGGATTGCGGCCACGATTTGAGCCGCATCATCCTTGGAGGAATCGGAGTTGGACGTTCCCGGTGG
>CAYSQZ010000316.1:0-4941 GCA_964433035.1 uncultured Pirellulaceae bacterium | reverse complement strand
CAACTCGATGGAGCGAGCCGGTTTCGAGGCGGATCGAAATCGAATCATGATTTACAATGCAAAATCAGGAAAGGCAAAGGAGCTTACCGTTGGACTGGATCAAAACGCCAACCATCCGACGTGGATGCCTGATTCGGCTTCGATTCTTTTTGATTCCCAGCGAGATGGCACCAATCAGTTGTTCAAAATTGAAATTGAAAAGCCAACCGATGACCCGCGATGCAAGGCTATCAGCAAAGACCGATACAATTGGGGAATTTTGGGTGTCTTTCCTGATGGCAAAACCGTGTTGACGTCTCGAATGAACATGGTCAGGCCAACAGAGCTTTGTTCGCTTTCGCTTTTCGACGGAACCAGCCAAGTGATCTCCGACATTAACGGTGAAATCTATAAGGACCTGCAGCTTCCCAAAGTCGAAGAGCGATATGTCGAAGCGACCGATGGCGAAAAGATTCACTGCTGGGTTATTTATCCACCAGACTTTGATCCAACCCAGGAGCGAAAATGGCCAATGTTGACTTACTGCCAGGGCGGACCTCAAGTTCAGATCGGCCAGGGTTTTTCATATCGCTGGAATTTTCATTTGATGGCCGCTCAAGGGTATGTGGTGCTGGCTCCCAATCGGCGCGGGCTGCCGGGGTTTGGGCGCAAGTGGAACGACCAGATTAGCTTGGATTGGGGCGGCCAAGCGATGAAGGATATTCTTTCGGCAACCGATGAGATGACGGCCGAGCCTTACATTGACAACGATCGAGTCGGAGCGGTCGGAGCTAGTTTTGGAGGTTATACCGTCTTCTGGTTGATGGGAAATCATCGGGACAGATTTTGCTCGATGATTGCTCATTGCGGAGTGTTTAATCTTGAATCAATGTACGGGTCGACCGAAGAGCTTTTTTTCGCCGACTGGGAATTAGGAGGTCCCTATTGGAAAAGCGAGCAGTCGCAGGCAAAGTACGATGAGTTTTCGCCCAATCGTTTCGTCGGCAAATGGGAAACACCGCTGTTGGTGATCCACGGTGAGGAAGATTTTCGCGTTCCGGTAACTCAGGGAATGGAAGCGTTCACAGCGGCCCAGATTCAGAAGGTTCCTTCGCGTTTTTTGTATTTTCCTGACGAAGGTCATTGGGTGACAAAGCCGCAGAATTCGGTGCTTTGGCAACGCGTTTTTTTCGATTGGTTAGATCGCCACTGTAAGCCGGAGGATGACTAATCGTAATGTTGCTCAGTAGTTAGTTCTACGTTTGAGCAAAGTCATGTTAGATTTGGAGGCCGTGCTCACACTCAGCATGAGCATCCTTATGCCAGGAGATGCTTCGCCTAAGCACGGCCGCAAAATTCACAGTTCGCTACCAAACAAACTATTGGGGCCAGCAGAGTTCAAAATACGATGGACCAAATTTCAGCACAGATGTTGTTGTTAAAATGCCAAGGCGACGAGATCTGGGATCTTGATACATGCCGCTCGGCGGGTGTGCCTGAAAGCTGGATTGAGGAGTTGTGTGAGCGATTTGAGTCTGGCTTCGATTCAGATCGCAATACGATTTACCACGAGAATCGAATGGTAAATCAATATGAAGGCATTTCTGATTTGAGTCTTGCGTACAAGCTTGCAGAGTATTTGGGTATTGATTGGGAAAGAGCTAGTGCCAGCGCCATTAGCCGCCGCGGAATTGTAGCGGCGATCAAAACGGAGTTGGATGAACTATAGTCTTGGTGCGATTTTACCGGGAAGAGGATATTGTGGCAGAAGATTCAATTTGTCGTTGGGGTCTAATGGGTACTGCTGGTATTGGGCGCAAGAACTGGCAGGCAATTAAGCTCTCGGGCAACGGACAAGTTAAAGCCGTCGCGAGTCGCAGCTTGGCCCGCAGTCAGAGCTACATTGATGAGTGTCAGGCGGCGACCCCATTTCCTCAGTCGCCACAAGCGGTCGAGGGTTATGAGAATCTCTTGAACTCCGAAGATATCGAAGCGATCTATATTCCGCTGCCCACAGGTATCCGCAAGCAATGGGTGATTCGGGCGGCCCAAGCAGGAAAGCACGTTTTGTGCGAGAAGCCATGCGCGGCAAACGCTGATGATCTTGCCGAGATGATCGAGGCTTGCAAATCAAACAATGTTCAGTTCATGGACGGTGTCATGTTCATGCACAGTCAACGATTGCAAGCCGTGAAGAAAGCGCTCGATGAAATTGGCGAGCTGAGGAGGATTACGACGCACTTCAGTTTCCATGGTGGTCAGGAGTTTGCCAAATCAAATATTCGCACTAATTCGGAGCTTGAGCCGCTTGGTTGTCTTGGGGACCTTGGTTGGTACTCGATTCGTTTTGCACTTTGGATCATGAACTATCAAAAGCCCGTGCGAGTCGTAGGTCGTATTTTAAATCAGCTTCAGCGCGAAGATTGCGCTCACTCGGTGCCGATCGAATTTGCGGGCGAGCTGCATTTTGAAGGCGGTGTGACGTCATCGTTTTACAACAGTTTCGAAACTGGATTCGAGCAATGGGCTCAAATCAGCGGGACAAAGGGTAACATTTCTATTCATGATTTCGTAAACCCCTTTGCCGGGCCCAGTATTAAGTTCCAGCTGCGGCAACCAAACAAGTCTGTCGAACCCGGCAACTTTGCTGTGGTTGAAAATGGCCAAACGGTAGTGGTCGAAGAACCGGGTAGCAGTGGCCCACTTTCACAGGAAACGAATCTGTTTCGAAATTTCGGCTCTTTGGTTTTGTCAGGCGAAGTCGATGATCATTGGCCCACGATCGCGCTTCAAACTCAGCAAGTGGTTGATGCTTGTTTCTCTTCGGCGAGTTGATCGAAGGTGGTAATTCGCAGCAAGTCAGCTTTTTTGTTGCTGAAATATTTTGAGCAACGACCTATGAGGAAAGCGGCGCGACGGTGAACGTTTCGATTCAATTCCTGAGAACTGGACGGATCGTTAAAATTGTCGCACTCTGTGCTTGCGTGGTGGTGCAGTCATGGTGCGACCGCTTCGCTTGCGCGTCAAAACCTCATGGAAACGCTTGGGAAATAATGGATTTTCCCATCCTTGGTGGTGTCCAAGACTCGTGAAAAAGATCACGATCTAAAACCTTGATTTCGGTAATAACCGTCAATGGGGGAACTTATGCAGTTTTTGTGGTCGGTAGAGTTGGTGCAAGCCGATATCAAGTAAGAACATTTCTCTCTGGTTATCTAATAATTAGAGCGGCAACAACTTAACTGGCGGGCAGGTCCTGCCACTCTTCAATGACGAGTGAGTCGTTGGATGCTGACGCGACCTGATCGCTCTGCCCTGGGAGGCAGTCATGAACAGGTTCTCATTACGACTTTCGATCTTCTTTGCAATGGCGTTCACCATTCAAGTCGTAGCTCAATCTTCATCTCAAGAAGCCATTCCGCCAGCTTCTTCAGTGCCGCAAAATGCGAAAATCGTCGTCCCCAAGAAAAGCGACTCCAAGGATCCTGCTGGCACTGGATCGGGGCTTTGGAAGTGGACGCCAGAAGCTGATTATCATCGCGCGGTTGTCGAAGTTTCAACAACTCATGGTTCTGGCACTGGAGTTTTAATCTCTGTCGACAAAGACAAGCCCGTCAAGGACGGTTTTGAAGGATATGTCGTTACGGCTTGGCACGTTGTTCAGGACGATGTTACCGATGGCGAGATCAAGGTTACGTTCAAGAACAAACGACGTGCTCGCGGTTGTCAGGTAGTCCAGCACGATGAGGACAAGGACGTTGCTCTGATCTGGGTGTGGGTGCCGGGCGATGTCAAACCTGCCAAGCTTGCGACTGAACCGGTTAAGCGTGGTGACAAGGTTGAGTTAGCGGGGCTGGGTGGCGGAACAAATCTAGCCAACTGCATTCGGGCTTTCGAAGCTGAAGCTTCGCCTCCCTCAACCATCGAGAAGATCTTCGCTGATGTGCCTTTGTTGCCCGGTGATTCTGGCGGCCCAGTGTTCAATTCAAAACACGAGGTAGTTGGCATTATTTCTGGCGGCTGGTTTTGGTGGGATAGCGGGTTGAGAACTGAAGATGGTACCTACATCCGAACCACGTGGCCGGCGCGGGCCAGCAATGTCGGGCCGATCCAAAGCATGATGGCAAAAGTAAATAGCCCAGGTGAGAGAATTGCTGATTCGACCACGGCCAGCGATCGAAAATAACGGCCAACATGGCCCAATGGCTTGGGTTTAACGAGTCGCGATTGACAAAGCGGCATTGAAATTGAGAATATTTGGGGAATCGGACTTCGGTTCGTTCCCCTTTTTTCTGAGATCCCAAAGGCTATTATGACACCGATGCAACGAGTTGATGTTTTGCGAGCCGCTTGCTGCGTGGCTGGAATCGATGGTGCTCCCAGTGAAAGCGAACGCAAGGTAATTGATAAGCTCGCCGCAGATATCGGTGTCGGCCGAGCGTCGTTAGAAGCCATGATCGCGCGAGGGGCGACGGATCCGAACTTTCATCAAGAGCAGTTTCGGGTACTTAAATCATCGCCCAAGGAGTCGATCCTATCGCTTCTAGAAGTCGCGATGGCCGACGGCAAGCTTACTGAGAACGAAATCGCTGTCCTCAAGGCACTCTCGGACAAGCTTGGAATTAATGATGATACGTTTGCCAAACTGATCAACGATGTGCTCAAAATGCTCAAGTAGGTCAGTTTCGGCCCTGAGCATCTATTCTTTGATTGCGTCGCCAGCCAACCAGGATTCGATGAGAAACATGCGGCAAGGGCAAAGCCAGCGGCGGCACTGACGGGTCAGATGCGCTTAATAAACGTAAGATTTTACCCAAACTCCTCACCTTTTAAGGAAGCGAATTGAACTTTTTCTTAATGCCAAATTAAATCTGGCCATCTAGCGATGTTTTTGCAGAGTAACCACTGTTATATCTGATTCCTAAATGCGAGAATCGCTGTTTGTCTACTAACAAGCGGGAA
>CAYSQZ010000315.1:0-4971 GCA_964433035.1 uncultured Pirellulaceae bacterium | reverse complement strand
TCGATATCCCAGGCGACGGACGGTTTGGCCAAGTCGCAGAACCGCTTCGTCAGATTTCGGGTTAACAACGGCGTCACTAAGAGTAAACTGATATTCTCTTGATAGGCTCAATTTCAGTCCGATTCGGACTGTCGGCGTTGACGAACACGCATTGGATCTTTTTCTATGAACGTCCCCATCCTTGGATGTCTGCTTACCCTGTGCCTAGCCAGTGCCACGTTTGCACAGAGCACATCCGATCTTGAACCACCGATCACTGCATCTTCATTTCAGATCGGGCGTTCGCCCGACCCGGCGGCGATTCACTCCTATCAATTTGCCACCGCAGAGATTGATGATCAAGGCGATATCACGATTGCCACCAAAACCGCGAAACAGACGCTGATGGCCCCAGACCCGAACTCTACGGGAACGGAATTCGATCCGCGCGGCATTCGGGTCACCAAAAACAATGGCGCCCTTCGTTACCGCGATCGCACCCCCGAAGAACAAGCCGATTTTGAAAAGCGAGTTGCTGAACGAAAGGCAAAACAAGAGTCCGGCGAGCTTCCCAAACCGGCGACTTCTGAACGGATTCAAGAGGAATACGTGAGCTCCGTAACCAAGAAGATCGTCGACAAAGAGGGCAAGGTAATCTTGGTGCGGGGTCTCGAACTGCGTGAGCGCTCGGTATGGGTACTGCGAGGCCAATCGACGACGGAAGAATCGATTAGCACGAAAGTCTATCGCTCAGCGGCCGTCAAATGCTTTGGCATCGACGGCAGCGAACTTGATCAAGAGACCATCAAGACGCGCCTCCGTGAACGCAAGCCTGTTATTTTGATCCCCAACACCAACTCGATCACACCGTTCTTTGCGAACCTTCTCAATCCGGACGCGGTATTTATCGTGACTCCAAGAGGGGCTACCGCTGAAGGGCGATTTCCGTAGCCGGACTGGCAACAGTTCGGAGATTCTTAGCCTCGACTAACGGGTGATTGGACTCACCGATTATTCGACAGTTACGCTTTTGGCCAGGTTTCGAGGCTTGTCGACATCGCATCCACGCAGCAACGCGATGTGATACGAAAGCAGTTGCAGCGGAATCGCTGAGACGATCGGTTGCAGATATTCGATCGTTTGCGGAACGAAGATAACGTCGTCCGCGACCTCGGCAATTCGTTCGTCGCCTTCACCGGCGATCGCGATCACAGGCCCGCCACGGGCTTTAATTTCTTCCAGATTGGACATCACCTTTTCGTAGATGAAACCTTGAGGCATCACGAAAACGGAAGGCGTTTTCTCGTCGACCAGCGCGATGGGACCATGCTTCATTTCGGCTGCCGGGTAGCCTTCGGCGTGAATGTAACTAATCTCTTTGAGTTTCAAAGCACCTTCAAGCGCTGTTGGGAAATTGTAATGTCGTCCCAAGTAGAGAAAGTTGTCACAGTCCTGATACTTCTTTGCAATCTTGGCTATATGATCATTTTGCTGAAGCGCGACTTCGACTTGATCTGGAATCGCCTTGATTCGCTCGATTATCTTTCGGCCTTTGTTGTAGCTCAGGTGTCGCAATCGACCGAAGTAAAGAGCCAACATTACCAACGCCATACACTGTGAAGTGTAAGCCTTGGTCGACGCGACGCCAATTTCCGGACCAGCGTGGAGGAAAATTCCTCCATCGGCTTCCTGGGCGATGCTACTGCCGACCACATTGCAGATCGCCATCGTCATGTGCCCCTTACGCTTCATTTCTCTCAGCGCGCCAAGCGTATCCGCAGTTTCACCACTTTGGGTGATCGCAAAAATCAACGAAGACTGGTCCATCGGCGGGTTGCGATAGCGAAGCTCACTGGCGTATTCGACTTCGACCGGAATCTGAGCGATATCTTCCAGCAAATATTCACCTACCAGCGACGAGTGCCAACTGGTGCCGCAAGCGGTAAAGACGATCCGTTGGACTTTCAGGAGATCCTTGGGAGTCAGGTTCAAGCCACCAAAGACGGCCGTCGCATTGTCTTCATCCAAACGACCACGCATCGTGTTGCGAAGCGATTCGGGCTGCTCAAAAATCTCTTTAAGCATGTAATGATCGTACTCGCCCATTTCGACTTGATTCGATTCAACGTCAAGAACTTTTACGTCGTGCGAAACGATTCCCGAGTCACGATGGGAAACCTCGAGTGAGTCCGCTTTGAGCATCGCGACTTGATGGTCGGCCAGGAAAACGATTCGCTCGGTGAATCCGATCAGCGGCTGGGCATCACTGGCGAGGAAGTGCTCGCCCTCCCCTACCCCGATGACCAAGGGACTGCCCAGACGAGCGGCAAAAATTGCGTCCGGCCACTTCTGAAAAATAATCGCCAGCCCAAATGTTCCACGTAGCTGAGACATCGTTTCTTTGATCGACTCGATTGCGATCTCATGACTTTCCTTAACGTCTTTTTTCGCACACTTGGTCTTGTAAGTGTCAGCAATCAAATGCGCGACGACTTCGGTGTCAGTTTCGCTTTTAAACTCATAGCCTTTTGACTTAAGCTTGGAGCGAAGTTCAGCAAAGTTTTCGATCACGCCGTTATGAACCAGAGCCAGTGCGTTCTCAGTACCGCCGAAGTGAGGGTGTGCGTTGTTGATTGTAGCTGCACCGTGGGTCGCCCAGCGAGTGTGGCCGATGCCAATGCCTGAGGCGCAGGGGCTTTGGGCAATTTCTTTGGCGAGCGTAGCGATTCGTCCAACCGACCTCACAATATTCAAATTCTGGTCCGCAGAGATGGTCGCTGTTCCGGCACTGTCGTAGCCTCGGTACTCGAGTCGGCGAAGTCCTTCAACGAGAAAATCTTGGGCGACGCGAGGTCCGATGTATCCGACGATTCCACACATGTTGATTTACCTGAGAAAAAATTGATCTACCAACGACTAGCAGTTTGGGCCAGCCATGATTTCAGCTAAAAGGTTCCCACTATTGCTCTTGGGAACCACTCATAAAATAAAATACGGATTGGAAGTCTAAATTCTTAACGTTGATCTAAGTTTTGAGTTTTAGGTGAGGCAAAACAAAAACGCTTTAGATCGATTGCCAGAAAGCGCAGAGATTTAGGCCGCAAAATCCAGTTAAGTCGTTTAGCCTTGCGATTGCAGACGATGGTTACGACCGGAGCAGATGGCAAGTTTGCCAAACAAAGATGATACTAGTTGGCGACTGTTTTTCCACCGCAAATCATCAGCGAAATCCTTGCCGGAGAATCAATCAAATGCTGCTTTAGGCGAGTTTAGGTGCGTTTGACGAAGCAAGTACCCCATTGAGTAGCGCGATAATTGTTGGGAAAACCAAGAGAGTAGGCTTTGTTCAAGAGTCGGTGGCAGAAGATTTTTACTTGATAGAGCTGGCAGGAATTCGGGGCAGATGTTTCAGATGTACTCCGACGTTGCCAGACCAGTTACTGACCAAGGGATGCTATGACACACGATGAAACACGATTCAGGCGATTTTAGGTTAACTATGGAACTTCGAGCAGAGGTAATTTCAATCGGCGACGAGATGACCAGCGGGGTGAGAGTGGATACCAACACCGCTTGGATCAGCAAACGTCTCGGTGAGATCGGAATTCGCGTGGCATTTCATTCCACCGTTGGCGACGATCTCCAAGACAATGTTGATGTGTTTCGGATTGCCACCAACCGCGCCGACATTATCGTTTGCACTGGAGGGCTTGGTCCCACGGCAGATGATCTTACCCGCCACGCGATCAGTAAGATGGCAGCGGTAGAATTGGTCAAAGACGATTCGGTGCTCGATCATATCAAGCAGATGTACACAAGGCGTGGTCGTGACATGCCTGTCAATAATGAAATTCAGGCCTGGTTTCCCGTTGGGGCCGGTGTGATCGACAATCCTGAAGGGACTGCTCCGGGGATCGATTTTTCTGGTTCCAATTCGCAAGGTAATGATTATCGGATTTTCGCTTTGCCAGGTGTGCCCGTTGAGATGAAGCAGATGTGGGAAGCTACGGTGGAGCCGGAGCTGAAAAAATCCTTTGGCCTCGATTCTGTAATCGCGCATCATACGGTTCACTGTTTTGGGTCTGGTGAAAGTCAGATCGAAACGATGCTTCCCGATTTGATCAAGCGTGGAAGAGATCCTTCGGTGGGGATTACCGCCAGCGCGGCCACAATTTCATTGCGAGTCTCCACAAGAGGGGAAACGCTGGAACAATGCCAGGAGAAGATGAAGCCGACGATTGCCTCGATTCACGATTCGTTGGGCGAACTGGTCTTCGGTGAAAATGGTCAACAGTTGGAAGACGTCGTTGTTGAGGCACTCCAGTCAAAGGGATTGTCGATTTCAATTGTGGATTTTGGAACCGGCGGCGCTGTTGCGGAGTTGATTAAAAAGCTCGATGGTGACGGGAAGGTCTTGTTGCATAGTGAGGTTGCGTCGGCAGAAGCGATGGGGGACCCGTCGGATGACGAGGAAGCGATTGGCGAAGCGCTTCGCAAGGTCTCCGAGAATGTGCGAGAAAAGTCGGGAGCCGATTTGGGGCTTGCTATTTCCGAAATTGATCGGGATGAAGATCGTGTCAGCCGAGGTAAGTCACATCATCGAGTGGCGATTTGTGGTACGGGTTCGACGACCACGGGAGTGTTTCGATTTGGTGGGCATTCTGGTTGGCGAGAGGTGCGTGCGGTTAAGGAGATATTGAACTTTATTCGCCTGCATTTGATGAGCGTTTGAAATTGTGTAAGCGAATGAGTGAAATTGAGCGTTTGATAATTTGTGTAAGCGAATGAGTGAATGAGTGAATGGCAGGCAAAGTCTATAAGTGCGTCCTGCGTTTCTATTCTTGGCGTTTCTAACCTTGTTTTGATCAGGCTTTGTCTCCAGGCTCTGCTTCTCTATCATTTGGAAAACCAAAGCGACATAGCAAAATTCATGCTTATTAGGTAACCCGAAGCGTCAGCGAGGATCGTTCCTCACTAACGTATCGGGTTACC
>CAYSQZ010000314.1:0-4972 GCA_964433035.1 uncultured Pirellulaceae bacterium | reverse complement strand
TTGAGCCATGGGAGATGTTCTCGGGAACATTCCTCAGAGAACCAGGTGCGACGAAGAAGTTTGAAAACTAATCAGACTGAGACGCAAGCCAATTTAATTCTGTCGAGATCTTGACTCGAGCCCGCGCTGATCATTTCAGCGCGGGCTTTTTCGTTGTTGGATCCAAACCCGAAAATCTACTCCCGCAAAGGCGTCAAGCTGATAATCTATTCGCGGAGCAATACCAGCCATGTCGTGATATGATGGGTCGGCAGTTCTAAAAAGCTCTAAGCACGATTGGCGAGACAGGATGAAAATTCGAGACAACTTTCGAATCGTAATCGATGGCTACAATCTCATTTTTCAATGTGGCTTACAGGGAAAGCGACGTGACTCGCTGGCACTTGAAAAAGCCCGACAGCGAGCCATTAGTTCGATCAGCAAGTGGCTTGGTGAGGATCGCGAGCGGACAGCAATCGTATTCGATGCCAGTAGATTGCCAATCAAAGAGGACCATAACGTTTCACAGATCGACGGACTGACGATCATCTACGCAGTCGACTTTGACGACGCCGATTCGATGATCGAAGAGATCATCCGATCTCATTCCAGCCCAAAGCAATTGTTGGTCGTCTCAAGTGACCATCGTCTTCAGAAAGCCGCCTTGCGGCGAAGTGCCAAACCGGTCGATAGCGACATTTGGTACGATAGTTTGGAGCAAGGTTTTGAAAGTCCGAACCAGCGTGGTGGCACTGACTCGCAGCCCGATTTTGAAAAAGATTCGCCATCTGAACTGGACAATATTGACTGGTTTAGAGAATTCGGGTTTCAGGACGACGATTGATATTGCCATCCCAACGAGCGGGGGTTTTCGCTGCCCCGCGACAGAATCACGACTTGGTGACCAAGGGTTTGGAAATGCCGTTTTGGGATGTGTCCGACTTGGTCAGAGCCTATGAGACTAAAGCCAAGGTCGTTTCGACTCAGCAAGATAAAAGCAGCTTTATCAACCAAAACAGAACCATGCCGCTAATCGTCATTCGCCAATCTCAACCCGTCGTCTGGGTAGTTTCTGCTTGTCAAACGATCAGCAACTGAATAGGCTGATAAGGCTATTCTGTTGGCTCTTATATAGGGAAAAAAATGAATAAGAATTGGTTTTTGACGATCTGCACCGTGTTTGCGTCATTCATGTTTACCGTAACCACCAACGCGCAAAACCCACTTCCGTTAGTCGCTTTCAGCAACGACTTTGAGGACGGCGACATGCTGGCCGAGATTGGCTCCGCGACTTTGGTTGAAGAATCCGCGATAGCTTCGATAGTTCCGGTGGCTGCGCCCGATGAGACATTGGGAAACAACGTTTTGTTGCTCGATCAAAATGAGATAAATCTTGATTTGACGTTGAATCTTGCTGCTACGTTGTCGCTTACCGACGGCAATACAGTGACCATCGATTTTGATTACGCTGCACGCCGGACATTTGGAGTTTCCAGAACGATTTTTGTGGACTCCATGGACTCCAATGGAAACATTGTGGTCCGCTTTATTCTTGGCGAAGCTGGCTCGCTTGGCGTTGGGGATGCCGCCCGACAACGGCCTGGTTTTTCGGTTTTGAACGATATGGGTAATAGCGTAAACATGCCTTTTGGACCCACGCCAGGAGCTTTCTGGTGGGGCTCAGACGGCACCCCAGACACTTTTGATGTTGCTCGAGACGCACACATGTCATTAACCATCGGAGCATCTACTTTCGATTTTTCTTCGACTAGTCAAAATGGCGTAGATTTCACAGCTGAAGGAGTGAGCAACTTTGACGGTACCTCTACTGATATTGCTGAGATCAGAATCACTAGCTTTGGAGTAATCTATGGAGGCTATTTTGACAACATTGAAGTTGTAGGCGTAGTGGCTGAGACTGATGAAGTGTTGCTAGGCGATGTTGATCTCAATGGTACGGTTGACTTCTTTGATATTGCACCATTTATTGCCGTTCTAGCCGATTCAGGAGATCAAGCTGAAGCGGATGTAGATCAAAGTGGCATCGTTGACTTCTTTGATATCGCACCATTCATTGCGATCTTAGCCGGTTCAGGTTCGTAGTAGTGAATCTTAACGCCTCAACGGCAGTTCGTTTGATGCTGGATTGCGATAATCAATCCGGCACTTAACGGCTGGGGAACGTTTGTGGCTTCTAATCCCGCAGAATCTTCATCGCTGGGAAACGTCTCTGCAGCAAGTCCTGCCCTTTGATCTGAGCGTCTTTCGAGATCTTGAGATACTGAAGATTATTCAAGTTTGCCAGGCAACCGACGTCGATGACTTTCGTGTCGTTAACATGAATCTGTTGCAGCGTTGTAATATTGGAGAGGGGCGTGATGTCCTTGACTTTCGAGCCGTTCAATTCGAGGTAAGTCAACTCGGTGGCATCGGCGAGCGGACTGAGGTCCTCGACTTTTGTGCGGGCGAGGTAGAGGATCGTCAGGTTTGGCTTGCCGCGAAGTGGCGAGAGGTCATGAATCGGGGTCCTTTCGGCGGACAGCATGACCAGTTTTTGAAGTTGAGCCAGCGGCTCCAGGTTCGCAACTTGCGTGTTGGAAATGCTGAGCGAATCGAGTTGCGTAAGACCGGCCAGGGGCTCCAGGTTTGTGACCTCGGTGGCGGAAATGGTGAGTCTTTTAAGCTGCGTCAGACCGACCAACGGCTTCAGGTCGGAAACCTTTGAATGGTGGAAGTTCAACTCGACCAGCTGCAAAAGTTCTGCAATTGAAGAAAGATCGCTGTGCTTGCCACGAGTAAGCGAAAGTTTTCGCAGCGTCTTGAGCTTGCTTAGCGAATCGAGTCCGGAAACGGTAGTGTTGTTGATGGCAATCTCGCGCAGTGATGGCAAGAACCAGCGTCCGGACCTCCGTTTTTTTGGTCTCCTCGAACCAGACTTTGACTTCGACCTCCTGACCGGATTCAAACTGATGAAGAATCTTGCGAATCGCGAGCATGTCGGAAACTTTTTGACCGTTGATCTCGCGCAGGGAATCTTCGCGTCAGTGCATTCGCTTGCGCGTTGTATTTACTACGAGTGCCAAAAAGCAGCGGAAGAAAATCACGCAGAGCCGCAGTCAGGCTTAGCGATATCGCCAAAAAGCGGGCCTAACCGGTGACGGAGAAACAACCAACTACGAACGATCTCGCGTGAGACTCTCGACTTCGTCGCAAAGCTCTTCAATCTGACGGAGCAACCCCTGGATCGTTTCCGTTTCGTCTTCATCGTCTGTTGATCCGTCGGTTCCCGCGGGACTTGATCCTGCGTTGTTGGACTTGCGGTTCGAAGCACGACTGCGTTTTTGGCTTCTTGGCTGACGCCCGTCGCCATCACGGAAATATTTGAACTGATCGACTTTGCCCGCACGCGACTGTGAGTTGAAGGGCTTGTCGCCAGAGGCTTTCGGGATTCTCTGATTCTGCTTTCGCCACTGGATATCTGATTTCTGCCGCTTGTTTTTGAGCGAACTTTCAGCCGACCGTTGTAGATCCAAATTAAATTCTTCCAAAGCTTGAGCGTGACGTTTCTTTTCTCGTTCAATCTTTTTGAGTATTTGGTCTCGCCGTGGTATGTCTATCACGCGACTGGAACTTGGGTCGCGATCGTATCGGCGCTCAATTGCCTGACCAGACCCCTCACCTGAATTTCGAATCGCTTCGATCATGTCCTGGATTGCTTGTCGCTGCTGCTCGGTTACCCCATCCCGATGCAGCAGATCCTGTAGCCGCATAATCCTCCGGTCGGTTTCATAATCCCGCTGGTATGATTTCGAATCGAGCGATTCGGTATCCCGAATCATTTCCTCATCGATCAACTCGAGCAAACCCGAGTCCGAAACATTCCGGCCAAGATCGTCTTTGAGCCGATCCAGTATCCGTCTCATTTCTTGAGCGTTACGCTTGAGTGCCCGCTGGGCTTTGGCACCTTCGATGGTTAAATCAGCAAACTCCTCCAGAGGTTCCTGCAAAGCGTCTTTAGCCAACAGCCCAAGTTCTTCAAGGCTTTCCCAAGGCGCGCTGCGAAGTTCACCAACTCCATCTTCCAGGACTTGATCGACCAGATCTCCCAGCGGCATTTTGCTAAGTGCCTCCAGGTTACGGTCGATAAACCGACCGATGTTTTCACCAGTCAATTGTTCCTGCTCTAATTCAACGCCCAACAACTCCATTTCGCGTTCGTACCGCTGAGCCCAACGCGACCAAATATCGTGTTGATCCTCGGCGATGGATTCCATCGCGTCTTCAAGCTCTTCACCAAACGCTTCCCACTGTTGGCCGTACTTGTTTGACCACGCCGATAACTCGTCAGAGTTCTCTTCAGCCCAGCGTTCGATTTTTTGGCCCAGCTTTTGAGAGCTAACATCGAGTTGCTCAAAAAGCTCTTCCAGCTCTTGACCAATGTCTTGCCCGGCTGCATCGAGCGCTTCTTCGAGCGTCCGGCGATCGGTACGAGGGTCCTGTTTGAGCCTGAGATTTTGTGCCTGAGAGAGGCGGGAACTCATCAGGAGTTGGATGACCGCCAGCAACGCGACCATAAACGAGGCATTTTTCACGATTTCTTCTCCGAAAAGAACGGCTTGGACAAAGCAAAGTCATGCTAGTGGTCTGTCAGATCTGAATTGCCGGGTGCCATGTTTACGCTCGCGTAAGCATGCTCACGCAAGCGTGAAGCATGGCACCCATTTTGCTATTTTTTCAGTTTTGACGGACCACTAGGCACTGTCTGACATTTTCATTTTGGACTGAGCGGTAAGGGGCTAGCAGCCGGTAAACACGCAACGATCCGGCGGCTAGCGCCTTGCCGCTCACATTTAAAAAACAGTGCCTAATGTCGGGTCTTCGCAGGTAATTGCCAAATATTTGGAATGAATTGGCAAGGTTGCGGAAAAGAAGCGAAATTCCAAGATTCGATTTGCATTCGAAACTACTGGACCAATTAAGGTACCGCGGAACA
>CAYSQZ010000313.1:0-4978 GCA_964433035.1 uncultured Pirellulaceae bacterium | reverse complement strand
CCCTCCCCGGTCACTGCGTTCCCGACCCTCCCAGAGGGAGGGTGGCTTTGATGTAATGGATGTGACCCACTAAAAACGATGAAGAGCTCCCAGAGGGAGGGTGGCTTCATTGTTCTCGCGATTGCTTTCAGCCTTAGTAGAAATCGAAATATTATTTGTCAATGGCATCACCCACTAAATTCGGCGAAGAGCCCCCAGAGGAGGGTGGCAACATATGTGCAACAACAAGATAGTGTCTTGAACTAGACTGGACTTTTTCGTTAGAGTCCACTCAAAAATCCGTGAACCAAACGGTGACCCAAACATCTTGCCTGTCGTCCCGCGGCGCGAGCGTTCCAAACCGCCGCTTCGATCCACCAAAGAACTCAATGTACCGCTTGATCAATCCAGCGTTTTCTAAAAATGATCAACACACTATATCTTCCCGAACTGCGCGAGATGCTCGCCGAGAATAACTCGAGCGGCCTGCGCGATTTTTGTGAAGCGATTCATGCAGCTCGTGCTGCCGAGTTCATGGCGGGGCTTTCCAATGAAGAAGCGTGGCAGGTCCTCCAGCAGACCGACATTGAACAGCAAGTCGACATTTTCTCCTATTTTGGAAAAGCGAAACAGTCCGGGATCCTCGAAACGGTCGATGTTAATCAAGCCGCTGAGTTGGTCGCCGAGATGGCTCCCGACGATCGCGTTGACGTGCTACAAGAGATTGATCCCGACCGGCTAAGCCATCTACTGGAGTTGCTGCCGGCTGAAGAGCGTCGTGATTTTCAACGACTGAGCCAATATCCTGAAGGGACTGCTGGCGCGGTGATGACAAGTGAGTTCGCCAAACTGGCCGAGTCGCTCACGATTCGCGAAGCACTCAATGAAGTCGGCCGTCAGAGCGAAAATTACGAGACGATCTATTATCTTTATGTTGTCGACTCAGAAGACCATCTGCGAGGGCTCGTTTCGGCCCGGCAGCTTTTGACTGGCATGAAGTCGCCCGAGACGACGCTTGCCGAGATCATGGATACCGATCTAGTCACCGCTGACACGCTCGAAGATCAGGAAGACGTAGCCAACAAGGTTGCCCGAATGGACCTTTTGGCGATTCCCGTGGTCGACAATCAACATAAAATGCTGGGCATTATTACCCACGACGATATTATCGATGTTGTTCGTGAGGAAGCCACCGAAGACGCCCACCGAATCGGTGCCGTCGATCCGCTGGACGAATCCTACCTGCGGACGGGCTTGTTTACGCTGACCTGGAAACGGGGAATCTGGCTGACGATTCTATTTTTCTTTGCGTTGCTGACTGCATTTGCCATCGATGGGTTCAAGGAACAGATCGACAAGTGGGGTTGGTTGGCTGTGTTTATTCCGCTGATCATCAGTAGCGGAGGGAACTCAGGAAGCCAAAGCGCTACACTGATTATTACCGCCCTTTCGCGCGGTCACATTACACTTGCGGACTGGTCGCGAGTGGTGCTGCGTGAGCTGGTGATGGGGTTATTGCTGGGCTTCGGGCTGGCGGTAATGGGTTATCTGGCTTCCAGATTTTTCGTTCCAGATGATGTCGCTTGGACCAACTTAGTTATGTTCGTTGTGCCGATCACCTTGGTTTTAATTGTCGTCAGTGGAACCCTGACCGGTTCGATCCTCCCGCTGCTGTTTGAAAAGCTTGGATGGGATCCCGCGATGATGAGTACACCGTTTGTCGCCGGGATCGTGGACATTCTGGGGATTTTTATCTACTTCAATGTCGCGATTCGCTTCATGGGCTAGACAGCCATGGACTTTGGACAGGTTCAGGGATTTGCAAACGTTCAGCTAGACTCGGCTGAAGGTTCTGGTGACTTCCCAGTGACAGGATCATTGGGTCGACTGGATTTGGTTTTGACACTGGTAAATCCTGTTCATCCTGTGATCCCGTCCTTAAAAGAACCTGACGGACTAGTGGTCTGTCAGATCTGAATTGACGGGTGCCATGTTACGCTCGCGTAAGCATGCTCACGCAAGCGTGAAGCATGGCACCGTTTTGCTATTCATTTCAGGATTGAAGGACCACTGGATCATATCGAGCTTTTGACATTGTTGACGAGGTCATCCGGCGCAACCAAGCCGTTGCGTTTGGGCATCATCACGACGATCGTTGCATTTTTGATCCAAAAAACATTCAAAAACGGCGAGTTTTGACGACTCAGCGGAACGAGTCTCTCGTGATTCAAAATAATTTTCTCCAATCGCTTCATTTGCGTTGAGCCTGACCTACGGTTGATCTGACCCACTTAACCGTCGTGGAGTAAAACCCAATGAATTGCTCAAAAATCGCCACAAAAATCGAAGAACAAAACCCCAGCGCAACAGCGTTGGAAGTCGCCCGAATGTGCGCATTGATCTGCAGTGCGGTAGCCGATTCGAACGAGCTGGAAAATGACGCTCGATTCCTTGAAGTCTGGGATGAAGTCAACTTGCGAATTCAAGCCGCAACGGACCAGCACGCAGCAGTGACTGAGGAATTGGAAGCTTTATCCAGCTCCGATCCACAGACATTTTCCCAAGACCAGATCTGGATTTTAATCCGATCGATCAAAGTCCAGAATCAATTGCTGCGTTTGTATGTCGGGGATCCGTCTCTAGAGATGGGATAAGCTTCGTTTAAGCCTGGCTGGCTCCCACCCAATACCAACACAGCGGTTATTCGCGATGGCGAGCCGGTCGCTTCAAGACATTTCCGATCGAAGAAGATGAGCACTTGCAACTGCCGTGGAGTATTATTTAATGTAAAGTTTCGCTACTTGAAGCGACCTATTGTTGTCGATTAAATATCGTGATTATTTAGAGAGAGGTTCGCCGTGGAAGCGTTGTTATTTATCGGTTTTATTTTGCTTTTTTTCGCGTTGCAGATTTGGATTTTACCAATGCTAGGGCTCGGGTGAGGGAGTGGAGATTGCAACCTCAGTTCGGGGTTGGACAAAGATTCAAAAGCAAACAACGCAATGGCTAGTGCAGACACCGAATCCAGCGATTGACACGAGCCATTTGATTTCATTGATTTATTGATTTGGGAACCATGGATTTTAAAAATCATTCGCTTTTTGCATCAAGCGGATAGTCTGGTTTGTCTTGAAGTTTGTCGACTAGAAACGCCCGGGCAAGCCGCGCTGCGTCCCCTTTTTTCTCCTCACAAGCCAGCCAACCTGGGGCGCAAAAAAGAGGCCAGCCTGAAAAATGGGCTGGCCTCGATAGAGTTTATACTGGACTCAATTCAATGGACTTAGCTTAGTCAATGACGACCAATCAATCCCATGCACCGAGACAACAATCCTCCAGGACTGTCAAATCGAGGTGTTAGCTACTCAAACTGAGCGAGCGTTTTCAGTTCTCCTGCATTGATTCCACTTGAATTCAACGGAATTTGGATCCAAGCGTAGGGCATGCTGTGCATGCCGATCCTGTTCATTTCGTCAGGCACAGCCTGACCTACACCAGATCGCCAATGCTAAAATTGCTCAGTTTGAGTAGCTACCTGATAAGAACCCAATGAATGGAGAGATGTCGAAGAAGTTAACGTCACCGTCGCAATTACAATCCGCTTCTTCTGGAGCTCCCTCGGGTGAGGTTAGAGCCATAATGAACGGGCTTGTGACCGGCCGGCCGGACCGCCAACACGAGGAGCACCGTCGGAAAAGAAGCCGCTACGATCACGGATACGTCCGAAGTATAGCGTGAATCCCGCTTCTACTTGTTCGTTGAAATCGGCAGCATTGTAACCGTTATATCCTTGGACGTCGTAGGAGTTGATCTCACCAAGGTTCCCCGCATTGGTTGACCTGCGATGAAGTAGACGTCCACATTTTGAGCAGAGGCTTGTGTGGTCGTCAGGGCAACCGCAACACAACAGACCGCAAAAAATGTTTTGATGTAATATGTCAAACGCTCACGACTTATGAAAGCCACGAGCGTTTGACATTTGAACAAATTTGGTTGGTTGATTAACGGCGTCGCTTCACAGCGAGCAAACCAGCCAATCCCATCAAACCAAGCAATGAACTTGGCTCAGGAACAGCTGCTTGTCCAGTGATCAAGAAGTTAAAATCTCTCGAGCCGCTAGGACCAGCTAACTCCGCTCCATTAAACTGTGTGCGACCGCCTCCCGCATTGTTGCCTTCAAAATGGCCGATAGTTCCACCATTTGCAATCAAAACGAAACCAAGGGCGTCACTCGAATTGACGGTAAGTGGATTCACATCGAATGTGAGGAAGTCGCCATCAGAAGAATCGGCCTCGAGGGTGGGGGTAAGAATATTAGTGTTCGAGAGAACAGTAATCCCAGTATCGGTAATAAAGTTTGCGGCTGTTGCAGCACTACCCGAGAAATCATCATTTGGCGTGCCACTGAAAAATACTACATCAATGGAGTCTGCTGTTATTGCATCGGCGTCGCGTTGAATGGTGATGCCCTCAATAATAAAATTGCCTGCTGCCGATACGGAACTATCCCCAATCGCGAAGGAACCCGTCAACGGGCTCGTATCAAGGCTGAAAAAAGATCCTCGACCGTTGGGTCCGATGTTGGTGCGGATTCGACCATTAGTTGCACTGGTTCCACCAAAGTTAAACTGATCCAAGAGAATGTCGGTAGTTGGCTCAGTAGATGAAACAGTAACATCCGCTGATGCCTGACCCGCAAACATTAAACAGGCAGCCAAAGCTGCAAAACAAAGTTGACTAAACGACAGGTGATCGCACACTGGCGGGACAACTACAACCATCGAAGACCACATAGCTCTCTAGGAGGAGAGACACCAGCAAATTTCGCGCGGCAGTTTTCTGCTTCTTCCGCGTGCGCTTCAGAAGCAGAAAACTGCCGCCTACCTGCGGTAAGCTTTAACTAACCCTGACTCTCATAACACTGGTACAGAAAACTGGGGCATTCCAGGTGTTGAACGAGTGGAATCTAGGAATCTCGCCAGTAAGTTACCTGCAATCGAAG
>CAYSQZ010000312.1:0-4986 GCA_964433035.1 uncultured Pirellulaceae bacterium | reverse complement strand
CGTTCGTGTCCACCGTTCGTGTCCACCGTTTCGCGTCCACCGTTTCGCGTCCACCATTCGTGTCAATCGTTCAAATCCAAAACCCCAAAGGGGTTTAATCAACAGCCCAGGGTTCTTGAACCCTGGGTAAAGACAAGGCAATCATAACCTGAACCCCAACGGGGTTCGATCAACCATTCGCCCAACTGATCCAATCCCGCTGGGTCCCCAGTTTGCCACTCAATTGTTCAGTGAAAAGCAAATCACTGGCACCAGTGTTTCAGGCTTTGGTTGTGAAAACTCAACAATGGTCGAAGAGTCTGATTGCGAGAACTTCAGCTTCGTTGCTTCATCACCAAGGAGGACTACACTTTGGATCTTCGAATCCATTTTCGGTAGCTCCAACGACTTCTCCGGCCACTCCAAGAGATGAATGTAGATCTTTCCTTCCTTGGTCGTGGCTCGCCAAGGCAACTTGTCGACTGTTTTCTCTTTCCCATCCTTGCCTTTGACACGCTTTCCCAGCTCGATTCCAAAAGGAGTTGGACCGCAGCCGTAAATGGCTTCTCCGTGAACTTCCATCCAGTCGCCGATCTCGCCAAGTCGCTCCACGCTCGGCTCAGGAATGATTCCCGCGCCGGTTGGACCAACGTTGAGCAAAAGGTTACCACCCTTGCTGACGATGTCGACGAGACTCTGAATCATTTTCTTCGGGCTTTTCCAGTCCTTGTCTGCCTTATTGTAAGCCCAGTGACCGTTCATCGTGATGCAGGACTCCCACGGATCGTAAGAACCATCATTGGGAATCTTCTGCTCTGAAACTTTATAGTCACCAAGCCTATGACCAATTCGTTGATTGATGATGCACTTGGGTTGAAGCTCTCGAATAATCGCTTTTAATTCCAGACTTTGTTCTTTGCTTATCACACCATAGGTATCGAACCAAAGAATTCCGATCGGCCCGTAGTCGGTTAACAACTCTCTGATTTGTGGTTTCACCTTGCGTTCGAAATATCGAGAGAAGACTTTCTCGTCCTCGTTCGGAAAGTCAACCAGATTGCTGCGTCTGGCCCCTTTTGTGGGCACGTCCGGATCTTCCCAATCGCGTCCCAGAGAATAGTAAACACAAAACTTGAGACCGTGTTTTTGGCAGGCTTCGGCGAGTTCCTTGAGCGGGTCACGATCGAAAACAGAAACGTCAATAATATCGTGCTTGCTGCTTTTGGAGTCATAGATCGCAAATCCATCGTGGTGCTTGGAAGTAATCACCAGATACTTCATACCAGCATCCTTCGCAATCTTCACCCACTGTTCAGCGTTGAATTCCGTTGGATTGAACTTCTTGGCAAACTCGGTGTACTCAGCCAGTGGAATCTTTGCTGTCAGCTGAAGCCACTCGTGATGATGTGTCTCGCCATTCCACTCGCCACCGGCTTGAGAATAGACGCCCCAGTGGATGAACATGCCGAACTTTGCATCTCGAAACCAGCTCATGCGAGAATCTTGATCAATTCCCTGTTCGAGCTTGGCATCTTGTCCAAAAGAAACATTGGCAATCGTGAACAGCAACAAAATCGAGAGTAAAAATCGCTTCATGGTCATCGTCAATAAGAGAGTAGTGTTGTTATATCCGGCAGCATTGGCGTGCTTTGAAACAAGCCAGGTCGGTAAAGAACTACCACCGGGTCTTCGTGCAGCGGATCCACCAAGATGGTGGCTGAATATACCTGTAGCAACGTTGTCCTTCAACGCTTTGTACCAATTCGAGGGCACATTGAGCCGGTTGTCTTTATACAAAAGGGATTGCATTGCTTTACACGGCATGAAGTCAAGTGCCCGAGCTGCTTGAAGTGCAGGACTTTTTAGACAGATCACGAGATAGACAACAGAACCGCTTTCTCATCCTGTTGCTCCTGTTTATCCCGTCAAACTTCTTCGCGTGACTGAAGCCGCCTGATTGAAAAGTGAATGGCTGGGCACCAAGATCCAGACATCCTCTTTGAGAACCGTAAAAAAAACCAAGCCCTCAGAACGAGAGCTTGGTGTTGGATCTCAAACTAATTCTCACGTCGCTTTGGGCTAATTAGCCCGGACAACGTACTGAGCTTCGAGCCACTTGGTTACCCGAAGCAACGAGTCTTGAAGATGAGCTTTGGTATAAGCGTCCAACTTCGCGTTATCAGCCGACTTTTCCAGCTTCTTCTGCAAGTCGCGAAGATTCATCGTCGCCAGATTCGCGATCGGCTTCATCGCGGCGCCACCTCGCTTTTGAACGCCTAGATCCATCAAACGCTGGATGTGCTCAGCTTGCAGGTTGCGGCGAAGACTTGAAATCGCTGGCTTTCGCTCGGAAAATTTGCCTCGCGGCGCCTTCTCCAACTCCGTCCAAATCGCATCACCAACCGATGTCATCAATTCGTTGAGCGTCAACGCGTCTTCGGTATCAGGGATTCGAAACTCGTTATCGTAAACCCGGCGCAGAACCGTTGGGTTCATCAACTGCGACAACGTCGAAGCCTGAATGCCCATGATTCGATCGTGAACCGGCCAAGCGTGCTCGTTGGTCATCTGAGTAAAGTAGTCAGCAAAGTGATCGCCCGGCATGTGTGTCAACAATTCTGGAGTAAGACCATAAGCCTCATCTCTAAACGAATTTTCAACAACAAACTCTAGCGCTTCTCGCTGCTGTTCAACAGGAACAACTTCGATCGGATCACGACCATTGGGATCACCTTTTTTGTCACGGTTAACAAAACTACCGCCAATCCAGTTGGCCATCATTGAAGTCGATTTGACCTGCAAACCCAAAGTCAAAAAATATCCCTTCCGGGCTTTGGCCCAAGCCTCACCATCTTCAACGAAATCCTCGAGGATCTTCTCTCGATGGGTCTTAGCAAGTTGGACTTGATCCTCGGCAAAGTCGAGCGGATTCTTGCCAAAATCGTATCGGCGGGCCAGCGGATCTGGGCCTACCGTATCTTCATCAGAGCAGAACACCAATTCCGGCTCAGCAACCCGTTTGAGGATCTCTGGCAACTCTTTATCTTTCAACGTGTAGCCATACTCGATGGCCCACATGTCGTAGGGACCGACCCCAATCATCGCGTAGTCACCTTGCACTTCGCCGTTTTTGACTTTGATGTTGGTCGGGAGATAATCCATTACGCTACCGGCAAATGGCTTCTTGCCTTTGACTTTTTCGCTATTGAGTTCCTCGATCGAATAGATACTCGATGCTTTAAAGTTGTGACGAAGGCCAAGCGTATGCCCAACCTCGTGCGAAACCAGGTCGGCCAAAAGCGGACCGATAAATGACTCAGGCATGCCGTCGAGCATTTGCTCTTTCTCTTCCTCTTCTTCAGCTTCCTCATCATCGTCCTCGTCATCGCCGTCTTTTTTATCTTTGTCTTTGTCTTCCTCCTCAGCATTGGCCAGCATCATCGCGACGGACATCCGCATCAACGCGACATCAAAGCCGCGCCCTTCAGCAGCCATGCAGGCACCTGACAACTGGCTTTGTCTTCCCGCGATCCCGTCCATCGCCTCGTCGCCCATCATTCGCGTCTTCAATTCGAACTGCTGGCCACTAGCGGCCCTTTGCGTTGCCGTGTGAGCCAACGAATTGCGAATAAAGTCTCTTTGTGAAGGCTCGGCCATGCGGACGCGCGGATCCCAATTGGGATTCTGAGCAAACCAATCGAGCGTTTCAGGCGTCATTCCATCCATCGCGATTCTGGGAAGCAGCTCAGTAAACTGGTCTTCAAACACGCGAATCCAGCCATCGGTCAAAACGATGTCGGCGTCGAGAATCTCGCCCGTGAGCGGATTGGCGCGACTTGGACCGATCGCAGTACTAATATTGTTATTAAGCCATCTGACAAAGTTGTACCGTACGTCTTCTGGGTCTACGTCGATATACTGAGACGTAGAAAGATCCTGCTGACGGACTTCAATCGCATTGGCGATTCCGATCTGCTCAAACGCTTTGCTCCAAGCCATGATGCCTTTTCGCACCCAGCGACGATAGCGTACTGGCGTCGTGTGCTCGACATAAAAGATGATTGGCCGTTTGGGCGGACTAAGTTTGAGGCTTGGGTCACGCTTTTCCAGATGCCAACGGTTAATGTATCGAACCGCGGTATCATCTTCGTTGTACTTGCCGTAGTCGTCATACGAAGTCGTAAAATAGCCAATCCGCTGGTCGGCGACGCGTGGCTTGTAAGAAGCAGAGCCTTTGATTTCACTGATTGAATAGTGAAGCGTCTTTAAAATCCCGTTTGACATTGGGACTTCGAACGCGACCTCAATGTTCTTCGGAAAAACTTTGGCTTTCTTGATCTTGATCAAGCCCGATTGCGGGCTGATCGAACGGCCTAGAAACGTACTTGCTTTGCCCACCAGTAATGCATCAAGATCAATGACCGGACCTTGACCCTTGGTCATGTGGACGATCGGAAGACTGAGTAAAACTTTGTCAGTAAACAATCGCTTGACCGATGATTTGGATTGCTCGTCAGAGCCTTTGATCCGTAAATTCTCTTGAATCAAAGCTACTTTCTTGCCGTATTGTTTCCAGTAGACATAAAAAGCATCAGACTGGAGTCCCGCATAAGTCTCACCACCGGAGATTGTCGGCGCGATGAAGTGCCGGGTTTTCGATCCGGAAAAATTCTTGGGAAGCTGAGCCAGCATGTTGCCGTTCTTTTCATTCTTCCACAATCGAAAAAATGGCTTCTCACCATCTTGAACTTTGATTTCGGTATAGTCCTTGGTGACCACCTCGAGCTTCGGATATTCCGGCTTTTCTTTCTTCTTCGAATCATCCCCTTCTTGAGCAGAGGAAACTGAGGAGAACGAGAGTATCGCTGCAAGGCACAACGAAAAAGCATGAAGGGTCGATCGGCGAACTTGATTCATCAAAATAACTCCTGATTCCTGATCTCAATGGACTATATAATTCTCTGATGATTTAGGACGATCGTTGATTGCTTCAACAAAAAGGTTTCA
>CAYSQZ010000311.1:0-4997 GCA_964433035.1 uncultured Pirellulaceae bacterium | reverse complement strand
CGATCATTTTGATTACTGATGGCCAGCACAACGGTACCGAGGATCCGCTGGAGATCGCTCGAAAAGCGGCTTCGTTGGGAATTCCAATTTTTGTAATTGGAGTTGGCGATCCCAATCCACCGAAAAATCTCGCTGTCAACGAAGTCTACGTTCGTGAGCAGGCTTACCCTGACGAACCGTTTGAAATCGAAGCCATTTTGCAAACCAGCCAAGTCGGCGAACAAGGCATGCCTTCGTCCATCGATGTCGAACTGGTTGAGCAGCAAGTCGATCCAGCAACCGGAAAACCGGGCGCGCCGCAATCGGTAAAAACGAAGGCCGTCGATGTTCCACCCAATGGCGGTCGCATTCGAGTTGACTTTGACCACATTTTATCCCAGCCGGGAAAATACATTTACACCGTTCAGGTGTCGCCGCTGGAAAGCGAAACCGAGACCGATGACAATTCTAAAGTTTCCTCGGAAATGGAAGTCATCGATGAAAAGGTTCGCGTGCTTCTGGTTTCTGGATTGCCAAGCTGGGACTATCAGCAGGTTCAACGGCTCTTGGCCCGTGATTCGTCGATCGCACTTAGTTGCTGGTTACAGTCGATGGACGAAACCCGTCCGCAAGAAGGTAACCCAGCGATCACGCGATTGCCGCGAACGGCTCAGGAATTGGCGGAGTATAACGTTGTGATTTTGATGGATCCCAATGCTGAGGAATTTGACGCTCAGTGGATGGATAACTTGAAGGAGTTCTGCAAAACCAAAGCCGGTGGCGTCCTGTTCATGGCCGGTCCGCAATTCACCAGCGAGTTTGTGACGATGAATCGGCTTAAGTCGATTCATGATTTGCTGCCGGTCAGGTTTGGCGACATCGAATTTATTGACACCGTTGAAGTGCTGACTTCGGCCAGAGGTGGTGGCAAGGCGGGAAAGATGCTTGTCGTCAATCACAACATGGATCATCCGGTGATGAGCTTTCGTGCCGACCCAGCCGAGACGCTGAAGATCTGGAACTTGATGCCCGGAATCTTCTGGAACTTTCCTACCCTCAAGCCTAAAGCCACCGCTCGTGTGTTGCTGGAGCGAGGCGACCAAGTCAATTCAGAAGGTAATCAGCCGTTGATGGTGGCGGGGCGCTACGGGGCGGGTTCGGTTTTGTATATGGGTTTCCAGGGCACGTGGCGTTGGCGTCCGTTGGGCGTTCAGGCTCAATACTTTGATCGTTTCTGGATCCAGGTTGTCAGGTATTTGGTCGAGACGCGTTCACTGCAGGGCTCTCGCCGTGGTTTTATCGACGCAGAAAAAACTGAGTTTGAGCTTGGTGATCGTGTCGTTTTGGTGGGACGTATTTTGGATCAGGAGTTCCGTCCTTCGACACAAGAAGTCCATAAAGCCGTGATTCGATCAGACGACGGCCGGTCTCAGACGGTCGAGATGAAGCTGCTTCCCAATCAGGAGGGCCGCTACGAAGGAACGTTTGTGGCCCAGAGGATCGGTAACTATCAAGCCACCATTGATCTTGGGGCTTCGGACGAGACGCTAATTGATCCAATTGCGTTTCGTGTTATTCCGCCCACAGCCGAGTCTGGCGCGTTTTGGTTGAATGAAAAATTGCTTGCCGATATCGCGACACAATCCGGCGGAAAGTACTTTCAACTTCATCAACTCGACGACGTGGCCGAGGCGCTTCCCACGATCGTGACCCGAGCGGAGTTCAATAGTCCACCCAAGCCGCTTTGGGATGGTAACTCGATTCTGCGTTGGGGGATGTTCTTGTTGCCGGCATTGCTTTTGACGATCGAGTGGATTGTGCGAAAATGGTACAAGCTGTTGTAAGGGTTGAACACAACTCAAATAACAAACACAAGTAAAAACTCCGAGAAACTAGATACCCATGGCATCCGTAACTTCTGACAAACAACCGATCCCCAAGATGATCATGCAAAAGCTGAGCCGCATGCGCTCACAGCTGACACGCTGGATCGTAGTGCATGGTTTGGGCCGATGGTTACTCGCGGTGCTTCTGATTCTGGCAGCTGACATGTTGCTTGATCGGGTATTCAAGATGGACATGGCTCAGCGATTGGTCATGTTGGTGATCATGGCAGTTGCGGCGCTGGTTTACTTTGGCTGGAAAGTGATCAAGCCACTTGGCTCCCGGCCCAATGATGATGCTTTGATTTACGAGATCGAAAGCAAAAATCCCCAACTCAAAGAAAGCCTGATCTCCAGTATGCAGCTTTCACGAGAGCAGAATCTGGACTCAATGGGGGTTTCGCCTGAGCTTGCCCAAGCCACGATCCAACAAGGATTGGATGGTGCCAGCGCAATTGATTTTGGCAAGTCGCTTGATCTAGAGTCGTACTATAGAAACTGGCTGCTGTTGGCTATTGGGGCGATTTTAGCGGTGGCGCTTGGGTTCGGAGTGATGAGCAATCAATTCCTCTCGACCTGGTTCAATCGAAACATCATGTTGCTTGATGATCAATGGCCCCAGTCGACTTACCTGGACATTGCTGGCGTAGAAGACGGCAAGCTTATTCTGCCTCGCGGCATCGATCACCGACAGTTGGTCACCGTTCGTGAGGGTAGCGAGGTGACCGATGTGTCAGTCTCGCTGGAGGTCGACAATCCTGGTGGTCGCACGTTCCATCAGATGAAACCGACTGGCAAGCTCGATGGGCGTGAGCATGTGTTCATGTTCCACAATGTTTCGTCAGAGTTTCGTTTTCGCGCCACCGGAGGCGATGACGTCTCGGCCTGGGTAGATGTTGAGCTGGTGGAACCTCCCAATATTATCGAACTCTCCATGCAGGCTTTGTTGCCCGAGTATACGGGAGTTAAGTCGTTGGAGTTGACGGGCAATGGTCCGCACTCAGTATTGGTTGGAAGTCGTTTGCAGCTTGGGATCAAAACCAACAAGCCACTTTCGGAGGCTGGTTTGAAATTGGGAGATGAAGTTTTTCCGATGGAGCAGACCTCTGACGATCAGTCTTTTAGTTTGACGATTCCCGGGCCTGAAGGCGAACTGGCAGGCGGTGAATACGAATTCGAATTGACGGACCTGTCCGGGCTCAAGAGTTCGAGGCGTTCCAAGTTCAAGCTCGCGATCAAAGAAGATGAGCCCCCGCGCGTGCGGGCAAAGCTGTGGGGGATCAGTGGTTTGGTTTCGGCTCGGGCGACGCTTCCGACGTCGTATCAGGTAGCAGACGAATATGGGTTGCGCTCGACTGCGTTTGATTGTTACTGGAAAGCTGGCGACGAAGATGCCAACGGCAAGCGAGAAATTCCGATCGGCGAGTTTGCTGCTCAGGAGAATGGGTTGCCGACGCGTGAGGCTCAACAAGACGTGGTTTTGGATCTGGTGCCGCTGAAGCTAAAGCCTGGTACGAGTTTTCGATTCGCAGTTGCCGCGTACGACAATTTTCCCACCCAAGCCAAAATCGGCAGGTCACAGGAGTTTTTGTTGCGAGTCGTTTCTGACGATGAGCTTCGCGCTGATTTGCTTCGTCGAGAAATTGAGCAGCGAAAGGCGTTCGATCAGGCGTATCAAATTCAATTGGAGTTAACCAGCGAGATTCAGGCTGTCGCGGCGCGGGTTCCCAGTTCGGGGACATCCAGGGAAGATTTCGAAATCCAGCGTGAAGCCAGTTTGATTGAGTTGGTACGGAATCAAAAGGGCGTCGGCACGGCGATCGACCGAGTGGCTAATCGTTTCGAAGACTTTCTGGTTGAAGTCAAAAATAACCGACTCGACGAAGCCGAGAATGCGATCGCTCCGGATCAGCGAATCGAAACGAGATTTGATCAGAAAATCATTCGACCGATTCGCCAGCTTGATTCAGAGCTGGTATCGATGGCCACCCGGCATTTGGACGATTGCCGACGAGCAATTCAAACCGACAGCGAGCTTGAGAAAGCCGTTGGTCAAACGGTCGCAGTTCAGACAGCGATTCTTGATGAAATGAAAAAGATTCTTGCGGCAATGAATGACTCAGAGAGTTTTCAGGAAGTTATCAACGACCTGCTCGAAGTCAAACAAGGGCTCTTGGAAACCAAAGGTGGAATCAAAGATGCCCAGAAACCCAAGGACGTGTTTGAAGATAAAGATGGTATCTTTGAATAGGTTTTTAAAAATCCCTGGTTCATCGGGGCAATTTTTGCCCGATTTGGAAAAAAACGGTCTAATAAGACGAACTGTCAAAACGAATTCAAATGTGACCATTCCCCGTGAGCGTGTCTTAACCAATCGAGAACGGCGATGAAAACTTCAAAATTAATTCTGACTTTATTTCTTCTGGTGTGCCTGTTTGTCTGCGCCCATGCGTTGCCATTGCAGGCTCAGGACGAAGAATCGTCTCGCCGTAGTGAGTTGGGCGTCCGCCAACGCCTGGTTCAGAAGAAAATGCTTGAATTGGAGACCAAGCTTACCGTGATCGCGGAGAAGCTACGCGAGAAAGAACCCAAGCGGGCTGAGCTACTGGTCAAGGCTTACCAACAATCCAAAGAGCAGTTGATCACCAAGAAAATGGACGAAGTGAGCAAGCTGCTTGATAATAACAGGCTTGCTAAAGCCGATGGTTTGTTGGATGAGGTCATCGTCAATATCGAGTCGCTGGTTCGCTTGTTGACCCAAAAGAAAGATATGGAAGCGACCAAGCAGGAGGAGATGGCGCAGCTTGAAAAATGGAAGTCCGAATTTCAAAAGGTGCTTGCCGAACAGCAGGTCAAGCGCCGTGAAACTGAGAATATCGCAAATAAAGAAAAGGCAATTGATAAACTCCAAGGCCAGATCGACCGGCTCAAGGGTTTGATTGAGGAGCAAAAGGGAGTTATCGAAGAGACCAAGAACAAAACCGGGGCAGGCCTGCGGGCTTTGGATAAGGTTGCCGACAAACAATTTGAAGTTCGCCAAAAGACCAAGGAGCTATCGGAAGAAATTTCGGGCGTTAAAAAACCGTCTGATGGCGAACCGAATTCTGGTGACGGCAAGCCAAACGATGGGAAGCC
>CAYSQZ010000310.1:0-5013 GCA_964433035.1 uncultured Pirellulaceae bacterium | reverse complement strand
TCGTTCCCCAGGAGGGGGGATGGATCAAGAGTCCCGCGAATCTTGAACCGACGACCAAACTCAAAAGGTGTTTCAACTTTTCCAAAGAAATTGATCGCTCCTATTTCTTTGAAATCTCTTGGGTTGCCCCTTGAGCGGACGACTTATACTGACTTGCATTTGCTGGAACAATATCGGTTTGCAAATTTTCTTGAGAAATCTTAAATGGTGCTAGCCGAAGAGTTTTCGAGGCTCGAAAATTCTGTGAACCTAAGCGAATCTCGAGTTTGGCCGCTGTCGAAATTCTGTCCCATGCCGCTGGCACTTTTTGCAATCATCGAGAGGCAGCTCAAAAAACTCTGGGAGAGTAGACGAGTTCCTGGTCCCGCTGTTGATTCCGCAGAACTCGTAACCTCGTGCACTACAATTAGTTTTCAGATGGTGGGTTTGTTCATGACGCAGGACTCGTAACCTCGTCCACTACCAAAATGATCAGATAGTTTTGAAACCACTTCTAGTTTCGATAGTCATCGATATTGAAAATCTGGGTGGAAGGAAAATTTGGCTTTCGCGCTTCGGTCTCTAATGCTGAGTGATCGTACAGCCAAGCTTGGCAAACATCCCGGTCCGTGATCGTCCAATGATCTTCGCCGACCAACGCGAACGGCCGCTCACCGCAGCCGGACACCAGCACGGCATCATTGGGCTTTGCATTTTGAAGCGCCCATTGGATCGCTTTGAAGCGGTTGGGCAGCAGGTGTGCGTCTTCAGGATTTTCAAAACCGTCGAGGATTTGGTGGGCCGGCTCAAAGTCGACCGCCTCCTGGGCCGTAGTTCGTGTAATAACTACTTTGTTCGCAGACCGCTCGACGACTTCGCCAATCCTACGTCGCTGAATTTCCGATTGCGCTTCATCGGTCGAGCAAACGCACCAAACTTGCCCATCGGTGACTTGCTTAATGGTTCGAAGCGCATTGGCCAGTTGTCCGGGGCTTCGCGCCGAATCGATCCAAAGCCCGTATGACTGGCCGCACTCAACTCTCTCCAATCGACCCGGAATGTTACCAGCTGCTTCGAGGCCTCTGGCGATCGTGGAAAGCTCCAATCCCGAGCTCAGTCCCACCGCTGTAGCAGCAAGACAATTGTAGATATGCTGGTCGCCAATGATGGTCGTGCGAACTGGAATCGATTCCGATCCCGCAACGATCATAAACGTCTGTTCGCTTCTGGTTCGCTCGATCAAGCGAGCGGTTACCTCGGCTTGTTGCTTCATCCCGATCGTCAGCACGGGCTGCGTAATTTGATCCAATAAAAAATGGGTCGTCGGATCGTCGGCGTTCAACACGGCCAGACCGCTGGGCTTGAGTTGCTTTAACAATCGCATTTTGGCTCGGCGGTAGTTTTCCGTTGAGCCGTGAAATTTCAGATGGTTGTTGCGAATATTGGTGATCACACCAACATCGACTCCAACTCCTGCCAAGCAGCGTTTTGCCAAGGCAACGCTGGGGATTTCTACCACTGCGTTGGTGCAACTTGCAAGCACCATTCGCGATAGCTGCTCGGCCAACCGGGGCGGGTTCAATTCTTGACTTGGAACAGATTCTTGCCGGCCGCAGCTGACTTCGATCGAAGATATCAATCCCGTCTTGAGTTGGGCAGCCCGGAAGACGCTGCGAATCAAGTGTGAAGTGACGGTTTTGCCATCGGTTCCGGTCACCCCAACGGTTGTCAGATGCTGGCTGGGTTTGCCGGCCAACGCCTGGCAGATCCGGCCGTACGCCTCCCGCGTATCGCGAACGATGCACTGCGGGCGATCAGTGCCCAGCAATCGTTCGGTCACAATCGCCGCAGCGCCCAATTGTATCGCTTCGTTGGTAAAGTCGTGGCCGTCTTGCTCGGTATCGACAATTGCAACAAAAAGATCATCCTGCTGACAGTCGTTCCAATGTCCGCAACAGGAGCGAACATAGACTTCGTCAGCATTGATCAATTTGGCTTCAGGAAAAATATCCCGAAGTCGGATTCCAAGACTGGCGTTTATTGCCTGGGTACTCACAAGGCCTCCTTGCCTGGCGAATGCCAAATTATAGTTAGCATCGGTGTCGATGTTGGCTTCCTGCCAACCAGAATGATTCTCTGCAAACCAGCTTTTCAGTCAACATTGATCGCTGAACTTAGATTACAAACTCGTGTTGGACTGCAGTCACAGGTTGATCAAATTGAACAGATCTCTGTTGACAAGCTCAAACCTCTGACAAAGCCCCCAACAAAGCCGACTTGTGGCTGATATTCTCAAAAGCGATTTTGTAAACAAAGTTTGGTAACCAGAGTTGCTACTAGACAAGCATGCGATCAACACAGAAAATTTCGCTAGCAAATATGACCATCCTTGGTGCAGGGCCAGGCCTTGAAAGTGGAAAGTGAAAAGCAGAGGGATAAAAACGACAAGCCTTACAGCTTTTGCTCTACTGGCCTTTGCCGCCAATTCTCTTCTGGCACGCGCAGGATTGCTTGACCCTAATATGGGGCCGGAAGAGTTTACACTTATCAGGCTTGTCGCTGGCGCAATGGTGCTCATGCTGATCGTTCACATGAGTGACCGTCAAAACGGCGACTCGCAAAAGAAAAAACTGCCAAAAGGCTCATGGTGGGGGGCTGCCGCACTATTACTCTATGCGCTGATGTTTTCACTCGCATACGTTACCCTCGACACAGGCTTAGGTGCGCTATGCTTGTTTACCAGTGTGCAGCTCACTATTTTTGGCGTTTCGGCAGTTCAAAAAAACATCAATCTTGCCGAAGCAATCGGGGCCTCAATTGCCATGGCTGGGTTTATCTATCTCGTCTTTCCGACTCTCGGCACACCCAATCGTGTCGGTATTTTCATGATGGCCTTATCGGGCATTGGCTGGGGTGTTTACACGCTCCTTGGCCGTGGTACGACACAGCCTCTGCGGTTGACCTCTGGCAATTTCGCCCGGTCGAGCCTCCTCGCCGCACCACTGCTTATTTTCATTCTTCCCGATGCAAACCTTTCCGCTTACGGCGTCAGTCTCGCCATCCTATCTGGGGCCATAACCTCAGGCTGTGGTTATGCGGTTTGGTATGCGGTGCTGCCAAGCCTTAGTGCTGCTCTGGCGGGGGCAAGCCAGTTACTCGTTCCACCGATCGCCGCACTTATGGGCTGGGTTACCTTGGGTGAAGCGTTGACCTTACGCCTTTTAATCGCAACCCTTATCATTTTACTGGGGCTTTATATCGTCATCGTAAAACCAGAGTTAAAAAAACGCCCTTGAGCCTCCACCGGAATGAAGTGAGATGTGCCCGCTGGATCTTTAAATTCCGATACCAACTTTTTCAGTTTAATTTTACCCATGGCCCTTGAGGACTTCGACGAACAGTCACTTGCTGCGTTCTTGCACCTTTCACCTGAGCAAGTGCGTAAGATGGCGGAGCGCGGCAAACTACCTGGTCGTCGAGTGGGCGGTAAGTGGCGTTTTTCACGTCCTGAAATCCATCAATGGTTTGAGCAGCGTATTGGCGCTTCGGATGTTCAAGAACTGGGTGAAGTCGAAAAAGTTCTCCAGCGGAACCAAATCGACACAGACGAGGCTTTCCACATCCCCGATTTGTTGGCGATTGAAAACGTTTACGTTCCTTTTCTGGCTCGAACCAAGAGTTCGGTGATCAAGCAGATCTGCGATCTGACTGCTCAAACTGGCCGGCTTTGGGAACCCGACAAAATGGCCGAGGCGCTCAAGAATCGTGAAGAACTGCACCCCACCGCGTTGGGCAACGGGGTGGCTTTGCTTCATCCGCGCCGGCCAATTCCATCGATTATGGGTGAACCTTTTCTAGCTTTGGGGATCACGACGTCAGGAATTCCGTTTGGGGGGCCGAGGGGATGTTTGACGGATATTTTCTTTTTGATTGGTTCGACCGATGAATCTTTGCATTTAAGACTTCTGGCAAGAATAAGTCGCTTGATCCAACAGCCCGATTTCCTAGATAATGTCAGGGCGGCAGAGAGTCCAGATTCAGCATGGCAAACAATCGAAGATCTAGATAAAACTCTTGACTAGAAGACGCATCCCGCCGCGGTTTTGAAACCGCTTGTGTTTCTACGAAAGTTGAGGCCGTTGTTTCGATTAATGGCTTTGTCATATATGCCAAAGCTGAGTCCGTGCATTTTCCAAACGCAAGAAGCGAAAGGAAGTCGATGTCTGTTCATAAAGTTCTTTTTACCGGTGACTTCTGGCATTCTGATTTTAAGTCGGTGCTCTCCCAGTTTGAAGTTCCAGTTACGTTGGTTTCGTTTGAGAAAGCAAAGTCGCTGGCGGATTCTGACTTCGATCTCGTTGTGATCGCTCAGGCTCGGCGAGGCCAGCACTCGGAAACCGAGGTTGAAGAGCTGCGCACGCGTTTTTCGACGACACCGGTGGTTGCATTGCTGGGAAGTTGGTGTGAAGGCGAGACTCGATCTGGAACCCCATGGCCGGGTGTACCGAGAGTGTACTGGCATCAATGGGAAGGGCGATATCAAAAATTCGTCAGCCAACTGGAGCATCATAAAATTACTGATTGGCATGCGGCGAGAACATCGACGATCGCCGATCAAGTTGTAAAATCCCAGACCATCGATGTTCCCAACCCAATCCAATGCATTGCGATTAGTGCCTGGACCAATCGACAACACGCGATGGTTGCAGATGCAGTCAATCATTTCGGCTGGACGAGTTGTTGGATTGAACGAGCTGCTTGGAATGCCGAGACTTCCTCCGCCATCGACGCGATCGTAATCGAAGCCGACTCGTGGAGCGCAGAATTGGCAAGCCGAGTCAAATGGGTGCGGCGACAAGTCGGCGATTGTCCGATAGTTTTGATTACCAACTATCCACGACAAAATAATCTCGAAGAGATCAAGGCTGCGGGGATCAGTGAAGTGGTTTCGAAACCATTTGAGCTGAACGCATTAAAGACTGCGGTCGTAAGCGCGTTCGAGTCATCGCACAAAGTCCGATTCGATTCTGTTGC
>CAYSQZ010000309.1:3347-5064 GCA_964433035.1 uncultured Pirellulaceae bacterium | reverse complement strand
GGGTTGATGATTTCGCCCGGGTTGATGATTGTGTCTTGGTATCCTATTTCGTTGGGGTAGTTGTCTTGGTATCCCATTTCGTTGGGGTAGCCG
Organism: uncultured Pirellulaceae bacterium; assembly: GCA_964433035.1. GTDB lineage: Bacteria > Planctomycetota > Planctomycetia > Pirellulales > Pirellulaceae > Mariniblastus. The sequence continues at coordinate 4,971 of CAYSQZ010000309.1, read as the reverse complement.
ATCTGATCGTCGTAGACGATATCGGGATCATGATAGTGGACGTTGTCATAGGTGGGCGCACCGTAGTACGGTTCACCTGTATCAACGTAGTGGGATTGGTTGTCGACGTAAGCGATCCCTTGATCGTAGTTTTGATCATAGATCACTTCACTTCCCAGCAATTGTCCATCGAGCAGTGGTGGTTGTTCGTAGATCAGTGCAGGTTGTTCATAAATTGGCTCGCCAGCGGTATAGATTTGGGGCTCGCCGGCATAGATTTGGTTAACCGCTGTGCCTTGATTTTGCAGCAAAGAATCTCGCTCAGATTTGAGCAGATAGTATTTGTCTTCAAGATCGAGAATCTCGGAGCGCAGCAAAGCGGTTTCGCGGCGGCAGTTGGGGTCAGATTGGCAGCCCAACGCCAAGACGCACAAGATTGTCAACAAGTAAAAGCGCATTGATTCACGCGATTGTTTAGTGGACCCCCTTATCCAAGGAGTGTCTTTACGGGAATCGCTAACAGTGCATCAATCCCAATTTTGAAAACTTGGGCCTAGTCTGCCGGAAGTCGTCGAATTAATCGTCATTCAATACGCTAGCAGGTGCGCTGTTCCCAAGAATCCGCTCCAAGCCTATGTGGATGCTAAGCGGGGATCATGGCACCTTGGGCGGCGGTGCTGTCGGCTACCGACGTGATGCGACGGTGACTGGCCATTCGTAATTCAGTCATGTCGATCTGGTCAACACCTTCGGCTGTGATCGTGTAACCGCCTGCTTCCCACCGGGCGATCCACCCTTTTTCCTTGAAGTACCAAAGGTGAAACTCGATTTCGTGCCTTGGCAAATTGAGCGTTTTCTCGATGGCCACTTCGCCCAACGAGGGTGACGATCCTTGCTCACGACGGCGAGCGTAAAACAAGCACAGCAATTCATGACGCAGAGCGGCATCAGGCCCAGCCTGTTTGGAGTTCTCAACCAAGCGTGAGATCTCTTGGGTTTCGTTGACTAGTTCCTGATCGTATGCGGCACGTGAATCTTCGTGGCGTAAAACTTCGAAGGCCTCGACTAGAAGGTTGAACTTCTCTTTGTCGCCGCCGGCATCGGGGTGGTGCTTGGTGGCCAGGTGTCGAAACATTCGTTCGATGGCGTCAGTGGAAGCGTTTCGGCTGACTTCGAGTGCATCGTAGTGGTTTACATTGTTTGAGTTCGACATCAATGGCTCCTGTTGCTGGACGGACAATAGGAGAAGAAGCAACTGCCATGCCACGCCAAGGGAGCGGAAAACTGCTCAGTTTGTACGCGAAAAAAGCGAAAAAATGATTGACCAATAAAGCGAGCGTTTCCAGATCTCAACATCCTTTGTTGATTCCCGGCAACATTTGCCGCAAGAAGGTCATTATGGCTGAGAGGCACAGTCAGTCACTATCGCCGACAAGTCATAACCCAAAAGTGAGACTATAATGCAATAATTGCTCCTGAACCGATGCCAAATGTCGCTTTGGAATATTTCATGAAGCGCTCCAACGTTAAGCCTTCTGAAGCGGGTCCGAGAGTAACTTTTACGGACCTGCTTCGCCAAGCGAAAGCCAATAACCAGACGGCTTGTTTCTACCAGAAGGCTTGTTTCTACAGACGGCTTGTTTCT
>CAYSQZ010000309.1:0-3247 GCA_964433035.1 uncultured Pirellulaceae bacterium | reverse complement strand
GGCTTGTTTCTACAGACGGCTTGTTTCTTTAACTATTGATTTGGAGGTGATGATGAGCGTTTCAAAGTGCAGCTCTTTGATTTTTGCAACTGTCGTAGTCGTCGTATTGCTACCTGCCATCACTCTGGCCCAGTCAACCGACTATCGTTTCGAAGCCGATAGTACCTATGCCTTCAACGCCGGATTTCCCGGAGCTTTTCTTTTTGACATCAGCGGCACATTCACGCTAAATGAGAACGCAAGTTTTGCAACGATCACAGACGCTACTTTGGTGTTGACCCCCGATCCGTCGATCATATTTGACCTGGACGTCCCTTTGACCAGCGCTGCAGGAGTTGCTGATTTGCTGGAAAGCGATTTGTTTTCCCTTGCAACCTCCGCCCCGGGCCAAACGGTATATCAATCGATGTTCGTTGAGAATATTTCTTCTCTCGATGAACCTCTATCCATTACCGTCGATAATCTCTCCGCCAACAGGTTGGTGACTTTTAGTGGCGTCGGCACTACTTTTCCTTATCCAAATGTCGCTGATGGAACTAGCTTTGTGTTTTCTGCGACAGCGGTTGCTGTTCCAGAACCGACTGGTTTACCAGTTTGCCTGCTGCTGGCGATCACATTTACTGCCAGGCGAGGACGCGTGAGGTCTTTACCGCAGTTTTAGCAGCAAGGTTGAAGGTGTGCTTCAAATGAAGAAGCAACTGGACGGAGACCGGCCGTGGCGCAAAAAGTAGAAGGCCTGATCAAAAGCCATAACGTTCGCTTCTTCAGTCGGCACCAACAGTTACGAGGCGGTAACTTCGATTTCCAGCGTCTTCTCGGCTTTGAGCGAATTGGTAATAAAGCAAACTTTCTCGGATTTCTCCAAAAGCGCTTTAGCCCGCTCGATGTCGGCGTCCTGAGGAACTGTCAGCGAGGCTTTGATCGTGAAGGCCGTGAACTGCATCGATCGCTCGACCTTGTCCAAGGTGCCGGTCGCGCTGCAGCTGAGGCTGGTCCATGGGAACTTCGACGCCGTTGCAATCGCTTTGAAAGACAGCGAAAAGCAATCGGCCACCGCGGCGACCAGAAGGTCTTCGGGCGACCACTGCTCACCTGAGCCGCCAAATTCCTTGGGCGGTCCAGATTGCATCGAGGCCAAGCCGTCAATCTCGAGCGTGACGAGAGATTCCGGGTCGATGGAAGCAGTAGCACTATATTGATGAGCCATTTTGAATTCTCCGCAATCTCACTATTTGGTTTCGCCAAGACTGGCTACAACGCGATCGATCAGATTAAATTCTTTGGCTTCTTCAGCCGTCATGAAGTTGTCGCGATCGGTGCTTTGCTCAATCTCGTCGAGTGTTTTGCCTGTGTGTTTGACCTGCAGCTTGTTCAAGCGATCTTTGACCCGCCGTAGCTCTTTACGGTGAATCATGATTTCCTCTGCAGTTCCCTGCATTCCAGCCAAAGGTTGGTGAATCATGATGCTGGAGTTGGGAAGCGCGAAACGTTTTCCCGGTGCACCGGCAGTCAACAACATTGCACCCATCGAAGCAGCTTGGCCCATACAATAGGTTGCCACATCGCAGGTGATAAACTGCATGGTATCGTAGATCGCCAGCCCTGCGGTCACGCTGCCACCTGGCGAATTGATGTAAAGATGAATGTCTTCTTTGGGATCCTCGGATTGAAGAAACAGCATCTGCGCGACCAGTGAGTTGGCAAGATCGGCAGTAACCTGTTGACCAAGAAAGATAATTCGATCTTTCAACAGTCGGCTGTAAATGTCGTAGACTCGTTCTTCGCGACCAGTATTGTCGACAACGTAAGGAACGTATGCCATGGAATTTCGACTCCGCTTGAGCGTAGGGGTTGGTTTGTTTTTGAACTATGGTTGAGTTGGCTAAAGGACTGAAACTCACATTGGAACTCATAAGAGCTCGTTAGCGTTAAGGCTCGGCTTGAGAAGCTTAAAAAGCATCTCAAGAACGCGAGACAGTTTTAGCCTTATTGATTAATCATCATCGTCGTCATCGTCGTCGGTCTTGGTGACTTGGGTGATCTCATCGACCAATCCATAATCCTTGGCGGCCTGGGCAGTCAAGAAAAAATCACGATTGGTGTCTTTGGCAATTTGCTCGACGGTTTGCCCGGTATGTTTGGCAAGAACCTCGTTGAGAACCGTCCGGTTCCTGAGAATCTCATCGGCCTGAATTTCAATATCGCTGACCTGACCGCTGACGCCACCATGAGGCTGGTGGATCATAACGCGGGAGTGCGGCAAGCAAAACCGTTTCCCTTTGGTTCCGCCGGCCAGTAGGACCGCCGCACCGCTGGCGGCTTGGCCAACGCAAAAGGTCGCCACTGGACAGGACATCAATTGCATCACGTCGTAGATCGCCAGCGTGGCAATTACATCACCACCGGGTGAGTTGAGGTAGAAGTTGATCGGCTTCTTTTTGTTTTCACTTTGCAGATACAGCAATTTCATGACCAGTTCGTTAGCGTTACCGGTATGAATTTGTCCCTGCAAGAACACGATCCGGTTCTCTAACAACAAGTCGCCGAGCGTCATTTGACGCTGACGTTGTGTCGAAGCATGGGTGTGTGAATTTTGCAGCTCGGAAAGCGGGTCCAGGCCGCTACCGAGTTCGTAGTCGAATTGCGAGTTGCCGTTCAAGACAATTTCCTTATCAAGCGTTTAGATCGCATCTAGTTTATGTATAGCTGTGTGGCGCCGTTTTCTCTTGGAGATTCGCCGCCGCGTCGCTACAGGTAAGTCCGACACGGACTAATTGGAAGGCAGTTCGATCGATTCATCGACGCCTCAGTTCTCTAAAGCTATCGGGATTGCAAAACCTAAACAAGCCGAGATTAAAGATAGGAGGACATTGGGTTTTTGTGACTTTGAGTAAGCCCAGTCGACCCGAGTACGAAAAATACAGAGATTTAAGTTTGAAAGGAAGGAAGAAGCCTGTTCTGCCGTGCTGCTATGCTCGAATGTCGCGCGCAGAGCCGCAGAGCTCTATGCTTCTAAAGTTTCAGCAAAGTACGATGATCCGCCGGATCAGGTCATTCTGAAGCTGACTAGGCTTTGTCCCTAAAGTCACTACGACATGACGCGCGGGGCGATGCCCTCGCGGTTAAACGAACCGCGCCCTGCTCGTTTAACGCGAGGGCATCGCCCCGCGCGTTTCCACTCTTCCCACTGCGAAAGGGGGAAACCGCCACTGCACGGCGGGATCATCGGGAACCGGTCCACGGCCAT
>CAYSQZ010000308.1:0-5078 GCA_964433035.1 uncultured Pirellulaceae bacterium | reverse complement strand
ACCAGAAAAATTTCATGGTTCGCCGCAAATTGTTACTACAGCGCTTATGGTAACCGGAAACGTTAGTGAGGGACTGATCCTCGCTGACGCTTCGGGTTACCAATAGAATGTCAGCCTCGCCGTGGTAGAAGCGTACGGCGTGCTGCTTTCGCGGAGCCAAACTTCGAACGCTTGGAACAAAAAAGTACAAATGGAAACCCGACGCGTCAGCGAGGAGCGATGTCGCTTTCGCGGAGCCAAACGCGACTTACAAGTACTTTTGATAGGCCGCGACGGCCAGGCCATCAACACGGTCATTTTCTTCGTGGCCGCTGTGGCCGGCAACACGCGTGTACTTGACGTAATGACGCTGGAGCTGGGCGTCGAGACGCTTCCAAAATTCTTCGTTCTTGACGGGAACGAGTTTCTTGCCTTCCTTGCGTTTCCAGCCGTTGGATTTCCATTTTGGCATCCACTCGGTCATGCCTTTGCCAACGTAAACGCTATCGGTAAAAAGTTCGACACCGCAGGGGCGCTTGAGTTCTGAAAGCCCCTGAATGACAGCTTCGAGTTCCATTTGGTTGTTGGTCGTCTTGACCATCGCGCCCGATTTTTCAACCTCTTTTCCAGATGGCAGGTGGCGCAGGATGAACCCCCAGCCGCCGGGCCCGGGGTTGCCACTGCAGCCTCCATCGGTGAATAAGTGGACTTCGATCGCGGTTGGTTTTTCTGTGTTGGCCACTGGCAGTAACTCGTTGTTGAAGAAATGTTCTTTGTCGTTTTTATACTCTGGCGAGGAGACTATTCTGGTTGTCGATTGGTGATGATCAAAGCCAAGAAGTTGATCTGCGTTACGACTCAGCAGCCGATGGGTTACTCGATTGTGGTGAGTCGGTGGGATCGGGCAATGGCGGATCGGGTGCCGATTCATTTTGCTCGCTTGATGGTGGCGGTTTAGGTGTCAACGTCGCTCGAGCAAAATTAACTCGTTGGCTTTTGGTAATTTCGTCAATGTTTTGGACGATCTCGGAATTGATTCTCGGGGTCTGCTGAAAAACCCAGGGAAGCGAAACGGTGAACGTACTTCCTTTTCCGACCTCTGATTCCAGTTTGATCGATCCGCCCAGAAGTATACAAAGCTCCTTAACGATCGAGAGGCCCAAGCCGGTTCCAGAAACCTCTCGGGTCAACGCGTCTTCTCCAATCGCGGACGGGCCCTGGCGAAATTTCTCAAACACGATCGCCTGATCGCTGTCAGCGATTCCCACACCGGTATCGCTCACCTTGATTTCCAGCGTTGTATCGCTCTGATCATCAGCGTTGTTTTCAAATCGGCTAATGTCAACATTGATGCGACCACCTTCGGGTGTAAATTTGATCGCGTTTGAAAGCAAGTTGGTAATCACTTGACGAACTTTGATTTTGTCCTGTTCGAGTTCCGGCCATTGCTTGTCGGCTTTCCAAACCAACTGAATGTTCTTTGAATCAGCCAGCGTCCGAACCATATCGCACAGCTCGCCAGTCAACTGATCAATCTTGAACTGGCTTGGCTTGACCTCCATTTTTCCAGCTTCGAGCTTGGCCATATCGAGGATGTCATTGATCAAGTCCAAAAGCAGACGCCCCGAGTTGCGGATGTTGGAGGCAAATCTTACTTGCTTTGGATCAAGTCCCTTGGCGGTTTCGAGTATCTCTGAAAAACCAATAATGCTGTTGAGCGGCGTGCGGAGTTCGTGGCTCATGTTGGCCAGGAACTCACCTTTGACCTGGTTGATCTCGTAAAGCTTCAAATTCAATTGGGCTTGCTCGTCGACTTTGTTGTCCAGGTCCTCATTGGCATTTTGTAGGGCGATCTGAGTGTCGAGCAAGTGGCGAAGCATGCGGTTGAATGATCGTGACAATTCTTCAAACTCGTCTCCAGTGCCAACGTCAGCGCGAACGTCCATCCGGCCGTGGCTGACTTCCTCAGTAACATCGCGCAAGTGAGCAAGTGGTTTAACAATGAACCAGCGGACGATCATCCAAAGTAAGCCCATCGAACAGACCGCAGTCACGATCGCAACAGAAATCAAAATCGCGCGATTTTTTATGATTGCGGTTTGAGTGGATTCGTTTTCAAGTTCAATTCGCAGGAACATGGGCGGAACCATGCTCAAGCGTTCCAGCAGTAATTTGCTTTCTGTTTCGGAGTTATCGTTGTTGGCCAGTTGCGCGGCAATCTCATCCAGACGTGGAAATTGCTCCGAGTCTTTGGCGACTGGAATGTGGCAGCTAAGACATTCGAACTCTGAATTAAAAACAATTGGAACGTAATAGTAGTACTTGGAACTGGTCGTGAAGTCCTCACCGTCAGCCGGGTCTCCGTCTTCGGGTTCCTCGACAAGAGCTCGCTGGATGGTTTTGAGCTTTTCTTCATAGGTTTCGGTGTCGAGTTTGAAGGCTTTGGTAATGGCCTCGATTTCATTTTGCTCTTTTTGCAGCGAAAGCGTCTTGGCAGCCAGTTTTTCCAGCGTTCGAATCTCTCGCGGATCGTTGGCGACGATCGGGTTGATGAGTTGTCGATTGACGCGATCATCCAACACCCGCACTTCGGCTTGATAGGGCGTTGAAGGCTCTTCGTTGGCCAGCGAAAGAAACAACGAGGCCGCCGAGCCTTTGACGTTTTTCAGGTGCGTTCGAAGCTTAAAATCAGTCGTCAATTCATGAGCTTTTGCTCGCGTGTTTCGACGGATCAAGTTCTCAGTGACCTGATTGACTGACCAGAATGAGCCCGTGATCAGCGCAAGCATCAAGACACCAAACCAGATACGGATTTTCCGCTCCAGAGATGATTTGCCAAGTACGCCTTTGAGACCTTTGTAGGGGCTCCGGTTGACCATCTGAAGTTGACTTTCAACGAAGTTCCAATGCAGTTTAATTGTAGAACTGTCGAGAACGACAAGCCATAGTGATTGTGGCTCGAAGATGGCCAGGGAGCGGCATTCTGCGGCTTAAAACCGCGAACTTGCAATAGATCGTAGAAGTGGTTCAAAACTATCACGTTAGTATTTTCCGTAGTGGCCGGGGTTACGAGTCCTGCGGTATTAATTGCGGAAAGAACTCGTAACAAAAAACTCAGGTTTTGAGTGCGCAAGCAAAAAGGGCGGATTGCTCCACCCCTTTATTCTTTCAACTTGTTCTGGAACTACTACGCGGTTTAATAGCGTCCACAACCGCCTCGGCCATAGCCATAGGAAGGACGATAAACTCCACCAAAGCCACCACCGAAACTGTTGAAGCGGTTGAAACTATTGAAGCCACCGTATGAAGGACGGTAGTAAGATCCTCCAAAGCCACGGTTGAAACTGTTAAAGCCGCCGAAGCCACTGTTAAAACCGCCGTAGCCTCCACCAAAGCCACCGTTAACGAAACCGACGGAAACTCCACGACCTCCGTAGCACTGGGCATCGGCTTGTTCGGTCGAAACAAAACAAATTGCGACCATTGCAGTCGCTAAAGCAAAAGTAGGAATCAATCTTCGAAACATCAATCTTCTCCAAATTGGAAAGCGGGGAATAGAACTCGTTGAGAGTTCCGATAAGGTCATGCCAGTTCATCCGTAACTGGCCCAACCTCTAGAATGCAATTATTGGGCCCAACCCAAATTCTTGAAGGGTTTTTAGAAATGCCCTGAAAATAACCGCTTTTGGAGTAAGACGTTATGGCTGGACTATAAAAAAGTGTGCTCAGAACGACCTCAGTTCGTTGTCCTTTTGACTACGGCATGCAAGCCCTTCCAGGCCGCTTCGCGTCCGACGCTCCCGCAAGCTGGAGGGCAAAAATCGTAAAACCGCTCAGCTTGATCAGCTACATCATGTCTTGAGGATCGATGTCGATGATCCACTGAACGTCGTCGATCGACTTGATTGTCGTTTGAGCGCGTCGCAGGACTTCCTGGATTTCATTTTCTTGATTGGCACTAACCATCATGTGAAATCGGTATTTACCCCGAAGCTTTTCAACCGGTGCCGTTGCCGGGCCCAGCACGACGACTTCCTTTTGAAGTTCTTTGGCGGCACGCTCGATTTCTTCACCGATATGATCGGCCATCTGTTCGGCTTTTGAATCGATTTCGCTGCGAATGACAATCCGAGCCAATTTTCCATATGGCGGATAATTGAATTCTTCGCGCTGGGGCATCTCTACGTCTGCGAACCCAATGAAGTCGTGACGTGTGGCGGCTTGGATGGCATCGTTCTCGGGGCAGAATGTCTGGACCAAAACTCGTCCGCCTTTTTCACCCCGACCGGTTCGACCGGCGACTTGAGTGACCAAGCCAAACGTCCGCTCGGCAGCTCGAAAATCAGGTAGATGAAGCGCCGTGTCTGCATTGATCACACCCACCAGCGTGACGTTGGGAAAGTCGAGTCCTTTGGCGATCATTTGTGTGCCGAGCAGAATTTTGATTTCACCACTGCGAAACCGCGCCAGCGCTCGCTCGTGGCTACCAGGTTTTCGCATCGTGTCAGTGTCCATCCGCATCATCGGGACGTCGGGGAACATGGCTTCAACGTTGGCGGCAAGTCGCTGGGTACCCAAACCGGAAAAACGAATCGATGGGTTGTTGCACTGCGTGCATCGTTTAGGCTCAGGGATCTGGTGATCGCAGTAGTGGCAGACGGCTTTGTTGCCTTGGACGTGATGAGTCAACGGGATCGAGCAATCCGGGCACGACTCGACGTTACCACAAGCGGGACACTGGATTCGCGTGGAGAATCCCCGACGGTTGAGCAACAGGATGACTTGGCCGCCGTCTTTGAGGGCTTGGGTGATTTCCTGACGGAGTTTCTGGCTAATCGGACCGAACCGTTTTCTGCCTCCAAAGTCAACTCGCATGTCGATCGTCGCCACATCAGGTAGCGGCAGATCGAGAACCCGTTTTTTCATGGAAATTTTTTCGTAGGTCCCCTGCCCCGCCCGATGCCAACTTTCCAGCGACGGCGTTGCCGATCCGAGTATCAGCGGGACGTTTTCATTGCTTGCCCGCCAGTGTGCGACGTCGCGAGCGTGGTAGCGCGGGGCTTTGTCTTGCTTAAAAGAACCGTCGTGTTCTTCGTCAA
>CAYSQZ010000307.1:2651-5098 GCA_964433035.1 uncultured Pirellulaceae bacterium | reverse complement strand
TTAGGTAACCCGAAGCGTCAGCGAGGATCGTTCCTCACTAACGTATCGGGTTACCATAAGTGCGTAACAACTTGCGGCGATCCGTGAAGCTTCCTAGGCACGAGGGATCATTGAGCCCTGACGAACTATCAACTAACAACTCAACGGCCAATTGATGACCGAGAATCAACCTGAGGATCTTGCCAAGAAATCGGACGCCGTTAGTAAAGCTGCCGAAGTTGATCAGCCTGGATCAGCCAAGCTCCGATTGCCACAGTTTGGAATCGCGGCGATGTTCTGGGGTACTTTTTTGGCAGGGATGGTGATGGCCTATCTAAATCGGCTCAACCTTCCAGGATATTCAGATGATTCGGCAACGGTAATCATCGGGGCGGCGATTTCAGTTTTGATTGGGCTGTCGTTTGGTTTTCTGATCGGCAAAGTGACCAAGAGAATGTCCGATGCATTTTTCTGGTCAACGTTGATTGCAGCGTTCGGCTACATCTCGACGGTCAGCGATCCGCTATACAGTTTTCATCACTCGTTGGCTTGGGCGGGCGTCGGGGCGATTTCTGGCGGGATTGCTGCGACCGCTTTTCTTGACAGGTGGTACCTAAGAGGCTTGGCCTGTGCTGTCGGGGCTGGCGTGGTGATGATGTTCTACTACATAATTTCCGGCGGTGAAAATGGCTCGACCGATTTGGCGTTTGATCTCAATGCCTCACCATTGATCGGTTTGACCGTGGCGGGGTTTGTGTATGCTGTCATGTGGCTTGAGTCCAAGCAAAAGATGCCGCGTTACGTGACAGCCACCTGGTTAATGGTTGCAGTGATTCTGGGCAACATTTTCTCGCGATAGTTGTTGGTTGCCGCTACTCATTTCCGATCCCAAGAATCGCAGCGATAGTAACGCAAGCGGTTTCGATTCTGAGAATCGCTGGGCCAAGTCGAATGGGTTGAAACTCATTGGCGATCATGAGTTCGACTTCCGAGTCGTCAAAACCGCCTTCAGGGCCGATCGCAACGGTAAACTGACGTCCTTGCTGATTTGAATATTCGGCGATTGGTTTACCTTGATAAGGATCGGTCAGAAGCTTGACGCCTTCGTCGGCCGACTGAACCATTTGTTCAATCGTATGAGGCTGTTGAATCTCCATTAGTTTATTGCGGCCACATTGCTTCGACGCTTCGATAACCTGCTTCTCCAACCGCACGATTACTTTCGCATTGGCAACCGCTACCGACCGAGAGGTCTTGAGAGGGATCAGCGTGCTGACGCCCAGTTCAACTAATTTTTCTATCAGGAACTTTTGCCGATCGCCTTTGGGGAGAGCAACCGCGATCGCGATCTGGGTTTGAAGCGATCTGGGGTTCTCAATTGCTTCGATGATCGACAGGGAGATCGCCTTCTTCTCGACTGTTTCGACCAAGGCCGAGTACTCAACTCCAGTCCCGTCGAAAAGAACAATTTGATCGCCCGGATTGAAACGCATCACGTTGATGGCATGATGGGCTTGATCACCCTGCAACAGGAGTGAAGATCCAGTCACAAGACGTTCTGTATGGGTGATTGGATCTAAAAAAAAGCGCTGGGACATGAAACAGACTCAGTTTGATCTGGTACCTAAAGATTGATAAGTTAGAATAACAGCAGAAAACAGCTGAGCTGTCGTTGGCCTTCAGCTGAAGCGTGATCGGCGACGTACCCTGGAAACATTGCGACTTTCTTTTCGTCTCAATTAAAAGAACCAAAGTAGGACAAGATGACCGAGCTAGTTTATCCACAGGAAGATGGCGAGCCAATCGTCGTTGACCTTCGCAACCCGCATAAGGCGGCTTTTCTAGCTTGGCTCTGGCCCGGGGCTGGGCATTTTTATCAGCGTCGATTTGTCAAAGGATTCTTGTTCATGATTTGCGTGCTGAGCACGTACTTTTTTGGGCTCGGATTGGGACATGGTCGGGTCGTCTACGCTTCGATTAAGAAAAACGATGTGCGTTGGCAATACATTCTTCAGCTGGGCGTTGGTGCTCCGGCGCTTCCGGCTGCGGTGCAAATGATTAAGACCAAGGGCGATGCAGATCCGTTTTGGGTCCTGTGTGAGCGTTACGGAGAGGACTTCACCGAAGGGCAGGAGTTTTCGCGGATCACCGACAAGAACAGGATCGAAGGATACAAGGGGCGGATTTATAAAGACGGATTTATGGCACCGCCGGCGGGTCCGACTTCACTCAATAATTGGGATACGCTCGGTCGTTGGCATTTCGACTACAAGCATTATTTCGAGCTTGGAACTTTGTTTACTGTGATTGCGGGCTTGTTGAACCTGCTTGCAATTTACGATGCCTTTTGTGGACCGGCGATTTTGACGCCCGCTCAGCGAGCACGCATGGAATCGTCCACCAAAGATGAAGGGATCTAAAGATGATGCCGGAATTATTTTTGTTGGCGCTTACGCCGCGATTGTTTT
>CAYSQZ010000307.1:0-2551 GCA_964433035.1 uncultured Pirellulaceae bacterium | reverse complement strand
ATGCTGTTCCGCTGGTCGTTGTGATCAGCCTTGTCTATGGTGCGACCCGGCACGAATATTTGCCTGAGATCCTGGCCCATTCGCTGCGCTGGGCAGTCCGGGTGGTTGGCATTATGGCTATCATATTCGGATTAATTTGGGTCTTAGGTTTCTGGAACTAAACGGGTTTTTACATTCCGCGTTGGTCGGAATGTGAAAAGATCTTTTTGGCTTTTAACTGGATCAACGAGCACGCATGGAATCGTCCACTAAAGATGAATGGGTCTAAAGATGATGCCGGAATTATTTTTGTTGGCGCTTACGCCGCGTTTGTTTTATGCTGTTCCGCTGGTCGTTGTGATCAGCCTTGTCTATGGTGCGACCCGGCACGAGTATTTGCCTGAGATCCTGGCCCATTCGCTGCGCTCGGCAGTCTGGGTGGTTGGCTTTATGGCCATCATATTCGGATTAATTTGGGTCGTAGGTTTCTGGAACTAAACCGGGTTTTACATTCCGCGTTGGTCGGAATGTGAAAAGATCAACGTTGTTCCCGTGGAGTTAGTCCAGCCTTGCCCAAAATTAAAACCAACTGTCAAAACATCCGTTGCTGGATTTGGCTCTTTTTGGCTTTTAACTGCGATCGAAATTCGGCCTTGGACTCTTCGGTGACTTGATTTTTGTAGTTCGGCGGGTAAACATTGAACCTTGGGGCAGCAATTGGGAGTTTGGGAATGGAAAAGTGTTTTCTTCGCGCGGTTTTTCCAGGCAAAGCTGCGAACTGCCTGACGGTTACTCTATTGGCCGTCGTTTTTGCCGTGTTTGCTTATCCGGCTGATTTAGTTTCTGCGCAAAATATTGAAGGCCAAGCCGATTCTACGGTTGGTGAAACCGTTGTGGATTCAGAGAGCGGTGCTTCAAGTCAATTTGAGGAAGTGGCCAAAGCGGCAAACTCGCAGTTCGATTCTGGAGACTGGCGCGGGGCGTTCTCAACGGCGGCAAGCTTGGAGTACGACGCTGAGCGAGCGGAATTGCTCAGTGAGCTTTCCAGGAAACGAATTGATTCGCGGGCGGAATCGCGTGAGCGACTTAGGGGAGTATTAGGTGGTATCACAGCAGCTGATTTTACCAACCTGATTGAATTGATCACCAGTACTGTTTCGCCTGACTCATGGCAGGACACTGGTCAGGGCTTGGGGACGATTCAGTCTTATCCTTCTGGTGTTTACGTTGACCCAACAGGAACCCTGAAAAAAATTAAAATTGATTCAAGCAGATTTAACCAGCAGCGTTTGCTGCAATTGAGTCAAAGCCCATGGTTCGAGTCCGATGAAAGTGATTGGAAAGTTCAATCAGGGCTGCGAATGGTTTCGCTGACTCGATTGGAGAAAGCGGCTCAGTTGTTGGCAGCATCAGGAAGGCCAATAACCGAGTCAATGCAGAATCTTGGCGGAATCTATGAGGTCAAGTACCTGATGATGTATCCCGAATCTGGGGATATCGTGATAGCCGGGCCAGCGGGAGCCTGGAAAGCGGGGCCCGACAATCGGCCCGTCAATGTTGATACTGGAAAGCCGGTTTTGCAGCTTGATGATTTGGTTGTTTGCCTACGCAACGCGTGGGATGAAGGCGGCAAGTTTGGTTGCTCGATTACGCCTCGCAAGCAGAATCTCGCAGCCACAAAACGATTTCTGGCGACGACGAAGCTTAAAGGTAAACAGTGGTCGGCCGAAGTTCGAAATACGCTTGGTAAACAGGATGTCGAAGTTTTTGGAATCGATCCACAAACTCATGCGGCTCGAGTGCTTGTCGAAGCCGATTATCGGATGAAGCTGTTGGGGATGGGACTGGAGGAGACAATTCCGGAAGTGCCCAGTTATTTTGATCGGGTCAAGTTGGCTGCGGACGGCTCGGTTCCTCCAATGGATGTTGTTCGTTGGTGGTTTACGCTCAACTACGAAGATATTGTCGCTAATAAAGACCGGACCGCGTTTGCATTCAACGGGACGGGTGTGAAGGTGCTTAGCGAAACTGAGTTTATTAATGACTTGGGCGATCGCATTCACACGGGGACGTCGCACGGGCCGACCAAGAGCTTCGCTCGCGATTTTACCGACCACTTTGAAGAGTTGGCTGACAAGTATCCGGTTTATCGTCAACTAAAGAATGTGTTTGACCTAGCCTTGATATCGAGCCTGATTCGACAGGAAGATCTGACCGGCCAGACGCGTTGGAATCGAACCTTTTTTGCCCCGCCAGAGTTGAGCGGTTCAACATTGGCCTACCAAGTCCGCAGGGACAGGACTGCAACGCAGGTTGATTCTGTGCTCAATGAAAAGATCTTGACGGCTCGAAAGCAAAGCTCGCGCGTCAAGCATCGTTTGATCGGAGTCAGTGGCGGAATCTCGTATGACGTCAACGAAATTTTACGCAGTGAGTTTTCGACAGACGGGGAGAGCGAACTCGCCCAAGGGTTGGATGCTGGGGCGCTTGGCGTGAAGAATGAACATTGGTGGTGGGACTGATGGCCGAGCGGTTGCGTCTTCAGCAGCCGAAAAGAATTTCCGCCGTCGGG
>CAYSQZ010000306.1:0-5128 GCA_964433035.1 uncultured Pirellulaceae bacterium | reverse complement strand
AACAGGCCATCGGAAACCAGAATTTCACAACGCTTTAGAATCCATAAAAAGATCTATGATCTCATCTCGTTCTCTGAAAAACCTCCCGGCCCTGTTATTGGTGACGCTGTTTTTTTTAGGTTGCCAACGGGAAGCCAAGCATCATGCCGTCGATGACAACGGTGCTGGTCAGACTCAAGCACCGATCCCGGATTCCGGTATCGCCAGTACAAATCCTGCGGCGACTGGATTCGCCAAACTTGACCTCGGGCCTGCGGGGATATCGCTGGAACCTCTCAAATCGACCACCCGCGGTAACACGGGAACTTTATTCGAGTCGCTTTCTTCGGATTCCACGGGTATCGATTTCGTCAATCCAATTGACCAATCGCACCCACAGAAACATCTCTACGCGTCCGCCTTTGCCTGCGGCGGCGTGGCGATCGGTGACGTCGACAACGATGGTTGGCCTGACATCTTTTTTACCAGCGGGCCAAAAAAGAATCGACTCTTCCGTCAAACCGCCCCAATGAAGTTTACCGACGTCACCGAGGCCGCCAAACTGGACTCCGGTGACGTGTGGAGCGCCGGAGCAGCAATGGTCGACATCGAAAATGATGGCGACTTGGACATCTACATCTGCAACTACGATACGCCAAACCATCTCTTCATCAACAACGGTGATGGCACGTTCGCAGAACAGGCCCAGCAGTTTGGGGTGGACTTTGTGGGGGCGGGCCACACACCCACATTTTGCGATTACGATCGTGACGGCGATCTCGATTTCTATCTCATGACGAACTTCTACTGGGATCCGCGTGGCAAGACAGATAAACCAATCACCGGGATGATCAAGAGTAGGCCATCGATCATGCCCGGTTTTGAAAAGTACTTTGGAATCACAAAAGTCCTACGAGGTGCTCAACCGGGCACCCTTTTGATCGTTCATGATGCTGTTGGCCAACCTGATCGACTGGTTCGCAACAATGGCGACGGAACCTTCACCGACGTCAGTAAAGCAGCGGGAATCGAGGGAAATGGCAAAGCAAACTCAGCGACTTGGTGGGACTATAACGAAGACGGCTGGCCCGACATTTATGTCGGCAATGACTACAAGGATCCAGACAGACTTTATCGAAACAACGGCGACGGAACTTTCACCAACACGACCAGAGAAATGGTTCCACACACGACTTGGTACTCTATGGGCGCCGATTTTGCGGACCTCAATGGCGACGGGGCGCTGGATTTCTTGATTGCCGACATGTCCGGCACCAATCACTTCAAACAAAAAACAGCGATGGGCGCCATGAGCGACAACGCCGAGTTCCTCAATACGGCGATCCCGCGTCAATACATGCGCAATGCCGTGTACGTGAACAGCCGCGGCGGACGCTTTATCGAAGCAGCGCATCTTGCGGGCCTGGCCAATTCCGATTGGACGTGGACGGTTCGGCTAGCTGACTTCGACAACGACGGGCGCGTCGATGTGTTTTTCAGCAATGGAATGTCCCGCGACTTTAACGACTCAGACAACCCTGAGCTGGCGATTCGCAATCTCGGCGAAACGGAATGGGACAAGCATCTGCGCGCCAAGACTCCCAAGTTGCGTCAACAGAATATTGCCTTCCGCAATGCTGGAAGATTAAGCTTTGAGGATGTCAGCAAAGACTGGGGTTTGGACCATGTCGGGATGAGCTTCGCCTCGGCGACCGCGGACTTTGACCGCGACGGCGACCTCGACTTAGTCGTTTGCAATCTGGACGAACCGGTCAGCGTTTTCCAAAACAATACTTCTCAGGGGAACCGCGTTGTCGTGCGATTAAAGGGCCGGCACAATAGCTGGGGCATCGGCGCCAAAGTCACCATCGAGACTAAGTCGTCAACGCAGGTTCGTCAATTGACTCCGATCCGCGGTTACATGGCATCGCATGAGCCGGTCGTTCATTTCGGCTTAGGCTCACAACAACAGATCAAGAAATTGACGGTACATTGGCCCAGCGGGCACGACCAATCATTTGAAAACATCGACGCCAACCAGCGACTTACCATCGTGGAACCCGAAGGCAAAGTTGCAGCTTCAGAGGCCCTCACTCCCAAAGCGTTAGCGGTTGATTCCATTTTCAAACCCAGCGTCGCGCTTTCAGGCATTCGCCATCGCGAAATCCCTTATAACGACTACGTTCGGCAGCCTCTGTTGCCCAACCGTTACTCGCAGTTGGGACCGGGGTTGGCTTGGGGCGACATCGATGGCGATGGTGACGATGACTTGTGGTTGGGGGGAGCGCGAACATTTGCCGGACAAATCCACCGCAACGACGGCGATGGAAAGTTCACCCAACTCGATTTCTCGACCGCCGAAACAGATAAGGAGTCCGAGGATATGGGCGGACTTTGGTTGGACGTGGACGCCGATGGCGACCTCGACCTCTATGTCGTCAGTGGGGGAGTCGAATGCAATCCCAATACAAAAGTCTTGCGCGATCGAATCTATTTAAACAATGGCAAAGGCGAATTCACCAAGGCGGCAAACCAATTCCTGCCTGACAACTTTGATAGTGGCAGCTCAGTCGTTGCTGCCGATTATGATCGGGACGGCGATTTGGATCTTTTTGTCGGCGGGCGCATCATCCCTGGTCAATATCCGCTTACACCTAACTCGCGATTGCTGGAAAACGACCAAGGTAAATTCAGCAATGCTGTGCAAAACGAAGCTGCCTTAAAAAGGATCGGATTGGTTACCGGCGCTGTCTGGTCGGACGTGGACAACGATGGCTGGATCGATTTGCTTGTTGCACAGGAATGGGGTCCGATCAAATATTTCCAAAATGATCAAGGCAAGCTTGTTGATCGGACTTCCGAAGCTGGACTCGCTGAGGTGCTTGGCTGGTGGAACGGCATCACAGCGATCGATGTAGATAACGATGGTGACATGGACTACGCAGCGACAAACTTTGGTTTGAACACCAAGTATCATGCTTCGGTGGAACGTCCCACGCTGTTGTACTACGGAGATTTTGAATCCAAGGGCAGAAAGAACATTATCGAAGCCGAATTCGAGGACGAAACCCTATTTCCTGTCCGTGGTCGAAGTTGTTCGTCCCGTGCGATGCCTCACCTGGTAAAAAAGTTTGATTCCTACTCCTCATTCGCGCTTGCTGACCTCACCGAAATCTACGAACCAAAGTGCTTGAACGAATCAAAACGCTGCGAAGCGAACACTTTAGAATCCGGTGTGTTCATCAACGATGGTGGCAAGTTCACGTTTAAGCCATTTCCGCGTCTGGCGCAAGTCGCGCCTGGCTTTGGGATTATTGCGGGCGATTTCGATGGCGATAACTATGCGGATCTCTACACGGTACAGAATTTCTTCGGCCCGCAAGCCGAGACCGGACACATGGCTGGCGGTGTAAGCGTCTTGTTAAAAGGCAACGGCGACGGGACTTTTGCTGCGATGCCGCCACGCGAAAGCGGACTGTATCTCGGTGGCGACGCAAAAAGCCTGACTTCGGTGGACTTCAACGGCGACGGTCAGCTCGACTTTGTCGCCGGCGTTAACGATAATAAACTCGTCGCATTCGAGCAATCAAGCCGCACGCGTAAGCCGTTGCGTATTATACTGCGAGGTAAAAACGGAAACACGTTGGCGGCCGGGGCGAGAATCAACGTCAAATTCGATGATGGCACCAGCCGAAGCCTCGAAGTAGCCTCTGGTACTGGCTATCTGTCGCAATCGTCGCCGTTGGTAAACATTGCAATGCCGGGTGATGTCAAAGTTGATGACATCGAGGTGCGGTGGCCAGATGGAACAACCAGGAAATCCGACGGCACCAATTTCGACGACATCATCGAAATTCAACAGTAAGCTCCCGCCTGACGATAATTATTGCTGATAGAGGCGTTTTCTTTCGGAAGCTCAAATCGAGGTGATTCTGGAGAGCGAACTTGCCCAGGATATTTGGAGTTGGCCTGATCCGTTCTGAAGCGAAAAGGCCTAAGTTCTTTGTCACAAGGCTGCTGTGTCGGATCCTACGCGGCAATAATGCATTTTGACGAAAATCTGACCAGCAGCGCCTGATCTTTGGCTGGTTGACGTGCTTGACGGTAGATTACTCGTGTTGTTAAACCGGCTTAAAAACCCTAACTTCCTCTTATTGGGTTGCCAGATTGGTTTCCTCCAATTATTTTATGGTGAAAGAAACAGACTGCCCTTTCTGTCTGGCTGAACTAGATTATTGGTTGGTCATGAGTTTAATCATTTGAATTCGAAGGTGTACAACATGCAACGTTACTTAACTTGGGCGACTGCCATTGCACTCTCTGTAGTCATGGCAAGCTTCAGCTATGCACAGAGCCCACTAGTAATTGAAATTGATTTCAGAGGCGGGGTTGGCGAAACAGGTCGCTCTCTGGACGATGCTACGTTAGCGGGCATTTTAGTAAATCCAGATACAGGTGAAATTTCTGGCTTACCATTTTCTGTTCCTGTAGAGGAGGACGAAAGAGCGGGAGCAGAGCAACTGCTCCTTACCGTTAACTCATTCACAGGAACCAATGGGCCAACTATAAATACGAGTCCATCTGCTGCACTTGGCCTGGGTATTAATAGTGGCGGCTTTGACGATGGGTTTGTTGATTTCGATGCTGACTTTAATGAGTCACTCGTGATTTCCTTTAGCCAAAACCTATTCATTCAGGAGGTTGACCTGCAAGGTTTATCTACCATTGAAGAAATTGAGGAATTCCAGTTTGGCGACACCCTTATTACTGACGCCGACACACCTTCGAGCGACTCTTTCAGCTTCATCACTGGCGGTACTCCCAATGGCATGTTCCTAGCAGCCGGGGAAACTTTGCTGATTGAAGCAACCGTTGGTTCAGTCAGCTTACAGAGCATTACTGTTCAGATTGAGGGGGCCACCATGCCGATTGATTTTCTTATTGGCGATGTCAACATGGATGCTGTGATTAACTTTTTTGACATTCAACCCTTCATTGATGTTCTAGCCAACCAAGAGTTTCAAAACGAAGCGGATACCAATCAAGACGGATTGGTTGACTTTTTTGACATTCAACCCTTCATTGATATCTTGGCCAGTAATTAAACGTTTGGAATAACAAATTCGATTTTTAAACGCTCGTGGTTCTC
>CAYSQZ010000305.1:0-5139 GCA_964433035.1 uncultured Pirellulaceae bacterium | reverse complement strand
GTTGATTCGGGCGTGTAGCTCAGCTGGTTAGAGCGCGTCGCTGATAACGACGAGGTCCCAGATTCGAATTCTGGCACGCCCACTGACCGAATTGGTCACGAGTTTTACAACTCAAACCATCCCATCACTGGGGACGTAGCTCAATTGGGAGAGCACTACCTTTGCAAGGTAGGGGTTGTCGGTTCGAGCCCGATCGTCTCCACTTTGGCCCTTCGAAATTCGAAGGGCCTTTTTTGTGCATTTGCTTACCGCTCCTTTGCGTCCCTTTGGCCGAAGTTCCCGCAAGTTCGGACTGCAGATCACACAAAGAAAGTGTTCTGGCGGTACTGAACGTCCTGTTTTCCTGAAGCCCGCCTAGCCCCATTGGTCTAGCGTAAAGTCACATGCCCGCACGACACGTGCTTGCTGACAAGTGCCTGCCCACCGCGTGTACTCGACCAAATGCTCAAAGCATGTCCCGGTCTCTCAAACTTGCCCGAATTTTGAATCGACCGATACTGCACACGACTGTCAACAACCGTTTCTATCTCGGCGAATTTGCCTAACGAAATTTTGTCTTCATCGCCTGTCAAGTATTCTGCGGAACTCGAAGCCGAATCCAGTCTCCGATGCGGCAACGCTTGCAGCTTGTCAAATGCCAATTTCGCTCCCACCGGGACTGGCGAGTCTATTCGATAATCGCGGAGGTGTTTTAAGGGTTAAAGGAAATGGATTTCAAGTTTACCGGCCGGAGCTGAGCAAGGTTGGCCGAACACCCAATCAAGCCTTTTGCGGGTTGCGGCGATGAACAAGTCAAAAATTTGTATTTGACTATCCAGATACGAGAGTGGGATATACACTGTAGGGCCACCCACCCCAACCAATTTGGTCTTCCGCCTTTGTAGGCGGCCACAAGTACACTAATTTCTTTCGAAACGACGATGTCGAAGCGGCAAATCGCAGTCACCGGTTACGGAATTAACTCCGCGATAGGAATTGGTGGTGACGCCAACTCTTTAGCGCTTCAAGCCGGAAAATCCGGTATCATCTCAACGCGCGAGACTTGGAGTCCACACAAATTTAAGTCAATGGTTGCGGGAAACGTTTCGCTTGAAGGTCTCAAAGAGATGTTCGATCGAAAGCAAAGCCGTTTCCTTTGCGACGCCGCATTGCTGGCGGCAGGAGCACTTCAACATGCGATTGATCATGCTGGACTGACCGACGAAGAAGTCCAGTCTCCAGATACGGGCGTAATCGTCGGTACCGGTGCTGGTGCAAGTATCACAGACGTTTTCTTCATGTGTAATCGCTTGGAAAAACGTGGCGCGGCCAAAGTCGGTGCTTATCATGTGCCTTTGATTATGGGCTCTTCGCTGACCGCCAATATCGGCAGCATTTTTCAAATTCACGGGCACTCATTTTCGATTACCTCTGCCTGTGCTACGTCAGCTCACGCAATCATGTTGGGACTCGATACGATCCGCTCGGGCAGACAGAAACGGATATTTGTCGGTGGAGCTGACGACGTCAACATTTACTCTTCGGGCTCATTCGACGGGATGAACGCGCTATCTACCAACTTCAACGACACTCCCGAACGGGCATCGCGCCCCTTGGATCAGGACCGAGATGGGTTTGTTATCTCCGGTGGTGCTGGTGTGCTTGTCTTGGAAGACCTCGAAACGGCCACCGCTCGCGGTGCAACTATTCACGGGGTTATCGCTGGTGCTGCTGCGTCATGCGACGGGGATCAAATGGTCGTTCCAAGCGGCGTTGGCGCGCAGCGTGCCATGTCGGCGGCAATTATGGATGCTGGCATCAACAAATCTGACATTGGCTATATGAATCTCCACGGCACCTCGACTCCTGTCGGCGACCGAATTGAGCTGAAAGCAGCCAAGGATGTTTTTGGAGACAAGTTGCCAAAATTTTCTTCAACGAAATCGATGACTGGCCACGCTCTTGGCGCTGCAGGGGCGCACGAAGCGATCTTTTGCCTGTTGATGATGAAGGATGGCTTTCTGGCGCCAAACATCAATCTTGAAAACCCCGATCCCGAATTGGCAGGTTTGCCAATCGTGCGAGAAACCGAAAAGGCTGACATCAAATTTGCGTTGAGTAACTCCTTCGGATTCGGTGGGACCAACTGCAGCCTCGTGATTGCGAAAGATCCGCTCTAAGGCTCAACCTACGCGAGACCGTTTGTCCACAGGCCAGAGAATGATCGAGTATTCGCGCCGTCACTCTTGGAAAGACGGGTTTTGACTGCGGCAGTGACGTTCGCGGCTGGAGGAGATCAACCGCGAGGCGAAGCAATTGGGGGCGGCGGACGAGCGGCAGTGGAATTCGCGCCTTGGCTCAAAAGCGTGTCTAATGAAGCGGTTTGCTTGATGGCTCACAAAAAGCCCGCTTGGTCGCACGTCTTACCTGAAAATTGAATAACCCAACGTCAATATCCGAAACGTCGTTAAATCGCGAATATAAAGACAGGCAACTCGCGCTGCCAATGAGCAATTTTCTCGGCTAGGGGAACTTGGGTTGTAGACTTCAGCACGGACATATTTGCCTTCACTTCCCGGTCAAATTTTATGCCAACGCCAAACAAACTCACGCGTCAATCCGATATTCCCGCCCGCATTGACCAAGCTCTTCTTTTGGAGCTAATCAACAAATGCGGCACGCCGCTTTTCGTGAAAAATCGCAACCGCGAGTTTCTATTGGTTAACGATGCGTTGTGCGAACTCGTTGGGTTCTCGCCTGCCGAAATGATAGGAAAAACCGATTTCGATCTATATCCCCTCGAAGAAGCGGAAGAGTTTTGTGCAGGTGACGAACAGGTTTTCAATTCAAAAACGGAAGTGTCTTACGAAGAGCTACTCACTGACGCATCTAATGTTGCTAGAAATATTCATACGATAAAAAATACCTACCTAACCGAAGACGGCGAACTGCTACTCGTTGGTACTCTGCACGACATCACCGAGCTTAGAAAGACACAGAGTAAACTCGAGGATGCGGTGAACCATCTATCGGTCATTGCAACAACAGATTCGTTGACCGGATTGTCCAATCGCTCACAACTCGAGTCGAGTATCGATTATCAACTTAAAATCGCGGAGCAAACCGGAGGTGAGTTCAGTATTGTCTTTATTGACCTCAACGGCTTCAAAGTTATCAACGATACCGCTGGCCATTTGGTTGGAGACGAGATTCTCAGAGTGTGCGGCCGACGTCTCCAGAATATTTTCCGCTCTGGTACTTCGCTTGCTCGCGTCGGAGGCGATGAGTTTTTGGCATTATTACCAAAAATTGGAAAAGCTGGAGCGATGACAGCCATCGATCGCATTTTCAAAATCTTCAGTGACCCAATCAAGATCAAAGAGACCAGTTGGCAAGTTGGCTGCAGCATCGGTGTCGCGGTCTACCCCGGCGACGGACAAACTGTTTCGGAGTTGATTCGAAACGCTGATTTTGCAATGTACGAGGCCAAAAAAGGGAATCAAAATTGCGACCAGGGTAACAACTCTTCCGCTGAGTTTTTTAAGGCTGGCATTGGAAAATCGATGGCGCGTAAGCGTCGGATCGAGTGTGCACTCAATTTCCGTGAGAACTGCTCGAAAATCCGTCAGAGCTACCAACCCATTGTTTCAAATCTGCACCGTGACTCTTATGAAATCGTTGGCTTTGAGTCGCTTGCTCGCTGGGACTTGGATGGAAAGAGCGTTTCGCCGGAAGAGTTCATTCCTATTTTGGAAAAGGGCGGGGCGATCGTTCCTTTTGGTTATCAAATAGTCGAGTCAGCTTGTGACTTTGTTTCACAAAAGTGCGACAGTGGTCAATTCGTTTCGGTAAACCTGAGTTATCGTCAAATCGTCGAGCAAGGATTCTGCGACCGTGTGGAGAGTACGATTCGAAATGCTGGAATCAATCCGCAGCAGATCGCTTTGGAGCTAACCGAGCAAGACGCCAACCTGGACAGCAAAGTCGCATTCTCTGTGTTGTCTCGGCTTTCCAAGATCGGAATCAAGACTTTCCTGGATGACTTTGGATCGGGCTATTCAAACCTTAGCCGCTTAAGCGAGCTTCCCATTGACGTTGTTAAACTCGACAAATCGTTGCTTTGGGGAGACCAACTGCTTTTCAATTCCGTCCTGCAAATGATTCAGAATCTGGGCTTCACTACCATCATTGAGGGTGTTGAAACGATAGCTCAAGTCAAGAGTATCGAGCAATTCGGCGCCGACATGCTGCAAGGATACATTTTTGGCAAGCCGGAAGCTGATGACTACGACTGGTCGAACTTCGCCCCCGCTGGAACTGCCGAGACTCACAGTTTAACGTTGCCGGTCAACCCAAAGGAATTCCAATCCGGAAGCATGGTGGCCAGCCTGTTGGATCTTCCCGATGAGCCTCTTACTTAACTCCTTGGGTTAGTTAATTTCCTTGCCAGAAAAATCGGGACTGCACAAAACTCGATTTAGGCAGGTACGGTTTAACTCGGCTTTCGTTGGCAGGAAAACCACTTCCAACCGTTCTACCCCAAGCAGCGGCTTTGCATTGACCCGTTCGTAAGGTTCGAACCGGGGTCGCAAGAGTACGATGACTGAGTTATTGGTGAGTTTCTGGTCGACCGTGGCATAGCCACTTTCCGCAGAAGGCGGGCAACAATGGATCCCGCGTCCTGGCGAGCGTAGCCAGATGCTTGCCACTCGATAGCAGGGGTTGGCAGGCGAGGCTTTCTTTTTTGGCCAAAAATCAGTTGCCGACTGTAACGATTAGAGCAACCAAGTAAGGGGTGAAGACGCTAGATTTTTTCTGAAAATCGTTCCCATCTCGGGAATTTGCTTCCCTAGCTACGATTGGAAAACTAGGTTTAGGTGCCTATTTAGGGACTTTTTGTAAGCCGCAAGAAGGTCGATTGGGCAATCTAATCTCCCTCCTTTCTTCTCATCTTCACGACATGCCTTTCTCAAAACTCAATTCGAAAGACTCGGAATTTGTCGCCGGACTTGGCGACTCGCTAAACCGATTTGGCGGTTCAACTGCGTTGTTGCAAAAAGTTCTCGATACGATTCCTCAGTGCGTATTCTGGAAAGACAAAGAATTAAATTATCTTGGATGCAACAAGTTGTTTGCGCGGGCTGCTGGTTTATCCAGCCC
>CAYSQZ010000304.1:0-5159 GCA_964433035.1 uncultured Pirellulaceae bacterium | reverse complement strand
GGACCACTAGCGAATTTCGACTAGGACGACAAAGGTAGAGGTAGCCGTCATGCATTCTTTTAGTGTGAATTCTTCACATATTTTCCTTGACACAGCCCTCCATGTGTGAAACCATCACACTTATTGCGATCAACCAATGCAGGGCCGACCCAAGTGAATTTGCTGCGACGCCTTGGTTCATACGCGATGATCAGATAGCCCAAACGAACGAGGATTCCCGTGAAGCTCAATGAAAACGAACTCGAGGTTTTCCGGTTGTTGTGGCAGGAGGCACCTCGAAAACCCGCCGAGATCCAAGCGGCGTTCCAATGGGAGATCGACAACGGGACGCTTCGAAGCGTGCTTGTCTCGATGGTTGAGAACGGATTGCTTAAGCGGAAGAAGTCAGGCAAAGCGTTTTTGTATTCGCCACGCGTTCGCAGGGAAACGCTGCTTAAGCGAATGGTTGGTCGGATCGCGGACGTGTTCGCCGATGGCTCAACCGGAAAACTGCTGATGGAACTGGCAAGTATCGAGAATCTTTCAGATCAAGAGCTTAGTGAGCTCCAAGAGATCGCCGCGCAGGAGGAAGGCAAATGATCAACTATGAAATTATCATCATGCTGCTGCGAGTTTCTTTGCTGCTGGGATTTGGCTTGACTGCCATCTGGTTTGTTCGCAAACAAGCGCCCTCGCTGTCAATTCTGATCGCACGTTGCCTGCTTGTGGCGATGTGGATTGGTCCGCTACTGATCCTGTTGGGCTGGTCATTGAACTTGCCAATCTTGCCCAACAAAACTGACATCGCAACAGCAGACGTCGAAGAACAAGCTTCAGGCGAATCTTCAAGACCTGTTGCCCAAGTCAAGGTTCCGGGGAAACACCCAAATTTCGGTCGAAACCAATTGAGCCAACTGGAAATTGAAACAAGCCGGGACGAACTGAAAAACCCTGCCACCAACCCTCAAAAAAGCCTCGATGAACATCCGGAGGGTCCTGAAGATTCCGAAGCTTTGTTCTCTCAGGCGCAGGCAGCAACCAATCCAAAATCCACTCCCAGTTCGCCACAATCGCCCGCAAGCTCCCACCCTCCGAAGACCGGCAGCGTCGATCTCGCCAAACCAGTTCACGCCGTCTCAACAACCAGCGCTACAACGTTTTGGTCTTATGCCACTACTTGGCTTGCGGCAACTTGGTTGGCCGTTGCTGCCTGTCTTCTAATCCGTTTCGCGATTCGGATCATCCGAACGGCAATGGTGGTTCGACGAAGCGAGCGATCCAACAATCGAATGTCCTCTGCGCTACAACACGTTTCCAAACGACTGGAGATCAAACAGCTTCCTTCCTTGCGCGTTTCGAATGAAATCTCCGGCCCCTGCACGATCGGATGGCTCAAGCCCATCCTTTTGTTCCCAAAGAACTGGTTGGAATCAGAGAGTCAATTGTCTTCAGCGCAAACCGAGATGATTCTTGCCCACGAACTGACCCACGCTAAATCACGTGACGCTTTCTGGGATGCGTTTGGACAACTCACTCTGGCTGTCTGGTGGTTTCATCCACTAGTCACAATCCTCAACCGCCAACATCGTCTCGCTTGTGAGCATCGTTGCGACGCCGCAGCCAGCCAGATTGCCGGCGATCCCCAATCATATCGCCGTCAACTGGCTCGGTGGGCCCTCGCCATTCGCGAAGCGCAACATCCGCTTTCGTCAAAACGTCACGCTGCGCTGGTATCGCTTTCGATGGCCCAGCGTTCACTAATGCTTAAACGACTTAGCTGGTTAAAAGCCGGACAACTCAACGAGCCAAAATCACTTCGTAAAAGCTTGACTGTCTTGTTAGCTGTGGCTGCCATCGGATTGCTTTGCGTGCTCGTCCAACCGGCCCAACGAGCCGGCGCAGCCGTAAAGCAGGAAACTTCAGGCGCTGCTACCGCTGAAGAAAAAGAAGCACCCCAAACCGGCGCAGCCACCGGCGACACGACCATTCCCAATGATGACCATTGCTTCATCGGGCAGAAAAACCGATTCATAACGAGAAAAGGTATTAAGTACGAACTGGACTGGGACAAACTGGTTACCGTTTCGTGTGAAGTAAAGAACGACAAAGGCGAACCTATCCCCGGCGCGTTGGTTCAAGTAGGCAGTCTAGCGGACCTGCGTGGCAACCATGGTTCTTTATCACTCGATAGAGGCGTACCTGCCGATGAGCTGGGAAAAATAAAAATCAAACTTCCCACGGGGACAACGAGCTTCTGGTTGGACGTCGAAGCCGAGAACTACGTCAGGTTCAACGAACGTTTCAAGCTCTGCGAAGACATCGAAGTCAAAATGAAATCCGGGCGCATCGTGCGAGTTCGCGCGACCAATGAAAACAACAAATTGCTTCCAGATGCGTTTCCGCTTGTCGAGCGTGCCAGCATTACCCACCGTGAGTTTGAGAAACAGGCCGACGGGACGCAGGTTTCTCCTCTGTTACCTCCTAGCCGACGCTGGATGTGGGTCGTTGACGGCAGCGATCCGGACACTCCGATCCTGTTCAGCGATCTCATCGATCTGGAAGACAAAATGACCGTAGACGAGGAAGGCTTCGTTCATCCCCAGCTTAAGATCGGCACGCGACTCGAGGGTGTGCTTGGCGACGAAGTACCGCGTCCGGTTAAAAACGGATTCGTGCACGTTTTCGTCCGCGGTCTGGAACAAAATGCCCAGAGGGGCTTGGAGTGGTCCGAGCATACCAGAATCAAGCCGGATGGAACGTTCGTTTTTGAGTCGCTGCCACGCGACACACACGCTCGAATTTTAGTACTCTGCGATGGCTGGCAATCCGTGTCGACAACCAGAGAAGCCGTTGAGGCTTACGCCAAACAACACGGTGCGCCCAGTGCACAGCAAATCGAGTGGGCTTTCCAATGGGACAAGCACAGACCTCAGCAAAAACCTCAGCTGTACCATCTCGATTCAGCGCGGAGCCCAATCCAGATCAAGGTTCCTTGTCGCCAAACCGCGGCGCTGGACGTTCGAGTCGTTGATCCGGCCGGGAAGCCGATTATCGGCGCCGAGGTATCGATATCACCCAACGTCAAACTCTTCGGCGATAACATCATTCCAGGTTGGGAAATGTATACCAACAACCTGGTGCGAAAAAATGGCCAGGGAAATATTTCGGTAGTCATTGGTCCGGGGCACGATCCTGTGATATCTCCCAAACCAGATAATTTCGCGACTTTCGCGAGTCGCTCGTATCTCCATGTGAAAACCGACGAGAACGGTTTAGCCCGAGTTCGAAACCTTCCCAACCTCAGCGAGTCATTCGAGGTAGAGGCAAATGGCTATGTGATGTCTGCGTTTCCAACATCCGATCCTCGGCGACCCGAACGATACGCGCTGACCGGCAAGATGACTCCTGGAAAAGTCAAGAAGATGACGATCACGATGGAGCGTGACCGGAGCCCGGTGGCTCGGGAACTGACAGTCGTCGGCAAAGACGGGAAACCAATAAAAGACATGCGGCTTACGATCACTGGGATTGCATCGGATGCCCAGGATCCGAATTGGCAACAGTGGTCAGTGCGAAGGTTTGGTGAAACTGCCAAAGGCAATACCGACGCCGAGGGAAATGTACGACTCTTGTTTCCCAAGAAAATCGACGACGGCGAAGTTGCGTTGCTTGCCGTGAAGATTGAAGGCGTGGTCGGCGAATTGGGCAAACAGAGTTCTGCAAACAAGACGCTGGTGATTCCCGCAAAGCCGGATGGTTTGGGATTCAAAGTGACATGGGACGGGCTGCCTGAAAACGGTGACCGCTATAACATGGCCGAAGTCGAGTATCTCGACATCCTGTCAACCGACGGCGCGTCCAAGCAAGAGATTTTACAAAACATGCTGACGCAGAAGAGCCTGGTCACGTTAAAGCAACTCTTGGCCGCCAACGAGTACGACCTGGCCGCACCGCTGAAATTGAATTCTGGGATAAATTCAAGTGGTGTGCATAAACGAGGAAACTGGGTCAACGATCGATTCCAAGGCGGGATAGCAATCGAAAAAATTGAAACTCGATCTGGCGAACGCGTTATTGCTTTGGCGACCGTTCGGCCCAAAGGCGCGAAATGGAAAGACAATCCTGAACGTGGGAATATTCCTGAAGTCGTATTTATCTTCGATCGGGAAGGAACCCTTACCGCCGCAATCGGTGACGAGGCCAACCAGTACTACCATTACCGTAATGTTCAGTTTCTCAATCTCGGCGGAACGTTCGATTATTTCGTTCGGGTTCATGGCGGCGAATCACACCCGCCTTATTCCGAATCCACTCGTTGGTACAAAGTCGACGAACCGAATGAACCGGCGCTCACCGTCCACTATCAGGGCGCCGTCAACTTCTCATTCGCAGTTTCTGAGGGATCAAAATCTCCGTTTTCCGAGTATGGCCAGGTTGGTTTCAATAAAGCGACAGGTAAGAACAAATCGGGCGTGCAGGTTCCGCAGTCATTCGTTTGGGACCGAGCAAACGGAAAGTTCTACGGAGAACCTTCACAAACCCTTGATGGTAAACCGCTTTATGAAGTTGTTGTCGATCAGTCCGCAAAGTTTGAACCCGTTTCAGCCAAACCAGGTGAAGTCACAGTCGCCGGTGGGCGTTCTGAGCGCAACTGGCACAACTGGCGGGTCGTGGTTCCCGATGGCGAAACTTTGACGGCCAAGCTCGAATTGCGCGATTCAGACGGCAAAACTTTAAGACTGCTGCAGGAGAACGAATTCAGCTCAGGCCAGCATAGCATGCATTTGATATTCCGAAACTACAAACCTGACAAGGATGGAGCGGCCCAACAGGGCGATGCAGAAGCAATCGCTTCGGGTCCACAAACGTATCTGAAAACCACTGTCGACACCAAAGGCGATCCAAACGGCCCATCCGCCAAAGAGTACCGGCAAGCGCTTCGGGACAGCACCAAGGAATTCAAGATTCCGCACTTTACGGTTGATAACAGCCCAACGCTTGAAGGTCACACCAGCTATTTCACGTCCAGACCACCGCTTCGTATTTTCGAGAAGCGATCCACCGACAAAGAGCAAACGCTGGTTTGGGTGATTGAGTAGAAGTGGTTTCAAAACTGGTTTTGTTTTGTTAGTTCGAAGTGTCAGGCACTCGACTCGTATCGACAACGCATGAGGCAACTA
>CAYSQZ010000303.1:0-5176 GCA_964433035.1 uncultured Pirellulaceae bacterium | reverse complement strand
TCCCCGTCCAATTCGCAAGCGAATTCTCCGACCCTCCCAGAGGGAGGGTGACATTGATAAATCCAATTGCCATAAAATCACAGCCTCTTCGGGTACCAATAAAATGTCGGCCTCTCCGTGAAAGTAGCGCGACTTACGCATCTTTCGCGGAGCGAAAGGAAAATTTAAGTCTACTCCAAGACGCTCATGAAATCCTGAATTTTGTTTTGGACTTCAAGCCATTCTTTCTCCGGCTCAGAGCCGCGTACAATTCCGGCTCCTGAAAAGAGCGACAAATGATTGGACTCAATTAAGCCCGATCGGATTGCGACAGCGAAGTGTGTTTTGTCACAACCGATCCATCCGACTGGCGCCGCATACCAACCTCGATTGAACGATTCGATCCGCGCGATCTCACGTAGCGCATTATCGGTTGGATAGCCGCCGACTGCCGGTGTCGGATGAAGCCTCTGGATCAACACACCGTCGTGAACGTTGGGCTTTAGCGTGGCACTAACATTGGATCGCAGGTGTTGCTTTCTTGCCAACCGCAAAATTGACGCTTCGGGGTCAACTTCGAGATGATCGACGTACTTATGAAGTCTCTGTCGAATGCTCTTGCGGACAATTTCATGTTCTCGCTGATCTTTGTCGCTGCTGAGCAATTCGCTGGCCAGTTGTTCGTCTTCTTTCCGATCACGCCCGCGGATACGAGTACCAGCGATCACTTCGCTATTCAAAACGTCTCCATGTCGAAAGAACAAACACTCTGGTGTGGCACCCAGAAATGAAGTCCCCGGCGAAAAATTAAAACAGAAAACAAAGCAATCGTGAGTGGCATTTTCGAGCTGTGACGTCAGCGAAATTGGATCTAGCGGCTGAGCGAATTCGAGAATTGTTTTTCGAGAAAGGACAATTTTTTCCAGGACTTCGTCGCGGATTAGCGAAAGCGCTTCGCTGACCTGTGATTGCCAACCCTCAGCCTCTGGCACTAGTCGGGTTTTGATCGGCTTGGCAGTTGCTGTTGGCTGAGCGTTGTCAAAACAAAATTGCTGAACTTCGTATTTCGCTTTTTCAATATCTTCCTGGCTCATGATCGCGAGCGTAAGCTGGTCCTGGGAAACCGTAATTCTTGGAATGACAAATTTCCCAGCGCCCAGTGTTGACCAAGCGTCGCCGCCATCGAATGACAAACCGCCGAAGAAGCGGAGTTCAGAGTTACCATTGAGAACCGCACGGCAGCGATCCAGGCAATTCACAACTTGGCCGCCAAATTCCACATCGACGGTGTGTGCGACTCCGATCCCGGCAATGTGATCAGATCCATCCCGGTCGGACCAAACCACCCGCGCTGTTTGAGGATTGGCGGACAACAGCATCCATCCCATCGGCTCAGACGTTGGGAACTTCAACGCAACGGGAAACTGGGACGTCGAATCCGCCAGTGAATCAAGCTTTTTAAAAATCTGCGACTGCAAAGCAGAAGCAAATTTTTCGCGAACATCAAAACTCATGAGGTGAGCCCGAGGGAGTTGATGTTAGTGGCGGTCAAGGAATTCATTTTTAATGAGCGTCTCTGGTTGGTGGCCGAATTGGCCATAGTTTGATTTACTTTGGGCAGGAAACGAATACCAATTCAATAAAATCTGTTGAGCACTACAAACTAACAATTAAAACCACAGCGGCCTTTCATTTGGTGCCCAGATACAGCGTTGCGATCCCGAAAGTAAGTGGATAAAACTTTGCCGTTGACAAGCCCGCCGAGAGCATCCGCTCGGTTAGTTTTTCGTAGCACGGGAACTCACCGACACTTTCGGGAAGGTAATTGTAGGCGCTAGAGTTGTTACGCGCCATCATCTGACCAATCTTCGGCAACACATTTTTAAAATACCACCCGTACATGCCTTTGATGGGCTGGCGGCGGGGAACTGAAAACTCAAGCACTGCCACTTGACCACCGGGCTTGCAAACTCGTGTCATTTCTCGGAGACCCTCATCGGTGTTGGCGACATTCCTCAACCCGAAGGCTGCCGAGACGACTTGAAACTGGCCGTCTTCAAAAGGCAAGTTTTGGGCGTCGGCTTCGACGAACTCCACATCGCGGTTGGTTTTTTTGCTTTTCTGACGTCCGACTTCAAGCATCTCAAAGCAGAAATCAGATCCCACCACTGGCACCTGGCCCTCGGTGTATTTGTGAAACGAGAACGCTAAATCTCCCGTCCCGGTGCAGACATCGAGAATCGGATCGGTACGGTTGGGTGCAAGTTTCCGAACCGCTTTCCAACGCCAGTAGCGATCGACGTTCATCGAAAGCAAATGGTTCATCCGGTCATAGTTGGGCGCAATCTCGCCAAACATTTTACGGACACGTTCGTTGGATTTGTCGACAACCATAATGAATCTGCTGATCTTGAGTTTGGATCGGTCACAATCTTAGACGCACCTAGTTTGTGTGTAGCGTCGTTTTGTCCGTTTTCTCACGGAGATCCGCGCCGTGATCGCTACAGGTAAGCCGAACGGACTAGCCTTACCAATACTGACCGAATCTGTAAGGATACATTAACTCCAGCGTACCGAAAGCCCGAAAAAATCGGAGTAACAGGCGATACCGCGTAAGGCCCATATTCTCATTAACAATGACATCCAATTCATCGACTAAATCATTCGTTCTGGACGTTGCACTGCTTCCAAGCTTAGTTGAGCCAGAGTCTCTCTCGGGTAAAACCGTTGTGGTCGTCGATGTCCTCAGAGCCACTACGACGATCATCCATGCGCTCCACAATGGAGCCGCAAAAGTGCTTCCTCAACCAAGCATCGAAGCAGCCCACGCCGCTCACACGGCCCATACCGGTGAAGCGTTGCTTGGAGGAGAGCGGGGCGGCAAGATCGTCGATGGATTTCATAACGGCAACTCTCCCGTGGAGTACACGCCCGAGGTGATAGCTGAAAAGACGTTGATCCTCGCCACAACCAACGGAACCGTGGCGATGGAACGTTGCCGCAGCGCCCAACGTGTGCTGATCGGAGCAATGGTGAACCTGACAGCATTAACCGATGTCCTGATAGATCAGCCACTGGTGACGGTCGTTTGCTCAGGAACCGACGGCTGGATAACCAGCGAAGACGTCATCTTTGGTGGTGCCCTGATGGATCATCTGATCCAAGCCAGAACTGCGGCCGGCAAACCGGTCGGTAAGCTAACCGACACAGCCGGCATCGCACTGAACCACTGGCAAAATACTAAACGAAACGTAGACCAAGCCGACGGATCCTCTGGAACGCTGGCCGACGTTTTCCGAAACGCCCGCGGTGGGATCAACTTGGTAAGGATTGGTCATGACCCGGACATTGTGTTTGCCTCACAGATCGACAAAGTTCCTGTTGTTCCTGAACTTGATCTGGAGAAATGGTCGATACAACTGATTTAGCAATATCTGGGTCTTCTGAAGTGATCCGATTGCCAATAAAATTGGCGATTCTTGAAGTGTCGCTTACGACCTGTTCCACATCAACATCACAATTTATTTTCGCAAACCGGACCTGACCCATGAATATGGAATCGATCGTATCTCTCTGCAAACGCCGCGGCTTTCTGTTTCAATCAAGCGAAATATACGGCGGCTTACAGGGATTCTGGGACTACGGCCCACTTGGCGTTGAGCTCAAACGAAACGTTAAAGAAGCCTGGTGGAGCGACATGGTCAGTGCGCATGACGACATGAGCACGCTTTCGGGCGCACCTTCGCCTTACGCGATGGAAGGCCTCGATTGCACGATCATCATGCATCCGCAAGTCTGGAAATGCAGTGGCCACTACGATCTGTTTCACGACTTCATGGTTGATTGTCGGGAAACGAAAAAGCGATACCGGCACGATCAGCTTAATGGTCGCTGGGTCGAAGCCAAAGGTAAGAAGATCTTTGTCACTGCACCGGCCAGCGATGAAGAACAAGAGTACATGACCAAGCGAGCGCTCAAGTTCTTCAAACTGCGAAATAAAAACATCGACGACCTGAAATGGGATGGCGACTCAACTTGTTTGACAGAGATTGAGAGCTTTGATGAAGTCCTCGGCCCGGATGCCAAAGAGCTTGGTTCTCTAACCGCGCCGCGCGAATTCAATTTGATGTTCAAGACCTATGTGGGTGCCCTCTCGGGTGAAGAAGGCGCTGCATACCTGCGACCTGAAACCGCTCAAGGTATCTTCGTTAATTTCAAGAACGTTCTCGATAGCACTCGGCACCGATTGCCGCTGGGCATCGCCCAGATTGGTAAAAGCTTTCGAAACGAAATTACTCCGCGTAACTTCACGTTTCGCTCGCGTGAATTTGAGCAGATGGAGATCGAGTTCTTTTGTAATCCAACCGAATCTCAGGACTGGTACAAGTTCTGGCGCGATCGCCGTTTGAAGTGGTATCACGACATGGGCATCAGCGAAAAAAACCTGATCATGCGAGAACACCACAAAGAGGAACTGGCCCACTATTCGATTGGCACCGCGGACATCGAATACGCGTTCCCGTTCATGGCCGAGGGCGAATACGGTGAACTCGAAGGCGTCGCTCATCGGGGTGACTTCGATCTTCGCAGCCACATGGAAGGTAAGCTTGACGAAAAGTCCAACCCGTTGACGCTTCAACTCGACGCCGAGGGCAAGCCAAAATGGAAAGGCAGTGGCAAGGATCTCTCTTATCGTGACGATCTGACTAACGAAAAGTACACGCCGCATGTGATCGAGCCTTCAGCCGGCGCTGACCGGGCCACGCTGGCGTTTATCTGCGAAGCCTACACCGAAGACCAGCAGCCCGACGACAAAGGCAAGATGCAGACCCGAACGTTGATGAAATTCCACCCTCGACTGGCTCCGATCAAAGCTGCGATTTTCCCGCTGGTCAAAAAGGATGGCATGCCTGAAATCGCCAAAGACGTTTACCTGAATTTGAAAAAGCACTTCAAAGTCTTCTACGATTCCAAAGGCGCCGTCGGCCGGCGGTATCGACGACAAGACGAAGCCGGTACACCCTATTGCATTACCGTTGATGGGCAAACACTAGAAGATCAAACAGTAACCATTCGCGATCGAGATTCTCTGGAGCAAGTGCGAGTGAAGATCGATGAGTGCGAGCAGGTGATTCGCGAACGGATTAATGGCTAGTGGTCCGTCAAAACTGAAATGAATAGCAAAACGGGTGCCATG
>CAYSQZ010000302.1:0-5185 GCA_964433035.1 uncultured Pirellulaceae bacterium | reverse complement strand
GTCTTCGCCCAAAAGCGTCTTGATCATGGGCTCCATTGCTTCAGCCCAAATTTCGTAGCCCTTTTCGTTGGGGTGAAGCAGGTCGGGCATGATCGATTTGGGAAGCACGTCAGCGTCCTCGAGAAACTTGTCGCTAACATCGAGATACCAGATTTTCTTCTCATCAGCGTAGCCTGAAATGACTTCGTTGATTTGGTCATTGATTTGTCGTAGCTCATCTTCCTTGTCGGCGCCGCGAGGAAAGACACCCAGCAGCAATAATTTTGTGTTGGGAAGCCGTAAATGGAGCTCGTTGATCACGCGACGAATTCCCACTGCGGTATGCTGTGGGTTCTCTTTACGATGGCCTGTGTTGTTGGTCCCGATCATCAAGACAGCCAGTTTTGGGTTGATATCGTCGATCGCGCCGTTTTGAAATCTCCAGACGACATGTTCGGTTCGGTCCCCACTGAACCCTATATTCAAAGCATTCCTGTTGGCGTAGTAACGATCCCAAACGGATTTGCCTTTGTTCTCCCATCCGTGTGTGATTGAATCGCCGATCATCAACAAGTCAACCTGTTTCATTGATTTACGCTCGGCAAGTTTGGCTTCATGCCGAGGCATCCACCACTTGACCGCCCATTGCGCAGATTGAACTTCGGGCATGATCGCCAGTTTTGGTTCGATGCCTTCGTAGTCACGCCAGATCCAACGCAACGCGTCAGGAAAAATTGAACCGGCATGATTTCCGTTATGACCGCCCTGCCCCCAATCCAGTTTGACGTCATAGTCTTTGAATTTCAGGGCCGCATACATCTGCTTGTTCGCCAAAGGCCAATTGCCATGCTCATTGTCCAGATCGTTGTCTCCGTCCTGAAGGTAAACTCGAATCGGCTTCATGTCGGTTTTTCGAATGAGGCCAGGGTAAGTGTCTCCGTGGCGGATGTTGGTGAAGCTACCGATATGGCTGATAACTTTTCCAAATTTGTCTGGTCGTTGCCAAGCAACGGTGAACGCGCAGATTCCGCCACTACTGGCTCCACAGATCGCACGGCCGCCAGGATCATCGGTGATGTTGTACTCCTTTTCGACTTCCGGCAGAATTTCATCGAGCAGAAATTTCGAGTAATCATCACTGAGCGTATCGTATTCGACGCTTCGGTTTTCGGGTTCAGGTTGCCAACCGGGTTTCTCGGGCAAGGCTTCCTTTTTGTGACCCGGATCAACAAACACGCCTATCGTGACGGGAAGCTCATTGCGGTGAATCAGGTTGTCAAAAATTACTGGAGCGCGGTAATCGCCATTCTCGCTGACGTAAGCGTGACCGTCTTGAAAAACCATCAGGGCCGCGGGTTTGGTTTCGTCATATTGCTGCGGCACGTAAACGTAGTAACGGCGTTTGGTCCCCGGGAACACTTTGCTCTCAAGCCATCGATGTTTGATGATCTTCCCTTGAGGCACGCCTTCCTGGCGTTGTGAATCGGGTCCCAGCTTGTATCGACGAGGTTTCTCCTGAGGCACACTTGATAGGCAAGCCATGCCCGTTGCCAGCGTCAATGCGACAACCGTGATCAGGTAGCAGACAAGCCGGAGTTGATTTTTCATGGGTTTTTGTGATCAGGATAAACAGGCGTGGAAGTCTCAAAAGTAAGTCGTACGTCGGTTGACTAGGCACTGTCTGCTAAATGTGAGCGCCTTGCCGCTCAGTCCAATATGAAGTTGTGTGCGGAAACAGATTCCATTTAATAGAGTATCTTGCCGGATACCGATTTGCCAGTAGCGAAACCGAAGGATTGGACTAGACACTGTTTGTAAATGTGAGCGGCAAGGCGCCAGCCGCCGGTTTGATGCGTGTTTACCAGCGGCTGGCGCCTTGCCGCTCAGTTCAATGTGAAATTGTCAGGCAGTGCTAGTGGCTTCGTTCCTGCTGCTTCGTTCCTGCTTTAAAAGTGGATAACCAGTAAGCGGTTCTTTTACGGCTGGTATGTGCTGCTGAGCGAATTAGAATACCGGCTTTGAGAAACTTCGTTGGGATATTCATATTCTTAACGGTCGATACTCTTAATCTTAACGGTCCTTCCCATTACCAATTAAACAAAACAAGCGAACTCAATCAATGGACTCCAGTATTTTTGCCGGCTGTATTCCGGCGCTCATGACCCCCTGTGGCCCGGATCGCAAACCGATTTTTGATGCTTTGGTAAGCAAGGGCCAGCAGTTGATGCAAGCGGGCATGAACGGCATGGTTTATTGTGGGTCGATGGGTGATTGGCCACTGTTGACCGACGATCAACGCAAGCAAGGCGTTGCAAGCCTTTGTGAGGCTGGCGTGCCGGTAGTTGTTGGGACCGGAGCGATCAACACTCGCTCTGCAGTGGAGCACACGGCTCACGCGGCTT
This sequence comes from uncultured Pirellulaceae bacterium, assembly GCA_964433035.1. Classification (GTDB taxonomy): domain Bacteria; phylum Planctomycetota; class Planctomycetia; order Pirellulales; family Pirellulaceae; genus Mariniblastus. Next base: position 2,804 of record CAYSQZ010000302.1, on the reverse strand, counting down.
CGGTTGGTGCCAAGGGCCTGATGGTGATTCCCCGTGTCCTTTCCAGAGGCTCTTCGATCGCCGCTCAACGGGATCATTTCGCTGCAATCCTCGCCGCAGCTCCAGATATTCCAGCGGTAATCTACAACAGTCCGTATTACGGTTTCGAAACCAAAGCCGATCTGTTTTTTGATTTGCGAAGCGAGTTTAAAAATCTGGTTGGATTCAAAGAGTTTGGTGGATCGGAGTCGCTGAGCTACGCGGCTCAGCATATCACCAGTGCCGATGACTCACTGACGTTGATGGTTGGCGTTGATACCCAGGTCTTCCACGGTTACATCAATTGCGGAGCCGGCGGCGCGATTACCGGTATCGGCAATGCGATTCCCGAAGTCGTTCTTCATTTTGTAAAACTGTGCGAGCTTGCTGCCGCTGGAGATTTTCAGGCTCGACGGTTTGCCCAGGAACTTGATGAAGCGCTCATGGTTTTGTCGACCTTCGACGAGGGCCCGGATTTGGTTCTCTTTTACAAGCACCTGCTCGTACTCAATGGCGACTCCGAATACGAACATCACTTTAACCAAACCGATGCCTTGAGCGCGAGTCAAAAAAGCTTCGTTGAAGCTCAGTACGATTTGTTCAAGAAGTGGTGGGCTTCCTGGCCGGGCCGAGAGTATTCTGGCTAGCAAATCAATTTGCTTGCTAAGCGCGTGCTGATTTCGCAGACGTTAAACGCTGAGAAGTTGATGCTGACAGATTGGAGAATTCTGTCACGAACATGCCATCTAATCGGTGTGATGCGCGCTCCAAATAGATCATTTTTTGATCGATGTTTCAAAACAGAATCGTTTTGAACATGAAGGACATTCTTGGATGTTTCTTTTCTAACATCTTATGTGTTGCGAATTGTCAACGTGTTTGGTTTTCTAGTCCAAACAGGGGCATTGAACTCCGCAATACCGCCACAGCCGACACAACAATTTTCGTTGCAAATTGTTTTGTCTCGCCAGCCAGAAATTTCGGAAACCGACTTTTTGGGATCTCAGTGCGACGTACAGTTTCCAAACGAGATTTACTTGTACGCATCCCTCAACTAGGACCCAGACCCATGAAACTAGAATCTATTCTCCGCAATCTAGTTGCTGACGCAAACCGAAAAGCTCCAGCAGAACTTACTAAACAAGAAAATTACAACATCGAGCTACTTGAGCAGCGGATTATGTACTCCGCTACTCAGCTCGGAGCTGCACTCGGAGCCGATGGCTTTGACCCCGCGCAAGTGGAAGATATTTGTGCTGGTCACGCCGGAATTCAAGAACTGTTCGGACAGTTCGACAACAATATTGAGTCTGGTAAAATCGACCAACTCGTTGGCGACCTATTAGGACAACAGGGCCGAGACGGAGTCGTTCAAGACGCTGGCGTTGTAAACGTTGGTGGCGATGCCGGTGACGGAGTGATAGTTCAAGATCAGGGTGATCAAAGTCGAGCCAACGACGGTGACGATCGTTTGAAAGGTTCACGCGGCGATGACAGCTTGGATGGCGGTCGAGGGGACGATGTCCTGAGAGGCAGGAATGGAGATGACGTTCTTGATGGCGGAGATGGTAATGACAAGATTCGTGGTGGAAGAGGCGATGATACGCTAATAGGTGGTTCTGGAAACGACAGAATCATCGGCGGTCGAGGGTACGATACAGCCGTATTCTCTGGAACAAGTGATCAATTCGAGATCACACGCCTGTCCGACAACAGATTGGAAGTCTCAGGCCCGGATGGAGTCGACATCATTAAAAATGTTGAGCAGTTCCAGTTTGACGACGGAGTTTTCGAAGTCCAAGGAATCCAAACGGGCGACTTCCCAGGTGGCAGTAGTCTCCAAGCTGGTGACGGTGACGTTCAAGTTGGTGGCGGTGACGCCCAAGCCGACCAGCTGGAAAGAGATGCACTGCAGGCTCGTGAGCGAGCGGACTTCCTCGGTCTTGAAGCAGAAAGACTTGACGAAATCGCATATGCGGAACGCGACGAAGCAGTTCAAGCACAGCTTGCAGCTGATGAGGTCGCTGATCAAGCCGATCGCGCTCAGCTCGATGCTCAAAGCGAAATCCGTGAATCAAACCAAGCACGTAACGCTGCCGATGCCTTGGCGACTGACGCCGCAGATGCACAAGCGGAGTTTGACGTTCAAACACGTGAAGCTGACGACGCCAGAGCAACAGCTGCAGTTGAAGCCCGTGAAGCTGCCGATGCAAGGGATTTGGCTGGCGTTGAAAGGACTGAAGCAGATGCCGCACGAAGCGCCGCTGACGCTCAGGCGCGAGTTGCTGCAGATGCCCAGACAACTGCTGCAACCGAAGCTAGAGAAGCTGCCGACGCACGAACTGCAGCCGAAGCTGAAGCTGCCAGAGCAGCTGACGCACAAACCCTTGCTGACGCAGAAGCGGCCGAAGCAGCTGACGCTCGAAGTGATGCACGCGTAGAGGCCCAACAAGCGGCTGACGCAAGAACAGCAGCTGACGCTCAAGCAACTATCGCAGCTGAAGCCAGAGCAACTGCCGATGCTGAAGCAGCCGAAGCAGCCGAAGCGAAAACGCTCGCTGAAGCAGAGACTAGTGAAGCAGATGCAGCTCGTTCAGCCGCGAACGTTCAAGCTGATGAAGCATTGCAAGCTAACTCAGAAGCAGAAAGAGAAGCCCGCGAAGCTGCTGCAGCTCGCAGTGAAGCCGATGCTCAGGCTGCTGAAGCCGCTGATGCCGAGGCAGTCGCCCGCGCTGAAGCACAGGAAGCTGCCGACGCACGATCGGCTGCTGACGCTCAGTCAGACG
>CAYSQZ010000301.1:0-5192 GCA_964433035.1 uncultured Pirellulaceae bacterium | reverse complement strand
TGGGAGGGTCGAGAAAAGACGATGAAATCGGCTTTGATCGGGGAGGGTTGATGTGCTCCGCTTGTAAACGCTCCCCGGCCGCTTCGCGTCCGACCCTCCCGAAGCAGGAGGGTTGCCAAATGCAGTCGGACTGAACAGGCTCGACCAAAAGAGCCTACGAACTCAAGTCGTCCAGTGCCGTTTGGGCAGCGGTTTTAATTTCCGCGATCTCGGTTGTATCGATCAGCGCCTTGAGTTTTTCCGCTGCACGTTTGACCGCGGTTTTTGATTGGGCGGCCACGGCCGTGTTAATGATCTTGGCTTCTTTGACCAGTTGGCTGATCTCTTTATTTTTGCCAAGCTTCTTTTTGAACTTTGAAAATTCCGGCTTGAGAATCTTCAGATCGCGATAGTCGCTCGTCAGCTTCAACGATGCCAAAACAGCATCGAGACGTTCGGTGGATTGGCTCGATTCAATCGTGCCCTCAAGTTCTTCAAGCTTGCCCATCACCTCGGTCGCCATTTCTTTGACCAGCTTATTCACTTTGATGGCTGACTCGGCGAAACTTGGGATCGCGCCTGGAGTACCCACCCGGCCGGCTCGGTTGATTGCCTTAATCGCTCCGGCGATATCCCCGGATCCGCTTAAGTTCACGAAACGCTCGGCGCTTGTCGACAACGTTTCGGCTTCACGTGCATTCAAGATTTGCCCAGAAGTTTGAAGTGCCGATTCCATCAACGGAATGAGTTTTGTTTGAGCCGTGAGGCCCCCATCTCCATAAAGCGTTTTTCCATCGGAGCGCACGATAAATACGTACGGGTATCTCGGATTCTCTCCCGTCATTTTTAGATCTTTCCGCCAGCTTCGATAGGCAGGAGATCCAATGTCAAGCTTTACTGGCACAAACTGTGCCGCATATGGGGCCAACGACTTGTCGGTGGACAATCGTTTCATCGCCGCCACACAAGGCGGTCAGGTCGTGTCCAAGTTACTGACAATCGCCATGATTGGCTTGCCACTGGATGCCGAAATCTCTCGTGCAGCGGCAAGCCGTTCTGCAACTTCGTCGCTCTTTCCGGTTTCTCCCTTTTGGGCATTCACGACGTTGGGAGTCGTGGCGAATGACAAAATCAAAAGCCCCATGAAAATGGGCCAGCTATTCTTGCGAATCATTGTTTGGAATTCCCTGTTTTGAAAGTGGCCGTGTAAGCGTGAATTGGTTTAAGTATAGCTCACAAATAAAGGGCTCAATAAACTTCCGATGATTTTCGGTATCATTATCTGGTCCGCTTTTTTCGTTTGGTATTCGATTCCTGGCCTAGCATCTGGCTCGGTGTACCGCCGAAAGCACTTACGAACGATTTTTCAAATGTCTTGCCCTGCCCCATCGCTTTGATCAATTTGGAGTAGGAGCTGGAGTCCGAACGTAAATTTTTTATAAAGAGGTAACTAACCAAAGCCGCTTTGTCAGCTGGCATTTTATTGGTGACAAAATCGTCCGGGTTAACCATATTGGCCATCGCAGTCTGGGCATCGGAATCAAGCGACTTCATCGCTTCGGCTTTGCTGACTACCTTCTTGGCCGTCCAAAGCCCAACTCCGTCAGCAAACCATCGAGGCACATCGGGCGCAAGACTGGCAACATGAACCGCAGCAATTTGATGCGCTAAAGAGGCCTGAACATCTTCGGCGGTCTGGTTTCGAGTCATCAGTACGGTGGCGTAGGCATCGATTGTCGTATAACCCCAATAGCCAGAAACCTCTTTGGGAAACTCCAGCTGCTCGACCATTCTGCCAAACTCGCTGAAGTCGTATCGTTTGTCGAAAACAAAAACCGAAATATTGCCTTTGACAAGCGGCTTGTTCGAGTCGGCTCGCAATGAGCTGGCGATCTTGGGAACTAATTTTTCGCACATTCGCGAAACATCGGTCAGGCGGCTTTCGGAGGTCGAACCTGTAACGACAAAATTCTTGCCCGGAAGCGTCTTGCTTTCAACGCCGTCCATTACCAATTTCCAGGTTCGGCCTGCCAGCGTCTCTCGATCAGCCGCAAGCTCCTCGTGAGTCTGGGAATCGGCTTTGACTTTCGCCGCAACGAATTTGGTCGACAACTGCAAATCGCCGCCATCAAATGCGCTGCCTTCCTCGATCCATTTCACGATTGTGTCGATCTCTTTGTCGTCCAGCTTTCCTGTCGGCGGCATGACGTCGACCCCATCACCTCGAAGCCGATTCACGATCGCACTTGCCTTGCTGTTGCCAGGATTGAGCGGTGGCCCTCCGTCACCACCGGCAAGAAGGCTGCGAAAATTAGCCATGCTAAAGTTTCCGCGCGGGTTGTCGTTGATATGACACCGGCCACAGTTCTCGAGCAAAATTGGAGCAACATGCAATCCAAACGAAACTGTTTCTTTTCCTGTTGGAGTCTTAGCGGCTACTGGCTTCGATTCTCGAGCGGGAGCTGGAGCGTCACCCAATTCCGCCAAACCTTGACGCGGGTTGGTGCCATCGAACTTGGCCCCTTGCTTCATCCATTTTCTCAAAATCGCCAGTTCCTCTGGCTCGACCTTGAGTCCACCTTTGGGCATCTCGCCGCTTTCGATGACCTGGATCAGACGTGCATCATCGGGCAAGCCGTAGGCAAGAGTCGTGCTTTTGTCGAGTGCTTCGAAAGTCGCGGCGCTAAAATCTCCCCGCGCTCGATTGACATGGCAAGAGCCACATTTGGCGACCAAAATCGGTGCTACCGTTTTGGTGAAGCTGACCATTTCCCCGCCGGCATCGCCTCCGCCTTCAGCCGCCGGCGCCGGCAGTTCGGTCAACGGAGCAAGCTTCTGTCCGGCTTTAGAAAGTAGCTGGTGTGCTTTGGAAAGCCGATCGTAGTCGGGTTTGATCATCTCGAGCATCGCCGGCGTTAAACTGGAGCCAAGCTCTTGAAGCTGTTGGTTGGCTTGGTCAATATACTTGGCACTGGCGTCGAACTTTTTGGCTTTGAATTGCTTGGCCGCTCGGTCGACACTGCCAGTCAATTTCTTGATCGCTTGCTTCTGTTTGGGAGTAACATCCTGGGCGCACAGATCAGCCGTTGGAGCAATTCCCAATAGGACCAGGGCCAGCAGAAAAAAAGCGGTAGGAGAAAAGACACGCGCCAACAGGCTTTCCAATTTACCCGGCAGGCAAACGATACGATGCTTCATTGATATTCTCTTCAATGCTTGGAACAGACCCGATGAGTCGGAATTAAAAGTGCTTGGAAGTTGGCTGGGGAATTCGAATAGAAATCGACACTCGCCAATTCTAACCTTTTCTGAAGCCCGAAACGACGGATAGTTTGGGAGAAATCGAGCTGTCGCTATTTATCCTGTAGCTGATTTGACCACTTGGCATCAATTTCGACTCTTCGACAGGTCCAGCGGGGTCGTTGATCATGTTGAATGCGAATGCCAAAACGCCAATTAGTGTTGCCAGCATCACTACAATTAACAGCGGTAATACCCAAGCAGGTGGGGTTTTTCGACGACGCGATCTGGGCTTGGAGCTCCCGTCCGACTTGGAACTCTCAGATGATTTTTTGCTTTGACTATTGATCTCAACCTTGCCTAAAGCCTTGGACGAAGACCCTGTAAAATCGAACGGCCCGGAGCTTGTTACGCCCTCTTCTACAGCTGATGTCTCTGATTCAGCGACGTATTGACTGGGCAATTGAAGTGAACCGTCCTCGAGCAGTCCCAGCAAAGCAGCTTTGACCTCGGCACAGCTTGGGAATCGCTCGTCTGGATTTTTCTTCATCATTTTTTGGCAAACAAGCGCCAGAGAATCAGGGCAATCGGGACGGCTCTGGCGAACATCAGTCGGCTCCTTGGATTGGTGCATTGCAATTCGCTGCGCCAAAGAACCTTTTGGAAACGGCGGGTGTCCGGCAAGCAGGAAGTAAAGTGTGCAACCAAGGCTGTAGATATCTGCACGACTGTCTACGTCATGGCTGTTGACGGCCTGTTCAGGCGAAAGATAGTCCGCGGTTCCCATCACCTTCTCGTTGTGAAGGACCGTCAGCGAAACGCTGTCGTCCTGTGAAACCAACGCCAGTCCGAGATCGAGAATCTTGACGTCACCTTGATCGGTCTTGAGAAGATTGGCCGGTTTGATATCCCGGTGGACCAAGTTGCGTTGGTGAGCGTGGGCAAGTCCTTCACACGCCTGAGCGACATAATTGATCGCGTCCTCGATTCCAACAACTCCACTGGCCGCTACCAATTCGTAAAGATCTTCTCCTTTTACGTATTCCATCACCATATAGTGCGTGTCTTTTTCGTTGCAGATATCGTAGATCCGCACGACGTTGGGATGATTCAAACTCGCCGCAGCGCGGGCTTCGAGGTAGAAGCGATCAAGATAACTTTTGTCCGAAACCTTTTTTCTTGGTAGGACTTTGATCGCGCGAAGCTGTTCCGAGATCCGATGCTGGGCAAGGTAAACGCTACTCATACCTCCCGACCCAAGATGTCGAAGCAATTTATACTTGCCCAGAAAATAACCCTTGTATTTGCCGGCAAGCAATTTTTCCGTGTGCCAACTGGTGATCAATCCAGATTCAATCAAATGCTCCGTCAGGTCGCTGGTTTTGACGGATCGGCCATCCGACTTTTGTTTGAGCGACGACAGCTCCTGCTTCAACTGCTCTTCGGCAACGAGACCGCTGCGTTCGAGAAGTTTGAGAAAGCTCTTGGCACTCGGTTCGGACATGAATAAAAAGCCTTGAGTTCAGCAGTGGTAAATTTCAGCTGTGGTAAATTTCGCACCAATTGTGAAAGTAGTCCCAAAGGTGATATGGTGAAGCGTTGGCGTGCTTTGTGTCGCCAAGAAATGTCGTCTCGCCTAATCGTTTTTGTCAGATCCTATTGGCTTGACCGACAACTGGAGCAAAAACTCGCAAGTGACATACTTCAACAGATCGTCCACTCCAGCGCCGCGCCTCTATGGGTTGGCCAACTATACATATTTTGCCAACTAAATTTATTTTAGTACTGAATCGTTGAATTCCTAGCAACTATTGGTTTGAGGTGCTCGCCCAAGGGAGCGAAATAACCTGTAATGATGATTATTGGTATTGTTAGCCGAATTATAACGACGCAGCCGTTAAAGATTGGAGATATTCGTTGAATCACCTTGGCCTCTTTGCCAAATTTTGGCAGCCCGGAACTGTAAAAACAAG
>CAYSQZ010000300.1:0-5275 GCA_964433035.1 uncultured Pirellulaceae bacterium | reverse complement strand
ATCTTCTCATCGAGGTCCGTAAACTGCCCCGTCGGCTTGTTCAAACCAAAACCCGACTTATTCTTTTTGGGATCAGGATTGCCCCCGTCTGAATCAAGGTTGTTTTCTACGTCGTTCATCATTCTTCTCCTCGATACCAATGTAGATTTTTCCTGATCTGGCCAATTCGGAATTGAACATGCCCGTTTGACCAATTCCACCGTTTTCACCTTTCCTGACGCTTTGACGAGGATCGCTTCTTTGGTGGGGTGAGTCGAGCGTTCATCCTCAACGTATGCTGCGATCATTTCCTCCTGGGTTTCCGGGTCAGCCTCAGGAATCTTTTCCTGTCCCATCGAAGTACGGTTTGGCTTCCAAAGTGGTTACTTGCTCATTTGGTCAAGCAAACGAAACAGCATCTTGGCGGTTCCACCTGCCTGCGATTTCTTGCCGGCTTTGGTAAGGTCCCAAGCATCAATCCAAATCTGCTTGGTGCTGGTCATCCCAAAGTCTTCCGCCAGACGCTTTTCGAAATCGGGCATGTGGGCTGCCCCATAAAAAATTGCAATCTTCTTCTTGCCGCTAACAATCTCTTTTTGCAGAACTTTCATGGCGGCTTCGTTTCGATCAGTCACGATAAGCTGATTGAGTGACACTCCCAAACCGGCTTCCATCACGCCCGACTGGGTGAATTGGCTGGCCATCATCAATTTTAGTTTGAGCGGGTCATTGAGCATTTCCAGCAGGTTTTCAGGATTCAATTGAGTAAGTTCGTTTGGCGATTCTGGTTCGCCCAGCTCAGCACGCTTGGCAGCTTTTGCGGCCGCCTTGTTTTGATTTCTCATCATCTCGGCAAACGCTGACAGACCAAGCGTCAGCGGCGTGTCGCCGCGCTCAGCCATTTTTTCACTCATCTCGGTTGGCGATAGATCGGCGTGGGTGAAATTGGATTTCTGGTAGTCGACTTTCTCAAGCTGCGACTCCAAACCAAGCGTCGACTGAGCTTGCTGCTGCATAAAGCCAACCAGGTCCATCGGACTCTGCGGAATCGCACTCCGCTTTTTTCCGCCGGCAGGGACTCGAGTTCCCTGGGGGGCAACGAGCTCATAAAGCACAACATCGTAATGCTCGAATTGGTTGTTAAGCGTCTTGTAATATTCGGCTTCGCCAATATGCACTGCTCCGATCAGGTCAACGACCAACTCACCTTCTTTGGGTCGATAACGAGTGATCGCCGTCTGCATGGCCAGCGGTTTACCGGAATCGTCTTTCGTGACTCGAAGAAACTGATTGGGCTTGGAAGCTTTGGCATCATTCGTTGGAAGAGCAGTCTCGCCCGTAATAGCTTTGCCGAAGGGCGAGGTCTGTTTGGGGGCCACGGGCGCTTGAGGCTCATTCTCAATGTGTCCCTGAATCTCAAGCTGAGTAGATTGCGCTCCAACCGGGCCCAACATTCCCAACACAAAAATTGTCATCAGTGCAAAAACGGGCAACGAATTGATAGGAATTGATTTGTGCATGGCAGTCCAAACAAAAATTGTGCAATGGTTGATCTTTTTGAATCTCGAACAAACTATTATCGGAATCCGAAATTTTCAGAAGGCTGTTTGTTTCGTTGGCCCTCATTTGATCGACATCTGTTAATGTTCAAGTTTCCCAGTAAAGTGATTCGCGGCAAACTTTGATTTCTTGTGGTTGTTGTCTCGATTGTACATTTGCCAACTAAAACCATGGATTTGTTTTTCTTTTAACGATTTTGACGCCATGATGGTAACTCAATTTCAACTCTGGACAATTTGGCGATTCTAATACAACAATGGTGCCCAAGAGCCACATCGGAAGGTTCATGATTCCTGGAGATGCTTGGCTTCAGCCTCAACAAGTGCCTGACATCTTTTTCATTTCAGTATCTAAAACTTGCCTAACATCAGTCGCTCAATCAATGGCACTTCCTAAAAACGTTCTCGGTACTGAACTCAAATCCTGCTGTACCTCTCCAATGACCGGATTTTACCGTGACGGGTATTGCCGGACGGGAATGTCTGACCAGGGTTTACACATCGTCTGCTCGATAATGACTGCCGAGTTTCTGGAATTCAGCAAGTCGGTGGGCAATGATCTCTCCACCCCAGTCCCTCAATGGAGTTTTCCAGGATTGCATCCGGGCGACCAGTGGTGCTTGTGCATGCTACGCTGGAAAGAAGCACTCGAAGCAGGTTGTCCTCCCAAAGTTGTACTCGAAGCAACGCACATGTCGGCGATCGAGTTTGTTTCGCTGGAAGACTTGAAAGCAAACGCGATTGATTGGGCTGGCTGATAGGCGCTTAAGTTCGGTTGGCAAACTGAACCAAACGATCAAGGCTTGGTGACTCGTGGTGGTTGCGATCACTTGCCGAACTTACTTCTCTAGCCTCTTAAGATCTTTGGTCAAATCGGGATCCACAGGAGCGTAAGCCCCTTTGCCTTGAAACTCGATCCGTGAATTGACGTCGTCCATGATTGAAGGGACATCAGCATCCCAAAATTCGTTTTTGGCGGCATCAGTTTCCGGCGGAGTCAAAGGACGGATCAAGCGAAACCCAACGCCAAGCGCCGGCGAATCGGTATGCCACCAGGGGCTTCGAGGAGAATTGGGGTCTTCGTCTCGCCAAGCGTCCTCGGACCCAAGTCTCGAAGCGCTTCTGCACGCATCTGGAACGCTTTCCCACGATCCGCCCCGAGCGACGCGAGGAAAGAGAGTCGTAGGCTTGCGATAGGCTTGCTCGACCGTCAGCTTGGCTCCGGCCTCGACATGGGTGTAACCCTCTTCATCGTATTGATCCAAAACCCACTCCGCGACATTGCCATACATATCATACAACCCCCAAGCGTTAGGTTTGAGTTGCCCACAGTCGGTGCGAACCTCTTCTGAGTTATCTTCAAACCAACCATGCTCTTCAAGTTCGTCGACGTCATCGCCAAAATAAAACGCGGTCTCGGTGCCAGCACGACAAGCGTATTCCCACTCGGCCTCGGTGGGTAAGCGATAAAAAGCGCTGGAGATTTTGCTCAGCCATTTGGTATACTGCTTGGCTGCGAACTGAGACATGGTCGCAGCTGGTTCCTTTGGGCCTTCACCCTCGTAATAGGTGAACTCGGCATCGTAGAGAGGTGACGGGGCAGTGAAACCGTCAATTTTATTTTTATCAGTAATTTTTCGAATGCCAGTGCGCTGTAACGACTGCAGTGCCTCATACATGGCCATGTAGTGTTTGTACTCAGCCCAGGTTACTTCGAACTTGCCCATCCAAAATGGCTTGACCGTGACTTCGAACTGCGGCCCTTCATCATCGCCACGATCCTCTTCGTCTTCTGGGCTTCCCATGGTGAACGTTCCACCAGGGATGGGAACCATCGTGTACTTGATCTCAGTCCCGGGAATCGTGGCTTCGTAAGGAACCATGAAGCCCCCTTCGACTTCGACAAAGAAGCCTTCGCTTGGCTTGGCTTTTACAATTCCAACGGTCTCGATTGGCTCAGATTTTTCTTGAGTCGCCTTCGGCTGGTCAACAGTTTTTTCGGCAACGGAATCCTGGCTAATCGCGGCCCCATTGATTGCAAAACCACAGCCAACAAGTGCGATCGCAAAAACTCCAATTGCGATGAAGTTCGACCGCATACAAAAAAAAGCTGGTTTGAGATTTAGGTTCGATTTCACTTCATTCTTCTCTTTAAAATTTCAGCGACAGATTTCTTGCTAAGAGTTTTTCTAATTGGTAGATGCTTGCTGGACGTTTTTATTTGAGTGATTCCCATCTGCTTGGAGATCTAAGCGAAATCTTATCTGGATTTGATGATTTCTTTTTCCAGGTATCGCAACATCGCCATATTTTGACTAATATCTGGAAACGCTTCCACTGACAAACTTAGTGTCTTGTGAATATCTCTTCGCTTTACACAGTTTATACGGCAAATAATCGAAAAAAATCGGCTAAACCGGGTCAATCTTCCCTGACGACTTCATATTAGAAGGCGAGTGGTATAAGATAGAAGTAGATGAGCGGAAAACTCTATTTAAACTTCTAATCTCCGCCTCATCTGTGGATTAATTGCCCTTTCTACTTCCATTCCGTTTTTTTTCATTCGATCATCTTCGACACAAGAATTGTGTCCCAATTTCCTGGAGGACTTTTATGTCAAAAAGAAAAGGTTTTACGCTCGTTGAGCTTCTCGTTGTTATTGCGATCATCGGCATCCTGATTGGAATGCTTTTGCCTGCGGTACAGCAAGTTCGTGAAGCGGCTCGCCGAATCACTTGTGGTAACAATCTTCGACAGATTGGCTTGGCTCTTCATAACTTTGAGTCATCCAACATGGACTTCCCAATCGGCGTCCAAGATAGAGGCGACATTCAGAACGGAACTGAAATGGATGACCTTTGGTCAGTTTCAACCTGGATCCTTCCATTCATGGAGCAGAACAACGCTTTTGATGTTCTTGGTCCTAGTAGCAATTCATCATTTACATTTACTATCGGTCAAAACATTGGAAGCAATGGAACTACTCCGACACAAGTCGTTAATGATGGCTTCCCTGCTGCAATTTGTCCATCTGATTCTGGTACAGATTCGAACAACATTCGTAGCAATCTAAGTGGTGCTGCGGCCGGTGGATCAGCCAAGACTAACTACGTTTACGCTAACAACTCTTTGAGTGCTGCTCAGATCCAGACCTTGCAAAACAATGGCGGGGCGCCACCACTAACGGCTTTCTGTAATCCTAATTCTAACATGGCAACTGGTACGTTTTGCGATCGAGAGCAAGGTTTGGGTAGCATGCGTGATGGATCGACTAACGTAATCATTCTTTCTGAACGAAGTATCACTAACGGAACTGCCCAAAACGGAATGCCAGTCAATGCTGGTGCGGGCTTGTTGTACGGAGTTCGCGGAGACGTGTTTGCATCGGCTAATATTGGGTTGGGTGCAACTTTAGGTATGCAGGACATTGGCTTTGGAACCACTGGCGGAATTAACTCTCAAGATCCAGATATGGCTCGTCAAGGAGTTTCATCCAATCACTCAGGTGGTGTTAATATCGTCCTTGGTGACGCTTCAACGCACTTCATGAGTGACAATACAAGTGATCTTACATTCAACCAGCTAGTCCACATTCGTGATGGTAACGTAGTTACTGATCACCCTGGTAACTAACTAGTTAGAATTTAATTGCAAACCAAAGCGGCTGCCAATTCTTGGCTGGCCGCTTTTTTTTTTGAATATCGGTCATTCATAAGTAGCCCAGAGTTCAGGCCAAT
>CAYSQZ010000299.1:0-5278 GCA_964433035.1 uncultured Pirellulaceae bacterium | reverse complement strand
GCGCTGGTCCAGCGAGCGTTCTTCGAATTGATTCGAGGCCCGGAACTGGAGAGCGTGGTTTCGCCGCTTCGCACCAACGACCTTTTGGCCGACATGTATGGTTATGGCTTCAAGGCTGTCGTGGTCGCTGCGGCCGATACCAATATTCCGGGAACGACTAACGCTGCTGCTACGGGGCACTTTATTGAATTGGAATTGATGGATCCGATCCCGGGCTCGGGTGTGATCAACGAGGTTCAGAATCTTCTGACCGGAGGTTTGGTCGATCTGAACCGACATTCTGGACGTTTCAATGGCCAGGTGATTTCTTTCGTGACCGGAGCAGCTAAAGGTATTTCAACGCGGATTCTCGACTACCAGGTCGACGACCAGGGCGATGCGGATCCGCTCAATGATGATATCAAGTTTGTTATTGAGCTGCCCAGTCGAATCGATCGCGGATCGTTTTCGTTGGCGGAATTGAATGGTGCGGAAATAATAATCAATGGAAAAGCGTTCGGTGGCGTTGGTGTCGGCGACTTTGATCAGTCGGCTACTTCAACGATGGCAGCGCTAGGAGCAGAGGCCCTGCTGCCCAATCGAGTGGGTGAGAGTCTCGATGAATTAATTGGAAGGTCTTTTGCGCCTGACGAGAATGGAGTGGAGCAGCCCGTTTTCGGTCCGGGGTATTTGTCATTTCTCAGTGTCAACGAAGCTGGCAATGTGATGTACAACCGGTTAGCAAATCTGTTGGGGCCCAACGAGTCCTATGATGGTCCTGATTATCAAAACATGTACTTGTCAGGATTTGACAGTATGGGAAATCTGATTCCCAGTTTCCAGCGCCCCTCGCTGGCGGCGTTTCACAGCTCCGCTCCCCCTGCTGTGGGCGGGCCTACTTTTAAGTTTTCGGTGTTTGATCAGAGGCGAACTGATCTGTTTCCCGACTTAACCGATACTTTTGAGCTGGAAGTTGACACCGATAACGACGGTGTGTTGGACGCGTTTTGGATGGATATTGGTTTGCCGATTCAAACCACGCCTGAAGGATTGCGTTACCGACCATTGGTTGCATACCGGGTCATAGACCAAGATGGTTTGGTTAATCTAAATCTTGCGGGCAATCTCAGTGATCAGCGTCACAGCGTCGCTGGCGTTGTCATTCAAGGCCAAGGTTATGGCCCAGCTGAGTTGGCGGTCAGTTCAGGTAACAATCCAATTTTGACGGCAGCCCAGTACACCAACCTGCTTGAAGGAAATGACACTTTGGGTCTCTCGGGAAGATACGGTTTGGGTATTGATGGCGCACCGTTGACCGGAGACGAGGTTCCTGGCGGCGCCGATCGGGATGAATGGTCGCTGAGAAAACTATTCGGCTACCCCCTTCCTGAAACAACAGGCAATATTGGTCAGATGGATGGCAAGGTTGGTGGTTTCTTTTGGGGATCTGCACACAACATTAACGGTCGGTTTTTAATCAATCGAGCCAGCGAACGGGTTGACGCCAATGGAAATCCGATTGTGTTGCCTCATGAAGACCTCAATGACCCGGATTTCAATAATAGTCTCCCGGGATTGGATTTTGCCGGTTTCGTTTTAGAAGATGATACGCTGACCAACTCTCCATACGAAGCGAATTTCGCGCCAGGGAATTTGGGAGGTTGGGAATCTGATGACGATGACCAGTTGTTCGGTCCACTGGAACTGGAGGCATTGTTGCGTCCGACAGACCCTGATTCGAAGCTGTTGCCGGGTCGGTTGGTTGACCTGCTTGAGCTTGATACAGACCTGCGGCGTTCGGTGACGACTGAAAGCTATGAAGTGCCGGTGGCTCCTTTGGCGGTGCTTGATGACGACGGGCGGCGCGTGAGATTGAATACGCTTATTCGGGATAGATTGTTAGAAGGTGGCGTCGCACCGGGGGATGCAGACGGGGGAGTTGAGGATCTAGTCCGGGAGTATCTCTCTCCTGAGATATTGAGCGGCTTGAAGATGAATGTTAATCGTGTGTTCGGCAATGGAGTTGACGACGACGGCAATGGCGTCGTCGACGACCCGGTATCACGTGATGTTAATGGAAAAATCCTTTCAGGTGAGGCCGACCAGGAAAATGTCGATCAAGAAGACTCTCCACCTATGGATCTCAACAATGACCACGTTATTGATGTTGAAGACGAGTTGGCGCGGTATCAATTTGCAAAACAGCTTTACATTTTGATGCTGCTAACGACTGAAGATTCGCAGCTTTCTTTTGCAAGCCTCAACGAGTATCGGACTGCCGTTGCCCAGTGGTGTATCAATGTCGTTGATTTTCGAGACCCTGATTCGATTCACACGCCATTTGAGTTTGATTTGAATCCGTGGAACGGATGGTCCGTCGACGGTGTGATCACTCCAGGCGAGACCGACCCTGAACGGGCGGTTGTTTGGGGTGCTGAGCGTCCCGAGCTGTTGTTAACCGAGTCGTTTGCGTCTCATGATCGACGGACTCAGGATCTTGGAACAAATGGGATGGTTGACCTCGGTATGCCAGCGGATCCTAATGCGGATGAGGATTTCGACAGTAGCTTTATTCCTCAATCGTCGGTATTTCTTGAGCTTTATAATCCATGGACCATGGATGCCAATAATCAAGTCGGTCCGGCAGAGCTGGGCGATGGAACGGGCGTCAATTTACAGCAGCTCGCCCCTGACGATATGCCAGTTTGGCGCGTCGGATTCAAGCGACCATCGGATGTTGCTGCTGACCCTGAGGCTCCATTTCTTCGTACGGTCGTATTTACCAACGATGATCCGAATTTTACGGATGGAGGAACAGAAACGTTTTTCACTTCAGTTAACACCAATGTTCCAATAGTACAGCCTGGCGGGTATGCAGTGATCGGTTCGGCAGGAAATGTTCCGGAGGCTAATGGAGAGTATCGCACGACGTTCGGGCGGCTTGTTGGAAGCACTGACGGAGATTTGATGCTGGATCAAACTCGTAGTATTACCTTGGCGCCCTCAAGTGATCGCACTGACAGTCAGATTTTTCGTAATGAATGGGACGCTACTCTCGACACTCCGGCGATGGTTGAAACGGGGTATCAAGGAATTGCAGTTGTCATCGACATGCCTCGATCATTATCTGTTAGTGATCCAACCAACGGCTACGACGGCATGAACAACACGTCGTTGACCAATAACGGTGATGGTCACCAATTGGTAGCTGTTCAAAACGAGCCGCTTGACGCTACAGGACGCGAACCTGAGGACGCGGCTGCAATTTGGCGAAACGCAACGACCAATAATTTTCGAATTGTCGAACTTCAGCGATTGGCCAACCCATTGGCACCCTGGGATGCGGAGGCCAATCCTTACCTGACGATCGACGTCATCAGTTTGGATTTAACCTCGTACAATGGCCTCACTAATGATTCGATAAACAATCTCACCGACCAAAACGAACGCTCGGCTGCCGCTGGCGGAGTCGCCAATGGAGATACAGATTTCGGGTCTTTGGAACGAGGCGAGATGGAAGCGATGATGTCCGCCCCTTTTGGACGGGAGTCAACTGGTGGTACCGATGGAAGTGGTACTGAAGAGCCGGGTGGAGAACATCGTTTTGGTTTCGCGTTCGAAGAAACCTTGGGTCGGGTTAATACTGATTTCTTTAACATGCCGAATTTAAGATGGCTGACCTGGAATAACCGCCCGTATGTCAGTCACCTTGAGTTGACCAATGTTCCAATCAGCAGCCCCGAGAATCTAACGGCCGATTTTTCGAACCGCATTGAAACCGAGGACCCTTATACTTCTCAAGTAGTCGATGGAGGTGGTACTCCGCTGCAATCGAAGTTCAGGCATCTGTTGAACTTCTACGGCGATCAAGATGCCAGTCCAATGCTTGGCAACTTTTATCGGGTGTTGGACTTTTTGGAGGTCCCTTCTCGTTATGTTGGAACCGAGCGATGGCTCAACCCGACTCAATTCGCCAACAACCCGTTTAACTTCGTGAGTTTTTACCGATACCCGGGGAAGATCAATCTCAACACCATTCCTAATGAACAGGTTTATGACGCGTTAATGGGTGCTGACGTAGCGTCATTGAGCTTTGATGATTTCAATGCATCACGTTGGCGCGGCGGTGCCAGCGATTTCTTCCGGCCTTATCGAAACTCAAACGAGGGAAACCTGGTTTCTTCCGCCGATGCTACATTAGTCGAACCTGGTGTGCAGTGTGGGCTGTTTCGTAATGACGGCTCCAGTCCAGCGGTTCCGCTGTTCGAAACCGATTCGCAAGACGGTTATTTTCAGAATGCGATGCGTCAACGATTGGGTAACTTGGTGACGACTCGTTCCAGTGTATTTGCGATTTGGATTACTGTCGGCTATTTCGAAGTTGATGAGAATGATGAGAACGATGGATTGAGGCTTGACCCCAACACTGGTCGTGGTGTCGAAGTTGGCAGGGAATCCGGCGGCGCGGTTCGCAACCGCGGCTTCTATCTGTTTGATCGCTCGATCCCGGTGGCTTATGAACCCGGCAAGAATCATAACATCGAGCGGGCGATTTTGGTGGAAAGCTTTATTGAGTAGGTTGGCCGACGTCAAGTTTATTCAGATGGCAATCGAAGATTTTAGGGTGAGGTGACTCGCCCTTTTTTGTCGAAGATATAGTTGGTCGATTGATTGATGTGGATAAGTGATTTGATGAGGAACTGACCTTCACCCTTCTGCCACAGGGAGCAAGCTTAGTTCGGGTAGGGAACAATGTTGCATTATCGTATCCAATCTGGAAATCACAGCCGCTCCGGCGTGACGTTGCTGTTCGTGGTTTCAATGATCGTGCTGTTTCTGTTGATGGGAACGACATTTGTGCTGGTCTCCAATGACTTTTTTCGGGCGGCCAAAAAACGCAGTAACAGGCATGTGTTCGACATCGATCAAAACTCTGTTGTGGAACAGGCTTTCTATGATCTGCTTCGGGGACCCGAGCTCAACGATTCCACTTCACCGCTTCGCGGGCATAGCTTGCTGGCCGATATGTATGGCTATGGGTTCACTGCTTCGGTTGAGAGCGCGGTCGCTGATTCCAGTGCCCATTTTGTTTCTTTGCTGCTCAACTCCGATACGACAAGAATCATTGATCGTGCAGGTTTTACTCTGCCGCCGATCGACGGCTTTCTCAGCGGACGCGTAATCAGCGTGACCAGCGGATCTGCCCGAGGGCTTTCGGCGCGGATTGTTGACCACCAAGTTGATCGCCAAAACGGTGCGACAACGCATCGTCTGATTATCTTGCCAACCAAAATGGCGA
>CAYSQZ010000298.1:0-5296 GCA_964433035.1 uncultured Pirellulaceae bacterium | reverse complement strand
TTTATAAGCGCACGGTTTGAGCAGCTAGTGGTCCGTCAATCCTGAAATGAATAGCGCCGTATGCGTAGGCACCGGCCACGGCAGCCAGTCGGCCACGGCTGCGCTCCAGCAGTTCGTCGAAGATTGATTGCTTTTCTTTTTGGTCCAACGAGGAACCCTCAGAGCACGATAACTCGGGAAATTCATAGGTTTCCCTTCCCTCTCATCATATTGGTTGCCGCCGGGGCCTGCTTGTTACAGAGCAAGCGTAACTTTTTCGAGAAAGTGGGGTAATTGGCATATGTCCAGACACGAAAAAGTCCTCCTTGGTCTTTCACTACGACGTGAACCACGGAGTGCTCTGCCTTTTTGTCTCATCCAGCGAAGGTGGAAAAACGACGTCAACGAGAGCGAGAGGCAGATCAAAACAAGGAGCGGCATCTTCTAATTCTGGTTATAATTTGGTGATGGAACCAACATCAAACTCACCAAATGAATTGCCTTCTCTCTCCTCCTCGCTGTTGCTTCAGGCCCAAGCCATGGAGCCAGAGGCGTGGGTACGGCTGGTGCAGGTGTTCAGCCCCATTGTCTATCGCTGGGCATACCAGTCGGGACTCAAGGCGAGTGATTCTGCGGATGTCGTGCAAGACGTTTTCGTATCACTGGCGCGAAACATTTCTAACTTCGAAAGGCAGAAAGAAAAAGCCAGCTTCCGTTCCTGGCTGGCAACGATTACCCGCAATCGAGTCAGAGACCATTTCCGAAAGAAGGAAAAAGGAGCACAGGGAATCGGAGGAACCGCTGGGCTTGAACAACTGCGAAATTTCCCCACTCAACCGGATAACCAGCAACTCGAGCATTCGATAAGTGTCGCTACGCTGGACAAGCGATTGCCGGCGCGAGTGCTGGAAATTGTCAAAGCGGACTGTAAGCCTGTCACGTGGCAGGCTTTCTGGGAGACAACGATCCGAGGAGATGCGGCTGCCGATGTGGCCCAGCGATTGGAAATCAGCGTAGCGAGCGTCTATCAAGCTCGGTCGAGGATTTTGCGGCGTCTCAGAGAACGCCTCGCTGAATTACCCTGAATTACCCTGCATTACTTTAGCGCCCAGTTCGAGGATTTCCCGGATAATTTCTCGGTCCCATGGTGGAAGCAGCGACTGGTGTTTCTCCCCCAAACACAACGCAAATCAGAAGGCAAAATTCGTTTAAAAAAGTCGTTTAATACACGGGCTTTACGGCAATTTTGAAAAAACGCCAGAGAGTGTCAGAGCCCTGCGTTCTTCTTTTGAAGGCAAAACATTGCCCCAATAGTCGAAGGTTAAAAATGAAAGAGTCACATGGTCGCACACTGTCCAACCTCTGCACAACTTGAATCCCTCTCGCTTGGTCAACTTCCTGAGGAGCAAAGCGATGCTTTAATCCATCACCTTGGATCATGCGATTCTTGCCAAAACGAATTGGCGCAAATTGATTCCAGTGAGGATTCATTGATCGCCCAATTAAGATCCTCAACCACAGATACCGAGGAAGACTTTGCCAACGCGGATGGATGTCGCGTCGCGATGACTCGCGCTTTGGCCGCGCTGGCGATGGTGCCCGATCATGTGTCGCCGGACAACGCACTGGTGCCAGAAAAGATTGGGGATTACGAAATCGTGCGTCCCTTGGGCCACGGGGGAATGGGGCACGTGTTCCTTGGAAAGCACATGAAGCTTGGACGGATGGTTGCGATCAAACTCCTCGCCGATCATCGACGCTGGGACCAAACGATGCGTGAACGTTTTGAATCAGAGATGCGGCTGATCGGAGGACTCAAACATCCAAATATTGTCTCGGCCTACGATGCACGCGAAGTCGATGGCTTGGCGGTGCTGGTGACCGAGTTCATCGACGGCATGACGCTTAGTGACATCCTTAAGCGGACCGGCAAAATCAGCGTCGCCAACGCATCAAAGATCGTTCGCGATGTGTGTGAAGCATTGCAGTACATCCAAACCAAAGGGTTGGTACACCGCGATATCAAACCGTCCAACATAATGATTAACCAGGATGGCAGCGTAAAACTGCTGGATTTAGGCTTGGCTCGAATCGAGCAAAACACCGAAGCGACATCCCATTTTGCTGCGACTGAGTTTACGGCGACTGGCCAGGCGATGGGCACGGCCGATTATATTCCTCCCGAGCAAATCAATGACGGCCGTAATGTCGACATCCGAGCTGACATCTACGGGTTGGGCTGCACGTTCTACAAATTGCTAACTGGGAAGGCGCCGTTCGCAGACCATTCATCGGTCTATTCGAAGATGAACGCTCACGTGTCTGAGGCTCCCGTTTCGCTAAAGACCAACAAAAACATCCCGGTCAAAATCGCAAATCTGGTGGACTCAATGTTGGCCAAAGAACCGGCCAATCGTCCGCAGCAACCATCCGACGTTGCCGATAAACTCACAGCCTTTGGTTCCGACGCGGACCTGAGAGAGGTTGTCGTAAAGGCTCAAGCCTTGCCCGTCAAACCGTTTTACGAAACCGAAACGACATTTGAGCAGCCAGAACCGCAAGGGTCTTTCTTTTCGAGGATTCCTTGGACGACGTTGATTGCTGCGTCCGCCGCAGGACTGTTTGGGTTCCTGTTGGGCATTACTGTCGCTGTAAAAAAGCCAGATGGTTCGATGGCTCAAGTCGAAATCCCCACCGGTAGCACGGCTGTTGTGGATGCCGAAGGGAATATCGAAGTCCGTTTGGCCGGATCAGAAAACTCAGCGCGAATCGACAACTCCGATGTTGAACACCGTATTGGTGCAGCGAAGACTCCCAAGGCGGAAAAATTGGTTCCGGTCGAAACAGAATTTGCGCCGCTTTATGACAAACAAAAATTCGGAGTCGCGTTTATTCAACCGACCGGTGGAGTTGATGGTGGTGCTCATTGGGCAACCGTAGGGTATCGGCTACCTGAGAGTAGTGAAATTTATCACCGAGCAGAACCTGGAGACTTTCTCGACATTCTGGCGGTTAACCAAGGCTCGGCAGGTAGCCATGAACCTTATGCAAAGTTAATCGCAGCCAAGATCAAAGTGCGCGAGATTGATGATTCCAATTTGCTCACCTTCCTTCTGAGTGACACGCGAGAACTCATGGAGCTCAAGCGTACAGATCCACAGCTGAAAAACATCAGGTTCAGATTCAGTAAATCACCAAGCCAGTTGGTTATCGACCGAGCGAAACTAAATGGTGTTTGGAGCTCCGTCTTCTTCAAAATGCGAGGAGAAGAAGTCAGGGTGGAAGATCCTCAGGTCCATTTGTTCCATAAAAATCAACACGTTATTTGTGGCTATGGTATCCCAGCAGCTTTCGAATTTAAGCTTGAAGAGGGAGTGATCGAAGCGGTCGCGAACTCGAAAGGCGGGACAGTAGGTTCCGTAAAAAACTCTCGATTGAAATATCGTTTTCTCGAGAGCGGGCGACTGGAACTGTTTGACCCGGTGCAAGACATGTTGATTCGTTTGGAAAAGGTCGACGAACCAAAATCCAAAGATGAAAAGATCGTTTTTGACATCCTTGCGAAAGCGACCGAAAACCCAGACTACTTCCAAGCGTTTATTGTCGAGCCAACCGATGCGTCAGACCCTGTCGCTCGTCTGGTATCTGGCACCAAGGAATACGTGAAACTGGTTGGCAAACCGATTATCAACAAGAACCATATTCTCTCTATCAAGGTTGTTGACGATGAGAAAAAAAGGCCAAGCTTGGGAATTCAGCTTACAGCCGAAGGTGGGGAGCGAATGGCTTGGGCGACCAAAAAGAATATTCGGAAACAAATTGCGCTGATAATTGACGGCACCGTAAAAACTGCCCCAACGATCAACGGTGAAGTTAGCCACACTATTAGTCTTACGGGCACCTTCACAAAAGGGGAGTTGGATTCCATCGCCACGGAACTTTCCTCGAAATTGGATGTGTCCAAGTACCATCGCCAATTTAGGAAGGACGCTAAAGCAGCCAAGAGACCAGCTAAGAGAAAGCGAGTCACCAAAGTTATCAGCCACACGCCATTGGAAAAAAAGATTGGCAAATTGGTTCTGGCAATGCATCGTTATGAAAGAGATCATCTGAAGTTTCCGGTTTCGAAATGCCGGGATGAGCAGTCTGACCCTCCGTACAGTTGGCGTGTTGCGGTGCTGCCATATTTGGGCCATCAAGACCTTTTTGATGAGTACAAATTCGATGAACCTTGGGATAGCGAAGCAAATTCCAAAGTTTTGAAGCAAATGCCGGATGCGTTCAAGAGTCCATCAAGTCCCAACGGTTCGACTGAAACCGGATATGTTGGCATCGCCGGCAAGCGGGCCGTATTGGGCATCGACAAACCCAAGGGATTTAAGAATTTCACCGATGGCAGCTCGAACTCAATTTGCGTGATTGAATCGAAAGCTGGCATTCCCTGGACCAAGCCGGAAGATCTTGTGATTGATTCGCTCGAATGGGAATCGCAGGCTCAATTTGAAAAGGCGTTTTCTGATCTTGGGTTCCTTGATAAGGAATCGGCCTGTGTTGGGTTTGCCGATGGATCGACCCATTTGCTCAATTTGAAAAAGGTGCGGTCCGAGGTAAAACAGGCCAATCAGAGAGCCCCGGGCTGGATGAATCTATTCACCATCGACGATGGTCAGGTCGTTGATTATCCAGATTATCTTTTGCACAAAGAGAAAGAAGATTAGAGGGGGGGACAGGAGTGTTTGAGATCAACCAATCTTCATCGGGCCGCCCGACATACGACCTTCACCGGTCAGGGCCTGAATCTGTCCTTTGATTTGGTATCGCTCGCGGATCAGATGTCCGATCTTGTCGAGGATCTCGGCAAGGTCACCACCCGTTTGGCGTTGAAGCACAACCGCGGTGACGAAAAAGCGAAGATCAAGATCGGGAATACGATCGGCCATGTCGACCAATGTGTCCGTCAGTGCAACACCGAGGTTTTGCTCCTCGAAGGCACGTTGGAACTCGGGGCCAAGCGGCTCCTGCATCTGCTCACCAACCAACTGAATACCGGCTGGCAAACTCTGACCGGCTCGGAGTGCCTGAGCCATCAAGTCGAGGGCTTCAGGAAGCTGGGTTCCAAATTTGCCCAAGCGACGCTTCCTCATCCACCAGACGTAAGTCAGTGGCAGCAGGGCGAACATGAGAGCAGCGATTGGAGCGAGTGACCGCGAGGTTAACTGGGACTACACGTTCTTCGTGGACATCGCCGGTCATCGCAAGGATCCAAAACGGGTGCCATGCTTCACGCTTGCGTGAGCATGCTTACGCGAGCGTAAAC
>CAYSQZ010000297.1:0-5333 GCA_964433035.1 uncultured Pirellulaceae bacterium | reverse complement strand
TGGGCTTTGATTCGCAAGTGAAACAGATCTTTGCACGCTTCCTTAAGGATCGCGTCCATCTGCTCGATACTCATCTCTCGTAGTTCTGAAAGGCTTGACATGTCAGTCTGCTTTTAATGTTTTCTTCCGGTTAACGGTTCGATTAAAAACCGAACTTACTCTTTAGTTGGTGTTCGGCTACAAACCGAACCTGCGACGTCCCAAGTTACATGGGGCGACGTTTGACCATTCGCACTTTGAATGGCATCTTGTGCGCGAGTCGAGCGAAACAGATCTTGGCCTGGTCCTCTGTAACTCCACTTAATTCGTACAGGATCGTTCCTGGGCGGATCGTGGCAACCCAATACTCGGGTTCACCCTTACCTTTACCCATTCGAGTTTCCAACGGGGTCGATGTAATCGAACGATGTGGGAAGACACGAATGTAAAGCTTACCAACACCACGAATGTACTGTTGAGCAGCGATACGTCCGGCTTCGATCGTTTGAGCCTTCAGCCAACCGGGATCGAGTGACTGGAGGCCGTAATCACCAAAGATAACTCTGTTACCTCGAGTGGCGTTACCTTTTATATGACCTCTTTGGACCTTTCGATGCTTGACCCGTTTTGGCATCTGCGCCATCGATTTCGTCTCCGTAATTACCTTGGTTAATCCAAACTTGAACTCCGATATGCCCTTGAGCGGTCAACGCTTCGGTAAAACCATAACTGATTTTCGCACGAATCGTGCTCAAAGGAATCGAACCGCTAATGTGTTTTTCGCGGCGGGCCATTTCAGCTCCACCGAGTCGTCCAGCCAACTGGATTTTGATGCCCAAGGCACCGGCGTCCATTGATTCTTCGGCAGCACGCTTGAAGGTGCGGCGGAAACTGGCTCGACGTTGTAGTTGTTCTGCAATTTTTTCTGCGACAAGCTGGGCCTGCAAATCAGGGCGTCCAACCTCTTCGACTTTAAGATTGATTCGGCGACCGATCAGGTTCTGCAATTCGTTCTGCAGACGTTCAACTTCCTGACCCTTTTTACCAATGATCAAACCTGGCCGAGCGACAAACAAAGTGACTTTGACTTCATCACGAGTTCGCTCGATCTCAACGCGATCAATTCCGGCAGCCTTGTAGTTTTGCGTCGGGTGCTTCTTGATGAATTTGCGAAGCTTGTGGTCTTCGACCAAGAGCGTTGCGAATTCTGATTTCGAAGCGTACCAGCGGCTTCTCCAGCCTTCCATGATGCCGGTTCGATATGCGACAGGATTTACTTTTTGACCCATTTTGATTCACCTAAACGTGACGTTGCCGTGAAGCGTTTGTAATTTGTTTTTTGTTGTTTTCTAAACTTCGTCGATACCGACAACGATGTGCGACATGCGTTTCTTCAGCAAGGCTGACATCCCGCGAGATTTTGCTTTGACTCGTTTGAACATTGGTCCAGCGTCAACACGAACCTCAGTGAGGAACAAGTTGTGTTCTTCAACGATGCGACCAGGATTCTGATCAGGGTCCTGAGCGTTCGCCAAAGCGGTCTTGATGACCTTCTCCAACATGCGTGCTCCGCGTTGAGGCTGATAGCGTAGGATATCCAACGCCTCATCAACAAACTTGCCTCGCACCAAGTCAGCCAAAGGTCGGACCTTTCGCGGACTAATGCGTGCGTATTTATGTCTTGATTCGAATGCCATGTTACTGTCTTTGAACTTATAAAAAGTTGTTTTGTTGAGGGTCGGTTAAACCCCTCCCCGTCGTCTTGCTCCGACCCTCCCAAAGAAGAGGGCAAAGACCAATTTACTATCGTTTCTTACCGCCCTGGTGACCTTTGAAGGTTCTCGTTGGAGCGAACTCACCCATCTTGTGCCCAACCATATCCTCGGTCATCAAGACCTTTACGTGCTTGCGACCGTCGTGAATCATGAATGTGTATCCAACAAATTCAGGAATCACGGTGCAGGACCGAGCCCAGGTTTTGATTGGCTCTTTACTGCCAGCCTCTTCCGCTTTTTGAACTTTTCGAAAAAGCTTTTCGTCGACGTAAGGGCCTTTTTTTTGTGATCTACTCATTGTTTTTTCTGTGCTTTAAAAACCAGCTAACTGATTGGCCGGGTTAATCCCTGGCTTATTTAACTTTCAACTGACCGTAACGACGTGACTTGCGGCGACGAACGATCGCGACATTGGAAGCCTTGGCCTTTTGGCGAGTCCGACCACCTTTGGCTGGAACACCAGACGGGCTGACCGGGTGACGACCACCTTTGGTTCGACCTTCACCACCACCGTGCGGGTGATCGATCGGGTTCATCGCGGTACCACGAACGTGTGGACGACGACCAAGCCATCGCGAGCGACCAGCTTTTCCCAGCACAACCGAACCGTGCTCAGAGTGGCCGATCTTTCCGATCGTAGCGCGACAAGTCGAAGGGACTCGGCGAATCTCACCCGAAGGCAAGGAAAGCTGAGCCCATTTGGCTTCGCGAGCCATCAACGTAGCGCCAGTTCCGGCACTGCGGACAAGGATTCCGCCCTGCCCAGGTCGCATCTCAACATTGTGAACCACTGTGGCCAGCGGAATGTTCTTAAGCGGCAAGCAGTTACCAGTTGTTGGAGCAACCTCAGGGCCACTTTCAACAACATCGCCCTTCTTCAAACCTTCGGGAGCGATAATATAACGCTTTTCGCCGTCGGTGTAATAAAGCAACGCAATGTAAGCACTGCGATTGGGATCGTACTGGATCGAGTTAACGACTCCCTTAACGCCATCTTTGTCGCGCTTGAAGTCGATGATTCGATACCGACGCTTGTGGCCACCACCTCGGTGACGAGCGGTGATCTTACCCTGGTTATTTCGACCAGCGGTTTTCGTGATCGGTCGCAACAGGCTTTTCTCCGGCTTGGCGCCTTTGGTCAGTTCCTTAAAGTCACTGACACTGGCGTCGCGTCGTCCAGCTGATGTTGGCTTGTATTTTCTAAGTGCCATTTGAATTTCCGTTTTGTCTTGTGCGGTTTATTGTCCGAATCGCCATTCGATAATTGCGGGGAGTCGTCTTTTTGGCTGAAGCTTCCCCGTCGCTTCGGCCCTCCCAAAGGGAGCTATGTTTTGGTTTAGAAGAAGTCGATCTTGTCATCAGGATGAAGTGTGACGATCGCCTTTTTCCAGTCTTTGGTCCGGCCGTAAGTAAACTTGTAACGTCGAGGCTTGCCTTTACGAAGCTGAGTCGAAACTCCGGTGACTTTGACTTCGAACAGCGACTCAACCGCCTTCTTGATGTCAGTTTTGGTCGCCAGTGTGTTGACCCGAAACGTGTATTGATTCAACTCAGTCGCCTGGAACATTGCCTTCTCGGTGACTGCCGGCTTGATCAAAACCTGATGCGGCTCCAGGACCAATTTGGGTGGTCGAGGTGCAGGCCGATTTCGCTTTGTGACTACTCGATTCTTCATCGGTTATGCCTTCTCCGTTGTGGCTGCTTCGGCAGCTGCTGTTTTCTTCGTGGCAGTCGCGCCAGACTTGATTTGGTCCATGGCATCCTTGGTAACCAACACGCGATGAGGCTTGAGAACCTCCAAGGCGTTCAAGTCGGAAACCGGAAGCACGCTAACCTGCTGAACATTGCGGGCACTTTTGTGAACCATCGGCGAATGCTCTGCCGTGGTGATCAAAGTGCTTTTGCCCTCCAAGCCCATCGACTTGAGCATATTGGCAATGGCTGATGTCTTAGGAGCGTCCATCGACAAGCTATCCAGGACGATAACCTGCTCGTCCTGAATCTTGCCTGCGATCGCCATTCGCGTGGCCATTCGAACGGCCTTGCGAGGAAGCCGATAAGAATAGTCTCGGTTGCGACGTGCAAACGCATGTCCACCACCGCGACGAATATTGGAAGCACGCGATCCAGCACGAGCGTTACCAGTACCCTTCTGGCGGTACATTTTCTTCTTATTACCAGCAACTTCCGCACGACTCTTCGTCTTGTGCGATCCCTGACGGGCACTGGCTTGATACATCACGACGACGTCATGAAGTAATTGCTTATTAATAGACGGCGCAATTTCAGTCGGGTCGATCTCGTACTTACCGACTTCTTTTCCGCTGCTGTTGTATACTGGCAAAGTGGCCATGATTCGGTTCAACCTACTTCTTGTTTGTCTCTTTGATAATCAGGTAGCCACCGTTTGGCCCCGGAACCGCACCCTTGATGAGAAGCAAGTTGTTCTCGACGTCGATCTTGTGCAAGCCAAGATTTCTGACAGTAACTCTGCTTGAGCCGTAGTGACCTGCCATCCGCTTCCCACGAAACGTACGACTAGGCCACGCACTCATACCTGTACCACCGGCGTGACGGTGACACTTTTTAACACCGTGTGACGCACGCTGACCGGAGAAGTTGTGACGCTTCATCACACCAGCGAAACCACGGCCTTTACTGATGCCGCTAACGTCGACGCGAGCGACTTCTTCGAGCGTACTAACGTCGATATCCTGACCAACGGCAACCTCACCGACGTCCCCGCGAATTTCGCGGATGAACTTTTTCGGCTCACACTCAGCCTTGGCAGCAACTTCAACGCCTTTGGCAGCCAGAGCTGCACTGCGCTTTGACTTAATATTGGCAACGTGGCCGCGCTCAGAACGAGCTGCCTGGCTTTGCCGCGAACGACGATCCTTGGCCGGACGTTTCTTGTCTTGAAAACCCAATTGAACGGCGGAATAACCATCTAACTCTTCGGTACGAAGCTGCAGCACCTTGCAGGGGCCCGCTTCGACTACGGTGACTGGCGTTGCGACTCCCGTTTCAGGATCGAACACCTGTGTCATCCCGACCTTACGGCCGAGTATGCCTTTTGTCATGACTATCGCCTTTTATTCCAATTGGATTGCCGTCGCGGAAGTCAAACCTACTAACGACCGCCAGAGACTGACTGTCGTTCGCGGTTAGCTTATCCCCGCGGCTTCCGTACCATATATGTTCGCTTAAATTTATTTAGTAACAATCAAAGCTGATTGAAACGTTCCGCTTGCCCTACTTCGTAGAAGCTTTGATCTTGATCTCAACACCCGCAGGCAAGCTGAGCTTGTTGAGAGCTTCGATCGTCTTGGCAGTCGCTTGAACGATGTCAATCAACCGTTTGTGTGTTCGGATCTCAAATTGATGCCGAGCCTTCTTGTTAACAAAAGGACTCGAAAGAACCGTGTAACGCTCGATCCGAGTAGGAAGCGGAATTGGGCCGTGAACTTCTGAATGAGTTCGCTTTGCCGTTTCCACAATCTCAGCGGCACTCTGATCTAAAACAGAGTGATCGTATGCTTCCATACGGATTCGAATTACTTCGTGGTTCGCCACCGA
>CAYSQZ010000296.1:0-5437 GCA_964433035.1 uncultured Pirellulaceae bacterium | reverse complement strand
TCGTAAACGGCACGGTGCTGGTCGCGTTTAAAGAAGCCGCCGATGTTGGGATCGAGATCCCTCAAAAGATTGTGAACCGCGCGGTGGCTTCGATCAAGCGGCAACAGAAACCGGATTTTACCTATCTCTACGGTGAGTATTTGAAAAATGCTCCTATGCTGGGGATCAACCGGCCTGGCGGTTCGCTCGGCCGCTCGCAAGTTTGTAATCTGGGGCTACGACTATGGGAGGGCGACGAGCAGATTACGGACAACGTGCTCAAAGCGTGGCTGTATAGGCTTTATCTTCGCAACGGCTGGTTGGACATCGGCCGCAAGCGCCCGGTTCCCCATGAGGCCTGGATGCAAGTCGCGGGTTACTTCTATTACTACGGTCATTATTATGCGGGGCTGTGCATCGATCAGCTACAACCCGAAGATCGCGCCGAGTATCAGGCGATGCTTTCCAAGCTACTGATCAAGCATCAAGAGCCCAATGGATGCTGGTGGGACTACACTCTCTACAACTACCACAAAGAGTACGGCACGGCGTTCGCATTGATGTCGATGCAAAGGTGCTTGGAAAAAACAGAAAAGAAAGCGGCCGACGACGACAGTATGTAAGCAAAGCAACGCCCGCCTGCGATGCCATTGGTTACTTCAACGCTGCGAGAAGAATCTCAACTGGATGCAAAGCTTTTCGCCCGGTACCGTCAGCGATTTGATGGCGACAAGACGTCCCCGGTGCCGCGATCAAGCTATCGTCGGCTTCAGCGCGAATCGTGGGGAACAGGACCAGCTCGCCAATCTGCATTGAGATTTCGTAATGCTCAGCCTCGTAGCCAAATGAGCCGGCCATTCCGCAGCAGCCTGAAGGGATCAAGCGCACACGATAACCGCTGGGCAATTGAAGCATCTGAATCGTGGGTTTGAGTGACGCGAGTGCTTTCTGATGACAATGGCCGTGAAGCCGAATGATTTTCTCGCCGCCAACGAACTGTTTGGAATTCAGCTCATCTCGTTCAATTAGCTTTCCGACAAACTCGTCGATCATCAATACTTTTCCGGAAAGCTCACTGGCAGATTGACGAAGTTCAGAATCAACGAGTTGTGGGTACTCGTCTCTAAAGCTCAAAATCGCGGACGGTTCGATTCCGATCAGCGGAGTTGCTTCGCTAATTTTTGGAGCCAGCAAATTAACGTTTTTGTTGGCTAGCGATTTTGCTTGTCTCAACAATCCCTTGGACATTGCTGCCCGACCGCTTTCGACATGCTCAGGAATCTCGACGGAGTATCCTAATCGTTCAAGCAATTCCACGGCTGCGATTCCCACCGGAGTGTCGTTGTAATTGGTGAACTCGTCAGCAAACAGAAACACCTTGCCTTTGGATCCTGCGTTGGCGTGCGGGGAGTGCCGGGCAAACCACGACCGCAACGTGGTTTTGTGAAGCTTCGGTAGCGACCGGTGTTTGGAGAACCCTGCGAAGCGTTTGACCAACGAGCCGGTCGCAAAATTGGAAACCATAAAATTGAACAACCAGGGCGCTTTGGATGCCAACTTCATGTTGTTGGCGAAATTGGCGATGCGTTTTGCGCGGGCCGGAACTCCATGCACGTCGTAGTAGCCCTGCAGGAATTCGGCTTTCATCTTCCCGACGTCGACGTTGGAGGGGCATTCTCGCTTGCAGCCTTTGCACGAAAGACACAAATCCATCACCTGCTTAAGGTCTTCATTGTTCAGTGGGTGGTTTTGATCGGTCGGGTCGGTCAAGACGTGGCGAAGCATATTGGCACGCCCCCGCGTGGAGTCTTTCTCGTCGCGGGTGGCGTGATAGCTGGGGCACATGGTCCCACCAGCCAGTTGCGTTTTCCGGCAGTCGCCCGACCCACTGCACAGTTCGGCAGCTCGCAAGAGCCCCTGCTCAGCCGAAAAGTCGA
Source organism: uncultured Pirellulaceae bacterium (assembly GCA_964433035.1). Taxonomy (GTDB): domain Bacteria; phylum Planctomycetota; class Planctomycetia; order Pirellulales; family Pirellulaceae; genus Mariniblastus. The sequence goes on along the minus strand of CAYSQZ010000296.1, from coordinate 3,521 downwards.
ATACGGTTTCGAGTTCTCCTGTCGCTTGACCGGGAGCATACCGAAGCTGCTCGTTCATCGGAGGCGTGTCGACAATCTTGTTCGGATTAAAAACGTTGTTTGGATCCCAGATCTGCTTTACTTGTTTGATGAGTTGGTAGTTACTGGTTCCAATCATTGACTCGAGGAACTCACCTCGTAAGCGTCCATCACCATGCTCGCCACTTAGAGAGCCCTTGTACTTTTTTACAAGCACAGCGATGGCAGCGGCAATTTCTCGGAACTGCTGGTTGCCTTTTTCAGTCTTGAGATTCAGAACCGGCCTAAGATGAATTTCACCGGAACCGGCGTGGGCATAGTGGACACACTCAAGTCCAAACCGTGTCTCCAAAATCTCGTCAAACTCGCGAATAAAATCTGGTAAGTCAGAAACTGCGACTGCTGTATCCTCGATAACGGCGCAGGGTTTCTCGTCGCCGGGAATGTTGGCGACAATACCCAGGCCAGCTTTCCGAAGTTGCCACAACTTTTTTGTTTCAGCGCCGATTAGCACCGGGTAGGAGTATCCCAGTCGTTCGGATTTGAGTTCGGACTCCAGTTGGTCAGTAGCCGCCCGAACTTCCGATTCCGAATCTCCACGAATCTCCGTAACCAGAATCGCGCCCGGTTCACCATCAACAAACGCTGCGTTGGCTCGTTGCTCAATATTCCGCGCGGCTCCCTGAAGGATAAAATGATCGATCAACTCAACTGCGAACGGAGAATGCCGGATCGCAATTTGGGTTGCCCTGAGAGCTTGGTCGACCGACTCAAAGTGTGCACACTGCAGCGCTGAAACAGGAGGCGGAAGTGGCAGACAGTTCAGCTTGACTTCGGTGATGAAGCAAAGTGTTCCCTCAGAGCCGGCTAGAAGTTTGCAAAAATTGAAGTCGTGGTCGCTGCTGGGGTCCAGGCTTGCGGCATCCATTAACAAGTCGATCGCGTAGCCAGTATTGCGACGTGGAATTTCGGGCTTGGGAAATTCACGCTTGATTTCCTGGCGGACCGCTTGATCGCCAAGCAGCGTTTCAGTTTTCTGATAGATCGCGGACTCGAGAGAGGCTGCTTGCGGCCGAGGGGATTGGCTGCTTGAGCGCCCACAGCGTTCTTCAAACTGAGTTTGATTGACCGCGTTGAACGTGGCTTGACTGCCGTCGCTCAAGACGGCTTTGATTTCCAGCGTATGGTCGCGGGTGCTTCCGTAGACGATCGAGTTGGATCCACAGGAGTTGTTGCCGACCATCCCGCCGATCATCGCTCGATTGGATGTCGATGTTTCGGGGCCAAACAGCATTCCATGTGATTCTAACTCCAGATTCAGTTCATCACGAATCACTCCAGGTTGGACGCGGACCCATTTTTCTTCTGGATTGATTTCCAGTATGCGGGTGAAATGCCGGGATACGTCGACCACGATCCCTGCACCAACGACTTGTCCGGCCAGCGAAGTCCCTGCCGTTCGCGGGATCAAGCCAACACCCAGATCACCAGCCAGTTTTACCAGGGCAACGATATCGGAATCGTTTTTTGGGAAGGCTACAGCCAGTGGCGTTTCTTGATAAGCCGACGCATCGGTGGCATAAAGGGTCCGAGTCAGGTGATCGAGCTGAATCTCGCCAGCGAAATTAACTTCCAGCGCCTTGAGTGCTTCATGTGCGGCTTGAGCGTTGGCAGTTTTCATGAGCGCCATCGTTTGAATAGAAGCCCTCTCTCAAATCCTGGCTCACCCCAACTGAAAGAAGTTACCCTCCCTCTGGGAGGGGCGAGCTGGCCATCATTCATGAGGGCAGGGGAGGGTAAACGATCGTTAACAAATTGAACTAACAAGATTCCAAATTGAACTAACAAGATTCTTAAACCCTCCCCGTCCAATTCGCAAGCGAATTCTCCGACCCTCCCAGAGGGAGGGTATGATTTTACTCGCCCCTTCAATGGCGGAAGGGGATTACGGGAGCACTACAGCTCGCAATACGACGTGTCATCAGTTAACCGGCGACACGGATCTCGCCAATGCAAATCACTGGGTTCGATCATATCATTGGCGACTTTGGGCCCCCAAGTTCCAGCTGGATAACCGAATACTGGAATGTCCCCATTGTTTTTCCAGGCATTGAGGATTGGCTCGACAAACTCCCACGAGTACTCAACGCTGTCACCATGCGCGTACAACGTTGGATCGCCTCGCATGCAATCAAGCAGCAAACGCCCGTAGGCATCGGGAACGTCTTTTTCCGCCAGATCGGAATAATGGAAATCCATGCCGACGTTTTTGACGCGAAAGCCATCGCCAGGAATCTTCATTCCAAAGTTCAGCATCAGCCCCTCATCAGGCTGGATCCGGATCACCAATTGGTTGTACTCGGTGCCAAACATATCACTGTGACGTCGGAACAATGTGTGTGGAGGTCGCTTAAAGGTAATCGTGACCTCGGTGACTTTGGTCGGCAAACGCTTTCCAGTGCGAGCATAAAACGGCACGCCCGACCATCGCCAATTGTCGATGTAAAACTTGAGCGCCGCAAACGTTTCAGTTTTTGAGTCCTTGGGAACCCCTTCTTCTTCGCGGTAGCCATTTACGAGTTCGCCTTTGACTTTTGAACTCGTATACTGTCCGCGAATTGCGAACTTGGAAACCTCTTCTTCCTTGATTGGACGAAGCGATTCGAACAGCTTGGACTTTTCTTTACGAATCGAGTTTGCATCGGGATGGATTGGCGGTTCCATTGCTACATGAGCGACGACTTGCATCAAGTGATTCTGCAGCATGTCACGCAGCGCGCCCGAGGTATCGTAATATCCACCTCGGGAGCCTACACCGATTGATTCAGCGTTAGTGATCTCGACGTGGTGGATGTAGTTGCGATTCCAAAGCGGTTCGAAAACTCCATTGGCAAATCGTGTTACCAAAAGATTTTGAACCGTCTCTTTACCGAGGTAGTGATCGATCCGGTAAAGCTCTTCTTCATCGAAGTGCTCCTTGAGACCAGCGTTAAGCTTTCGAGCTGATTCAAGATCGTAGCCAAACGGTTTCTCAATCACCAAGCGTCGATAGCAACCGTCTTTTTTATTCATTCCGTGGTGGGCAAGAAATTTCGGGATTTTATCGTACAACACCGGAGGAGTTGAAAGATAAAAAATTGTGTTGCCACCAGTTTCAAATTCCTGCTCCAACGTCTCCAGGCGTTGCTTGACCAAGCCGTAATCATCCACCGCGTTGGTGTCGATCGGTTGGTAAAACAATCGCTTGCCAAATTCGGCGACGACATCCGGATCCTGAGAGGCAAGATCAAGGAATTCCGACTCGTAAAAAACCTTCTTTTGAAACTCTTCGTCAGAAAGTTTACTTCGACTGATTCCCAGAACCGCAAAATTGCTGCTCAAGAACTTCCGTTTGTACAAATCGAAAATTGCCGGAATCAATTTACGTCGAGCGAGGTCACCCGAGGCACCGAAAATGGCGAGGATCAATGGTTCTGGATTCTCGTTTCGCACTGGTCAATCCT
>CAYSQZ010000295.1:0-5459 GCA_964433035.1 uncultured Pirellulaceae bacterium | reverse complement strand
GACCTCAACGGCGCCGTCTTTTCGTCGCCGGCCATCACTGACAATTCAGTTTACGCTGTCGGAATCTTCGTCTTCATGTTCCCAGCCAGCTATCTACTTCCATCAACCGTCCGATTCCTGACCTCACGGAAACCTGAAAACCGTCTGTGGCGAACCCGGGAGCACGGCTTCCTGTTCCTTGCAATCGTTTGGATCATTGGCTTCTTTACGCTCGCCGAGTCCAAGCTACCCACGTACATCGTTCCTTCATTTCCCTTGATCTGCCTATTGATGGGGGTCTTGGTTGAGCGAAAATTGCTTGATGGCAGAAATTTGATCCCGGGCAGAAATCTGATCCCGGGCAAAAATGTGGTCCGGCAAACGTTGTCAGGATCAAAACCGAGCTTTTTCGATGGACTTCCAAAACGCGCTCCATTGGAACTGGTACTTTGGATCGCCGCCGGAAGCCTCGTATTGCTGACCATGTTCCCAGGGGCTTCTGCTTCGCTGGTCTGGATGGTCATTTCAGGAAGCTTGGTTGGTTTGCTTGCCGCGTTGGCGGTTCGTAAACAGTCCAAGCCCAAACTGGCGTGGGCATGCTTCGGCTTGCTGGCCTTGTTTACCGTTTCGATGATCGTCCACCGCATCATTCCCGCTTCGGCACAGCGTCGTTCAATTCATATCGCTGCTGAGCAGCTTAAGACAACACAAGGTTTCGAAAACGCTCCGCTGGTATTCTATGGACGCGAACCTTTCGGTTCGACCTTGGTGCACAATCCAGCCGATGTAAAGTTTTTCACAATGGCTCAGACTAGTAAGATGGTCGATTTCCTGACGGCCAACCCGACCGCGATTATCGTCGCACCAGATGAGTTAATGAGAACTTTACGAGCCGATCTTCCTTGGACGATTCGACTCGACCAAAGCCAAGAAGCGCGACATCTATACACCAGCCAAGTCAATAAGGCTGTCGCAGCCAAGTTGGACCAAGCGAATTCAATTCGGTAGTGACCAAACACCTGGAGAAATTGATTCCTCAGTAGTGGACAAGGTCACGAGTCCTGCGGCTTTACCGTTAGATAGGACTCGTCCCCGTCCGCTACAAAACCAGGTTTGAGCTGCTTCTAGTAAAACTCTCATCTCGCCCACAGCCGGCATTCTCTAGTCAACCGACAGCGCATCCCATCAGCCATCTGGCTGGCCCGCGCAACCGGTATGAACTCTCAAGCGTCCGGATAAATTACGCCAGCCACACAGCTTCAACCGGATAACCGGAACAGTCGGCTCAACTACGCAGCCGTTTAGCTTTAACTAGCCCAATGTTTCATTTTTACCCTACAGGTTTGCCTAGGTGATGTACTTTTTCAACGTCAAGGCAATGGCACCAGTTGCTCCCTAACTTTACTCAACTGGTTCAACAAGTAACGAGAAAATGGAACATCCAAATGGCTAAAAAAACTACAAAGACAACCAAGAAGTCAACTAAGAAAACCAGCAAGAAAGATCTCGACGCGTTGAATGAGACCGGCAAGCGAAAGAAGTCTGGGGACCGCCGTCAAAAGAAGACTGCAGCTCAAGCTGCCGCAGATGCTCCGGCTGTTGAACGACGAAAAGTAAAGCGTCGTCGCCAGATTGATCCAACGACTTGCGAGCGAGATTACTCAACTGCCGAAGTCGAGTTCATGCAAGCGATGGACGAGTACAAGCAAGCCAGTGGTCGGATGTTCCCAACTTGCAGTGAGATCCTCGAAGTTTTGACTAACATGGGGTATCGCAAAGTCGCTGAGGCTCAAGAAATCTACAATCCTGAATCAGAAAAGCTGGCACAAGAGCGGTCAGATGAAACGCTCGACGCGATGGAAGAGGAATTCGCATAGTCGATTGCAAAAGTTCTCCAGACATCAACAAGCACGCTCAAAATGAGTGTGCTTTTTTTGCGGCAACCAAATGACGCAACTTCCCTCTTGATTGGATTTCTCAGTGTCAAATTGAGCCAGCAATGACGGGTACGGTACGCGTCGAACCGACCGATATTTGCCTAGTTTTGGGAAATGGTAGGGAATGGTAATAAATTGCCACTATGGGGGGAGCGTGTATAATCATGTCATACTCCACTCCACCAGTCACATCACCAGGAAACCAGTCCACATCAGCAGGAAACTCTCATGCGTCTAATGTCAATCTCTCTCACAGCAGCGTTCATTTTGGTCTCGCTTACTAAATGCTCTGACGCCCAAATTGAAGCCCGCCAAGTCGATGACTTCTCTATCATCGGCAGCGCTGCAGGTTGGGTTGAAGGCGGCAACTCTCCCAATGCTCCGATTCAAAATGTCGGTTTGGGACTCGATGGTTTAGCAGGACATCTGCAAAACGAATCTGATGGCTCTGGAGCCGGTGGACGATGGCACACGTGGAATGATGATGCTCGCTGGTCAGGTGATTATCTTGCTGCTGGTGTATCAAGCATTAGTTTCGATTTCGACAACGTGAGCGGCAACGGTACTGATGCCTTCATTCGCATCGGGCTCAATAGTTCTGACGGTGGTTGGTTCACTAGCGAGGCGATCAATGTCGTTGATGGAAGCGGGTGGCAGTCGCTCAATTTTGATTTGAGCAGTTTGACTCACGTCACCGGCGGTACGGGGCTGCTCAGTGACACACTTGATTCAGTGAATCGTTTTCAGATTTTGTCGGCGGTCAACACCCCGACTTCGGCAACGGGCGGGAACTTTCTTCCTGGGGATCAAATCGTTGCCGATTTTCGCGTCGACAACATTACTGCGGTCCCTGAGCCATCTGCGTTTTTGTTGGCTGTTGTGGGATTGTCGGGGTTGGTAGTCCGACGAAGAAAGTAAGCGGTCTTAACGAGAGACTGAAACGGATGTGCTAGGCGAGTAAGAGTTTAGTTCTCTGACGAGGATAAACTGGGGATCGATTTATATCGCTTAAAATTGCAATGAACGGCGAGATATCCAAGAAGTTGACCCCGTTCTCATCAATGTCCGCTTCAGCCTGAAACCCTCCGCCGGACAAAAATGCAATGAACGGCGAGATATCCAAAAAGCTAACGGAACCATCTAGGTTTACATCCCCCAACAGCACTGTTTCTTCGATCGTTTCCACCGCTTCCACCGACCGTAAGCCACCCAGATTATTCCTGGTCGCCTGACAAAATAGATGTCCGGTTTAACTTCAAAGCCAAAGATTGATTGCTGTTTTCTGCTGGACCAGTGAAAATGTCTAGCAAAAATCTTTCCCAGATTATGGCCTATAGACCGCACGATTCCCTTTGAGCCCTTAGCGAAAATCGAATTGTAAAAACGCCACGATTTTTTGCTTGTCTCGGGGACACAAACGATAAAATTCGCAAAGAGATTTATCCCTAACGGCTCCTTTCTTACAGGTTGTTCCAATGCAATTCAAGCACTTTGTCGAATGCACGTTCCTTTCCGCCTTCTCCTTAATTGCTTTTGCATCATTACATTCGCAAGCGGCCCAGGATCCAATTGTCGTACCAGAGCCAATACCGGGCCGACAACAACCCCAATACATTATTCCTGAGCCTGTTCCATCGGCCTATCAAGAGTACAACCACCGCTACCCTGAGCTAGAACAGTACCCTGATCCGTATCCGGTCGCACCGGCTCCCCAGTTTCAAGGTAAAGTGATTGGTGAAGTCATTTTGCCGTCGCCGGCTGATTTTAACAGCGATTTGACGATGCCCTCGCCCACATCCGATTTGGAAAAGGCGCATCAACTGGAGCTCGAAAAAATTGAGAAGGAACTTCTGTTGCTACAACAGCAGAATCAGAAGCTCTCTGAAAGAAATGGCGAGTTGGAATCGTCGCTCAAGGTCTCTGACACCTTGCTTCAGGAGACGAAAAAGAGTTTGGCGCATTCCCAGCAACAATTTCAATCGAAATCAAAAGAAGCCAACGCTGAAGTCGAATCATGGAAAAAGCAGAACCTTGAAACCCTGGCCAAAATTGATGGACTGAAAAAGCAGCTTGTTGACCGGCAGTCAAACATGGAAACGGTAGCCGAGGAGAACCAAAAGCTGCTGTCTCAGGCAATGAAAAAATCAGATGCCCAAACAAGCTTGCTTGATCAATTAAAGATTCAATTAAAAAGCCAGCTCGATCAATCACAAAAGGAACAATCAGCTTTAGCCGCGCAATTGAATTCAAGTAGAACCGCCCAACGTGACCGAACCAAACGCCTCGAAAACGAAAAAAATCGTCTTCAAAAAACGATTGACTCGCTGAACGAAAAACAGGTCGCGCTCACCAAAGATAATCGAGAGTTTCTTGCTGAGCTTAAAAGTCTGTCAAAACAGCACCAGACAAATTTGGATCGAGTTTCCGAAATGGCGAAAAACCAAAAGGACTCACTTGAGTCGCGAATCAACGAACTCGCCACCGCCAAAGAGAAACTCGAAAAGACCCAAATAGACCTAGAGGGCAAACTGAAAGATGAAGCTTCCGCTCTGGCCAGAACCGAAGACATCGTCGACGGTCTGGAAGCAAAGAACAACAACCTTAATGCCACAATGGGCAAGATCGCTGACAAGAACAAACAACTTTTAACATCCGTCGAAAAATTTGAATCTGAATACAAGAAACTAACAGACGCGAAAATCGCGGCCGTTAAAGCCAACGAAAAACTCGAAAAACAAATTGAGCGCCTGACCGCATCCAACAATTCCGCCAAGGTGAAGTTGGCCAAACTGGAAGAAAGCAATGCCGTCATGGAGAAAAGGGTCGATGCGCAGAAGAAAAAATCCGCCGAAATCGTCAAGCAGCTCTATCAGACCAAATCGAAACTCGCTGCTTCCCAAGAAGATCGTGATTCGATTGCCAAAGCGATGAGTCTGTCAAAGCAAAAGTACGCCACCCTTTCTAACGAATTGGCCAAAACGAAAGAACTGGCAAAAGTGCCAGTTGAGTTGAAGAAGAGCCTGACAGATTCGATCGCCAGTTTGACGAAGTCCAAAGCAGCACAGAAACAGTCGTTGGCCAAAAACGGTTTGCTGGCCAAGGAAATTGAAACGCTCGCCTCCAAGAATCAAAATCTGGCTAAAACTAACTCCAAGCTATCCAGTGAAAATGAAGGTTTGTTGAAAAAGCTAAAAGAGCAACCGGCTTTGGCGAACAAAAAACTGGAAGAGTCAGCCGCGAAACTTGCTAAGTCAGAGAAAGCATACGAAGCGTTTCGCAAACGATACGTCGAGCTAACCAAGGAAAACAAATCACTTAACGCTAAATATGAAGAGTTAAACAAGAACTACTCAGGCGCCTTGACCAAGAACAAAGGACTCTCAACGAAGCTGGCCGCCTTGGAAAACGTGCCCGGTGAAATGAAGAAGAACCTGGAGACGTCCGCTGCCAAGCTGGCCAAGTCAGAAAAGGCTTACGAAGCGTCTCGCAAACAATACGGCGAGCTAGTCAAGGAAAACAAATCGCTTAACACCAAGTATGAAG
>CAYSQZ010000294.1:0-5459 GCA_964433035.1 uncultured Pirellulaceae bacterium | reverse complement strand
GAATGATTTCCAGCCAGAGCTCTTGGAACTCTTGAGAAGTCAGGCAGCGATTGGCGGCGTCATGCAACCGACGTCTCCTCGCATTATTCGGTTTGACGTGAACACGAAACGAAATCAGCGACGCGCTGCTATACGAGCTTTAGATCGCGATCAATGAGATATTCATCCCGGAAGTCGGCGTCCGCTGCAGCCTCACGTCCCTCCTCTGCTCTCCTCTCCGCCTGCAACAACCACGGCCCAAGGTTGGAGGAACGCTCATTCGCGTGCACCTACCTTGTGTAGAGTTGCCCCGACCCGGGTTGTCGTCTGCGCAACGATTCTGTTCACCTATATCGGCTTCGCGGGCAGGGGCGATTCGTGCTTATTCGTGAGATTCCTGGCTTGATTCACCAGCAAGGCAAGTTCTGTATTGGTCCTTGTGCAATGTCGAGAGATTCTTCAAGGGGCGAGCGATGCTAGCTCAAGTGGCGAATCAACCCATTTGCATTGCTTCTACTCAAATAAATTCCCACTGGCGCCTTCTTTTGGGGCCACGCCATGCAATAAACCTCGATGCTGAGGACAATATGTAGGTGGGACACGTAGTTGCCCAATTGAATGCCGAGTTAGGATTTCTTATTTTTGGACACGTTTCGGGCAACTTTTCCTGTAAAAGCCCAATAAATTACAATTTTTCGGATAGTCTGAATTTTATTCTGTAAGAAGGCTCTCTGAACCGCGTCAGTGATAAAGACCTTGTTGACTCTGGCTTTTGCAGTAACCAAAAGCTTTTAGATACCATCTAAATCATTAAATCAAAGAGGACGGAAATATGGCCGACAGTTTCTGGTACATCAAAAATTGCAATCTTTTTTCCCAGCTTTCCGCGTCCGATATTGCCGAGCTTGAGTCTCAGTCGCGGATGCGAAAATTGAAAAAAGGAGATCCGGTTTACCTTCCTCATGAAGAGGCAGATGGAGTTCTGCTGGTTGCCCAAGGGCGAGTAAAAATCTGTCACGCGACTCCTGATGGAAAGCAATCAATTTTGGGATTCGTTGACACCGGCGAAATTTTTGGCGAGTTGGCCTTGTTGGGAAGTGAGCGACGTGACGAGTATGTCGAGGCCACCGAAAAAACAACTTTGGTTTTGCTGCCCAAGCAAGCTTTGGAGCAGGTGATTCGGAAGTATCCTTCGATTGTTTTGGGTGTAACCAAACTGATTGGAACTCGACGTCAGCGTGTTGAAAAGCGATTGAGAAACCTGCTCTTCAGGTCAAATCGCGAGCGTGTGATTCATCTTCTACTTGAACTGTGCGAAAAGTACGGTTCGATGAGCGAAGAAGGAATCTCGCTGAATATTCGTTTATCTCATCAAGAGATGGCGTCCATCATTGGAAGCACTCGGGAAACCGTGACCGTAGTTTTGGGGCAGCTTCAGAAAGAAGGCTTGCTGAAGATCGCGCGTCGAAGAGTGCTGATTTCTGATCTGACACGCCTGGCAGCTGCCGTCAACGAAGCGCCACCAATTCTCAAAAGCATGACTCCTCATCCGACACTTATGCCCCGGCTGTCGTCTGCTCAGTGAATTGGTTTAGTTGCGTCAAATGATTGATCAGTCGAGCGTCCCAGCAGCGGTTTGAGGGCTGATCGATCGTTAGCGTTGGTTGGTACGAAAATGGGCTTTTACCATGCAGTCCGGTAACTAGGCACACACAAAATAGCATTTTTTGCGTGCTTTGATTCCTTTTGTGTTCTCAAGTACATCTCAATTCAACAATTTGTACGATCCTACCTAATGAAAGTTCGTCGCTCTTTAAGATTGAGCAGTTGTTTCCTGTTTAATCGTATTATTATTGCAGATTCTCTGTCTGCTTTGATTAGATATCGAGTGTAGTTAGAATTCGACTGGTTGGATTGCTCCCAATCGTCAAAGTAAGAGTGGGAACTCTTTGACACTTGCAATTATGAGACAAAAATGAAACGTGGCTTTAAAGGAGACCGAGGCTCAGCTGGTAAACACAGATGGGAGCCTTGTTCTCGCGGTATTCTTAATCAGGCTGCTTCTGCTCAACTTCGACGCCGCAGATTTCTGAAGCTAATTGCTGGAGGCACGATCGTAGCGGCCGCTTCCGCAGGAGGCGGCGTTGGGTTTGGGGTCTATTTGAACAGTAATTCTTCTGCTCGCTCCACCAACAACGGCAACTGTCTTCCAGTCGGTGGGATCGCTTGTGCGACAGTCGTGGACCTGATACCGAATTACATTGAAGGAGATTTGGAAAAGCTAATCTCCGAGCAGATCACTGCCCATTTGATGAAGTGTGTTTCATGCCGTCGCAAGTACACGATGCTATGTCGCAGCATCGAAGAGCAAAGTGAGTCTCGACCCAAAAATCCAAAGATCTAAGCGTATGAATCGCGTTGGTTGTCAAAACTGACTCGCCAACCGTCGAAAACGACTATAGATCGATAGTATCTGGAAAATCTCCTAAAACCACTGAACTGGTTCACGAGTATCTGAATTGTGGGTTATAGTATTTCCAGCCCGTAGGTTTGGGCTGACTACTTATACTCTCGATTTTCCAAATGAAGTGCCCATACTGTCAAATTGACAACGACAAAGTTGTCGACTCACGATCCAGTGAAGACGGCTTATCGATTCGTCGTCGACGGATGTGTGCCAGTTGTGAGAAACGTTTCACGACTTACGAGCGAGTCGGTGAGCTCGAAATCCAGGTCATCAAAAAAGACGCTTCTCGTGAGTTGTTTCGACCAGAGAAGATTCGTCAGGGAATCGAACGAGCGTGCTGGAAACGTCCGATTGCCACCAGCGCAGTCGAGAAGGCCATCGTTGAAATTGTGCAGGGAGTCTACGTTCTGGCTGGTTCAGAGGTCGATAGCCAGCAGATCGGTGAGATGGTGATGGAAAAACTGATCGAGATCGACGACGTTGCCTACATTCGGTTCGCCAGCGTGTACCGCGAGTTCCGGGACATTCACGATTTCTTTGAAGAAGTCCGTCCGATACTCGATAAGAATCAGCTTCAGATGGAACGGCAAGAGAATCCGGCCAAATAGAAGTCGCAGGAAGTCGCAGGAACAAGTCGCTCGGCGCTCAAGTCGCGCGGCCCTTATCAACGCTCCCAATCAAAGCCGACTTCATTGTCTATTCTCGACCTCCCAATCTTGGGAGGTGACTTTGTTTTACGCGACTGGACTCTCGTGGTTAACCAAAGGTTTGAGTGACTATCGTGACCCGGGCATGTATGTAACTTCAACTTAGCTTTGCCAGATAACTAGTTGGTTCGAGCCAAAACTGAAATGAATAGCAAAACGGGTGCCATGCTTCACGCTTGCGTGAGCATGCTTACGCAGGCGTAAACATGGCACCCGTCAATTCAGATCTGACAGATACTAGTTGGTTCGAGCCAAAACAAACTGAGCCAGCAAGCTAAGCGATTTCGCATAAATGCTTGGCGGTAACGACTCTGCAAATTTGGTCGCCGCAACGGCGTGAGACTGGGCCATCTCTCGTGAATACTGAATTGAATTGGACTGCTTTAACAGTGCCAATAGATCCGACGAGGTTGAATCGGAACTGGTCAGTACTTCTACAATTTCCTGTCTTGCTCCAGCATCAGCGTGCTCTAGACAGTGAATTACTGGCAATGTGGGTTTTTGGTTAATCAGATCGGTCCCCAGCGTTTTTCCAACGTCTTCCTGAGTGCCCACAATGTCCAAGACGTCGTCGATGATTTGAAAAGCAATTCCCAAATTTCTACCGTAGTTTTCAAACCCGGTTACAAGTTCCGGATCAGCACCCGCCAGAAAAGCTCCGATCTGACAACCAGCACCACATAGCTCGGCAGTTTTTTCGGTGATCATGCGAAGGTACTGTTCTTCAGTCAGATCAAATTTTCCTTGCCATTCATTTTGGCGCATTTCACCTTCACAGACTCGGTTGCTGGCCTGGGCCAACATTCGCAATGCCTCTGCCGATCCTGAGAGGCTGGCGATATGAAATGAATGAGTAAAAAGGTAATCCCCCAGCAGCACGCTGATTTTAGGTCCCCACTTGGCGTTAGTCGTCTCTCGATGGCGACGGGTTTTGGCGTCGTCGAGAAAATCATCGTGGACCAAAGTCGCGGTGTGAATCATCTCCAGCGCCGCAGCCATCTGGAGGTGCGACTGCTGAATTTCACCACAACTAGCTGCAGAGAGCAGCAGAAAAACTGGCCGGATACGCTTTCCGCCCATCAACCAGCTATGCTCCAACAAGCTGTCGACAAAGGGAGTGTCGCTGCGCAGTTCGCTTTTTAAAATTTCCTGAACTTGATTTAGCTCATTGCGAATTGGCTCGTATACATCATTCAAAGTAACAGGTTGAGTGACGTTGACCGCCGCAATTGCATCAGCATTGGAGGTCTGGGACGTGGACTGTTCACCAGGATTGTTACTGGTTCGAATTCCGCTAATTGGTGCTTGGCTCACCGATCGTTCCTTTGAAAATCTCGTTTTCCTATTCAACTCTGCAATCCATCATCTCGTCGAAAGTCGCCACTCTTGCCGCCACTTTTTTGGTCTAGTCGAATTTCCGAAATTTGCATCGCTCGATCAACGCTCTTGCACATATCGTAAATCGTAAGTCCAGCTGCGGAGACGGCGGTCAACGCTTCCATCTCCACGCCCGTCCTCTCATTGGCGGCTACCGAAGCAACGATCTTGACGGAGTCTTCACCAATGAAATGAAAACCGACGTCGACCGAATCGATTCGCAGCGGATGGCACAACGGGATCAGGTCGGCGGTTCGTTTAGTCGCCATCACCCCAGCGATCCTGGCCAGTTCCAGAACATCGCCTTTCTGTATTTTTCGGTCCTTGATCAACGTCAGGGTCTCCGGTCGCATCACAATGTTTCCACTGGCAATAGCCACCCGGCGAGTGATTGGTTTGGCGCCAACGTCAACCATCCTGGCATGGCCGTCGGAATCAAAATGTGGCAGTTCAACCATGTTGGTAAGCTAATTGGGGATATACAAAACGAGGGGAGATGATTCAAAGTCCACTTGGGTCGCCGACAAAACGGTCAGGGCTTGAGGCGGTTTGTATTGAGATAACCGATATCGTAACTCGAACAAAACAGCGTTTTCGGAACACGGTCCGCAAAACGTTCTCCAAAGTCACTTAACCTCGGGAAATTGCTCCCTCAACCGCATAAGAATAACTGAAACGTCCATTTTTTGACAGGCGCCTCATTTGCCAGAAAGCCTCGAAGATTTGGCTAGACGAACTCGAATCTGGCGATATCTTGTCCAACGGCTACCAAGCGTTTTCCCAATCAAAAATGATCTCTGACGCTTAACGTGATTCCATATGTGGCGCTGAAGATTATGGGAGCGCAAAAACTGGAGCCAGCAGAAAGACCTCAGCGCGCATCAAAAACCGCTACCTGATGGTCTTCAGGTAGCGGTCTGTGCGAAAGA
>CAYSQZ010000293.1:0-5488 GCA_964433035.1 uncultured Pirellulaceae bacterium | reverse complement strand
TGCAGGAAGTTTTCGCTTCTGCGGTCAAGTCGATCCATCGCTTTGATTCTCGACCGGGACATTCGGTTCGGGGCTGGCTTTGGACGATCACGCAAAACAAAATGCGCGATCACTGGCGCAAGCAAAACAAGCGACACAGCGCAATCGGCGGAACCGACGCCAACTGGCAGATGACGCAGGTGCCCCAAACAGACGATCCACCCACCGGAGATCTGGAAACCAGTCGTTTGTTGCACCGTGCTCTGGATCAAATCAAAGGCGATTTTGCTCAGCAGACTTGGGACGCGTTCTGGCAATCGGCGATCCAAGGTCGCGATACCAATTCGATCGCTCAGGAGCTTCGATTGAGCCCCAACAGTGTCCGGCAAGCCAAAAGCCGCGTGCTTCGGCGGCTCAGGGAACAAATTGGAGACCTCAAATAGCAGTTTATCTTGGCATTGGTTTCGGATAGTGGACGAGGCAGTGAGTCCTTTTGAACTAGCCTGTCAGACAGCGCGTCACCTTGCGAACCAGACAATGCATCACCTTTATTTGGACGCCTCGGATTCGAAGAAGGACGCTAAGAGCACTAAGGCCGGATCGAACACGCTCAACCGTTGCAAAGCAATTACCCTTCCTCTGCGGCCTTTGCGAGCTTCTGTAAAAAGTACGACAGCGGACTCCGGCAGATCACCGTGAAATAGGTAGGCGTCATGGCTTTTTCCGGTTCAAAACGGTTTTCCAAATTTTCCTGTCGCGCCCAAACGTTGTTTGTATAGCCAGCTGACATAGCCGGCGACAATCCGCTTGTTTGGCGATCACTATTGGGAAGAAAAGATGAACGTTTTTCGCTGCTACACACGTGCCGAGCTTTCTGACTTCATGCTGGGAAAACTCGAGGCCCAAAAAACCGAAGAGATCACTCAACACCTCGACCAATGCCACATCTGCGAAGACACAGTTGTGGGACTCGAGAAATCTTCCGACACGCTGGTGAATCTACTCGCCGGCGCACCCACGGATTCTTCTCCAGCGGCTTACGATAAAAATCCTGACTACGAACGAGCAGCCACTGCGGCGCAACAAGTCATCAGTTCCTGGGTGGCTCATACCGAGTCGATTCCCAATCGCACCAGCGACCACAAAACAATTGGCGATTATGAAATTGTGCAGACGCTTGCTCGCGGAGGAATGGGAAGCGTGTTTCGCGCGCGGCACATGCGACTCGAAAAGGAAGTCGCGATCAAGATTCTTCCAGAAAGGAAGATGCAAAGCCCCGATGCGATTGCCCGATTCTCTCGGGAGATGAAAATTATCGGCCAGATGTCTCACCCTTCCATGGTCGCGGCAACGGATGCCGGAGCGGTAGACGGAATCCACTATTTGGTGATGGAGCTGGTTGACGGCATTGATCTTGGAAAGCTTGTCAGGCGCTGCGGACCGCTTAACGTCGCAGATGCATGCGAGTTGATCCGTCAGTCGGCGTTGGGAATCCAGTACGCCCACGATCAGGATGTGATTCACCGTGATGTGAAACCCTCCAACCTGATGTTGGCCAGCGACTCGATGGTCAAAGTGCTTGATCTCGGACTTGCGACGCTTGGTGGGTTGACTGGGACGGTCGATGAACTGACAACAGTGGGCCAGTTGATGGGAACGCTTGATTACATGGCGCCCGAGCAATGCGGCAACTCGCAGCCGGTCGAAGCCCAATGTGACATTTATGGTCTGGGGGCGACGCTTTACAAATTGATCGCGGGAGTTGCGCCTTACTCAAGCCCCGATAATGATACGCCGCTGAAAAAGCTAAGGGCGATGGCGACTTGTGAGCCAACTCCGATTGTTGATCGAATAGATGGCTTGCCGGACGAACTGGTTTCAATCATCAACCGTTGCCTCGCAGATCTACCCAAAGACCGGTTTGATTCCGCGGCCGATCTAGCCGAGGCGCTGCTGCCACTTTGCGCCGACCACGACCTGCCTGCATTGCTCGCGCGAGCCAGCATTGTGGCCGAAGATTCGAATTGTCTTTCTGGGCTACCCAACAGCAACTCAAAATCGGGAAACAGAAATCGACCCGCGCGCGAAAAATCCAGGCCGAAAACAAAAACAGCTTCAGATCGGAGCAGAGGACGCTGGATACCAACTGCGATTGCTCTCGCATTAGCCAGTGCAGCATTGCTTGGTGGAATCCTGATCTATTTAAGCACCACTGCGGGGCAGTTAATTATTGAATCAGAAGTCCAAGACGTACGAGTCACCGTTATGAAGAATGACTCGCCCACCAAAGACGTCCAAGTCGAACAGGGTAGGGGATCAACGAAACTTCGCGCCGGTCAGTATCAAATCGTGATCGATAGTGACTCGGATGAACTGGCAATCGACAACGATAATTTCGTGTTGCGAAAAGGCGAAACGGTCGTTGCCAGAATCACCCGGAAGGCTGACATAGCTTCCGACTTAGCCACCAAAACTAATCAGCCCACAACTGCTTCGGCGGACACTTATCTTATCGAATCAATGGAGGATCGGCTTAACAACCTAAAAAAAGCCCGTCGCGAACTGCTGCATCAGCGCCTGCGCCCCGTTGCAGGCTGGCAATACGACAACTTAAAAGGCAACACTAACCACCCAGCGGTCGTCGCGTACGACGAATTAATTGCAGAAACCAAGAAAAAACTCGAAGGCGAACTGCCCCCGCGATGGTTGGACGAGCGCAGACTATTCGAGCTTCGTAAAATCCGAGCAACTGTATTGGCTCGCAATGGCAAAACAGAGAACATTGACAGAGATATTAATTCTCAACTTGAGTTCATGGAAGAACAAGAGGAAGCCAGTAAGCTTCGCGGTTCAACGGCTGCCGCCGGGAATTCGCGCCCCATTGAAGCATCGGCCACTAAGTCAAATGACACTTTGGCCAAGCCGTCTCCAAATGACCCGACCTACAATGGCAAGGGAATCGAATACTGGATCGAGAATTCGATTAGCGGCACAATGCAATTCCAGCGATCGCCCGATGGCTCGTCAACTCGAGATCGCATTCTGAGAATCATCCGCGAGCTTAGCCCACTCCTCAGCCAACAGCGTAAAAAGGAAATCGTCGAAAGCCAACTCAATAAGTACAGGCATGAAATATCAGAAGGGCTTCAAACCAGAATTGCTCTGAGCCTTGCCCCACTATGTGAAACCGACGAACTTTTTGACAAGCTGTTTGATTTTGTTTCGCTATCTGATCCATCAGCGTTGGAAACAAGTTCACCCGTTCGTTTTCAAACGAAAATGATCTGGGAACTCGGGAGTGAAGATCCTCAAAGACATGCCAAGTCGATTCAATGGGCCGAAACTAGAGCTCGAAAACAACCTGGCTTACAGCCATTGGTTCCCCAGTGGAAAGACGCGTTGCTCAAGCGAATCGACAACACCGAAAACCACTCCAAGATCCTGAATATCTTGATGATAAGTTTTCCATCGGACCCCAAAGTGATCGACGCAATCTATGCAAGTGTCTCAAAAGATGAACCTACCCCAACGAAAGCGGATAAATATGCATATCTGAGCTCATTGGGATATCTGCTTCGGGCAAAACCGAAAGACAAACAGATTCCGCTCAAAGCGATCCAATTGTTGAAGGCTGGTATATGTGACCCAAATTACTTGGTGGACTTGGCATTATATCAGGCCGAAGAAAAACAGGACCATCGGCTTCTTGATCAGCTCGTTGAGTTGCTGATGGATGGTTCCTGGGGACTGACATGGGCGGTCGAAAGCGGTAAAGAGTCCGGCGGAGACGGTGGTGATGGCGGTTTGATGGAAAGCATGAAGAGCAATATGCTCGGCGGTGGAGATGATCTGCTGGACGGTTTGCTCGGCCGTGGCGGTGGAGGCGGTGGCGATGAAGGCTATGGCGATGGAGGCTTTGACAAAGATGCTTACGGATTACGCAAAGAAAAAGAAATCCAAGCTAGTAAGAAAAGAGCGGCTCGCCATTCACTCGTGAAGGCAATCGGAGAAAAGGTCAATGAAATCTCACGTAGGGCGGGTGACAAACCGCCTTTTCAAAAACTTCTGCTGAAGTCCGCAAATCAGAAACTTCTGCCCGCGCTCTATAAACAGTTTGATTTCAAGTTCGTTATTGACGATTTCTTCGCTGAAAAAGTCATTGATAAAAACTCGGACCCGACGTGGGCTTTACATTACCTTGCCAACCAAGCGATTGCCGAAATAACTGGCGTCAAAGCTTCGGACCTGCATAACGGCTATGACATCAAACACTGGGTGGCGAGGTTTCAAGCGGCCAAGACGGACTCAGAAAAACTGCAAACGATCCAAAACGTTTATGCCCTTCGACAGTCTTCCGAATTCCCGGACGACTTGGCTTTGTCGATCGCAAAAGGCGTCAGAGGATTGTCGTTCGACTACGTTGATCTTAGCGACAAACCAGATGCTGAGAAATCTGTTCAGGCGTTGGCGATCGAGTTGTTTTGGAAAAACAAAAAACCTTTAAAGCTTCCAAATGGTCGCAGGACACCCGACGTAAATTACCAAAAAGAACTTTTCGATAACCAACCAATGCTCAAGCACTTTGTTGATTCATTGGACCAGCTCGCTGACGAAGACGCCATGTTCGCACTCTGGGTCATGAGAGAAGTTCCGAAGGAAAATCCGGAAGTACTTAGCTATGCAAGGCTTTATCAAGGCGTCAACAATCCGCTGTTGCACGTCCGCGCCACTTCAGTGCTTTTCTATCATGGCTACAGCACACACTCAAGCGCCGACCGCATGAAGATTATTTCGTCAAATCTTGAAGAGAAATCACTTTCAACTCTTCAGAAGTTGATGATTCTTTCAATGCTTAGGAGACCGATAGGTTGGAACGAATGGCCCAGTGCTCTTTCAAAACTGGTTAATGAAATAGACGACCCACGACAATTGGCGACGCTATTCTCACTCGAACGAAAGTTAGGTCAGTACAACCTAGAGACCGTCGCATTGGAGTTGATTGCAAAGGATCCCGATTACCTCCACGACGTCCACAATCAACTTTCGCTCAGCCGTTGGGTAAGCCCAGAAGAACGGGAACGATCTACTTCAGTGGACAAGAGACGATTCAATAGCAAGTCGAAACAGACGCTACTCGATCTCTGCCTAACTCAGTTGGATAAAATGAAAAAGTTTGATCTTCGGCGCCTGTCCCAAGAAAAAAGAAACAAAGCGATTGGAAATCTCGAGTCAATCAAAACGACGGCAACCGATGTCCAGCGAAATCGAATTGAGCGAATTCTAAAACTGGTCAAGCCAATCGTTTCTGAAGTTTCTGAATAAGACATAAGCCACGAATTTCACGAATCTAAACGAATGTCAGTGAGAGTTATTCATGTAGATTCGTGTGATTCGTGGCACAAATATTCACGTGAACTTTCCGAGCCCCTTTGACTCTCTAATTTGTGGATCGTATTCACCTCTTATATACGGCCGCGATCGTCTATAATCTGGGGACAACGAGCTGCAG
>CAYSQZ010000292.1:0-5503 GCA_964433035.1 uncultured Pirellulaceae bacterium | reverse complement strand
ACTGATTCATTGACACTACTATCCGACAACACGCTACCGACAATCAAACTTCAAACCCGTCGCCGTTGACATCACCCGCGCCGCTAACCGACCAGCCAAACCAGTCGGAGGGATTAAATGAATCGCCATTAAAAAAGTAGAGAAGGCTGCCGTCAACTCCGGAAAACACATGGGCACTTCCGCCAAATCTGGCCCCAACAATCACATCATCAAACCCATCGCCGTTAACATCTCCCGCGCCACTGACGGACCTTCTAAACCGACCGGTATCCAACGCAACAACAACGAGGTTGTGGAGCAGGTTACCATCAACACCCGAGTACACGAGAGCACGACCGTCGACCCCGACAATCACATCATCAAACCCATCGCCATTGACATCACCGTTAACGTTCAAGAAGTTGGGAGCAAAACCGAGATAATCAATAACTTCGTCGAAGACGTGGAGAAACGTGCCGTCAACTCCCGAGACCACGAGGACAGCAAGACCGGAACCGGTCGTTACAATCAAGTCATCAAACCCATCGCCGTTAACATCACCTGCGCCGCTGCCCGAAGAACTAAACCCAAGGTTGTAAAGCAAGCTACCGTCTGCCTCAGAGAACACCCGAAAATCACTAAACTCACCTCCCACAATCAGATCATTAAGCCCGTCGCCGTTGACATCACCCGCGCCGTTGACGGAGCTGCCAAAGTTGCCGCCTCTAAATCTCCAGCAAAATTGTAGAGTACACTGCCATCAGCCCCAGAAAACACCCGAGCACTACCACTATCCATGCCATAGGTGTCATCACGTCGTGCCCCCACAATCAGATCATCAAACCCATCGCCATTGACATCACCCACGCCACTGACGGCGCGGCCAAATTGATCTCCCTCTGAATCTCCCTGGAAGGTGATCGGTACGTGAGTGATGATTTGGGCGCAGGCAGGTGCGACCACCAACGTAAACCATGCCAACATGCAAAATGTGAAACGCGTTGCTATTTGTGGAGTATTCATATTTTAATTTTAGCCTAATAAACGGGCTAAAGACATTTGAATCTTGAATCTTTATACCACTCCCAATCTTGACAGGTTGCCGGGTTTGGTTGTTACGGTTGGGATTATTCAGCGCAATCTCGCGTGAAACGGATGCCGCATGGTTGGACGGCGAACAAACATTTTGTCTTGATCAACGTCCGCCGCGGGAAAGCGGCAAACTGACTCGCCCATCGCTTGGGTCCTACGACGTAGAAGCAGCTCAACAATTGAATTTGGGCGCTCGATTCGATTCGTCGGAAACGGCGGCGACGATACGCTCTCCATTGAAGATTTAGAAGACGCAATGTAGTGGACGTGGTTACGAGTTCCTTCTCGCCAGTACCTCGTCCACGGCTAAGAAAGTTCGTTGCTGCCAGTGATCGTTTCGCACCCACTTAAAATTCTCGTTTGCATTTTACCGAAATCCCTATGGTGCGTGCACGAGAATTTTTATCTAATACGTAAGCCATGCAATTGGCAAGCGTCCTAACACTGCGTGCAGTGGATTTCAAATTAGCGATCAGGCTTCGGGGGACAACAGCGTGAGTAAAACCAAGAAAAAGAAGCCGTCATATTTCGCGACCGTACCGGCTCAAGAAATCCTTCCAATTGTAGACAGCCGTTATGAATCGACCGTTAATGGCTTATTTGTAATTGGAGATGTAACTGGCCTGCCGCTGGTCAAAGTCGCGGCCAACCAAGGCCGCGAAGTCATCGAAGGGATGGAAAAAAGTGGCTTGCTCAAAGCACCCGATGATCACGAAGGCCTCGATCTTGTCATCGTCGGCGGTGGTCCGGCGGGTATCTCGGCGGCGATCGAATGCGAGAAACGTGGCGTAAAATACGTCTTGCTGGAGCGTTCGGAACTGGCCAACACGGTGCGGACGTTTCCGCTAGGCAAGAAAGTTTACGCCGAGCCGCAAACGATTTCCAACATTAGCGAACTGGATGTCGACCGAGATCTTGATCGTGATGACTTCATCAAGATCGTCGAGCAACAGGTTGCTGACCGAAAACTTAAATACAAAACCGGCATCGAAGTCAGCCGTATCCGCAAGCTTCAGGAAAACCAATTCGAAGTTCACACCAAAGATGATACCGTCTTTCCGGCCAGACAAGTCCTGATCGCGATCGGCCGGCAAGGCCAGCCTCGAAAATTAGATATCGAGGGTTGTGACGACTGCAAGAAGGTAACTTACCGCTTGCACACTCGCGAAGACTACAACGATGAACACGTCTTGGTGGTCGGTGGCGGTAACTCGGCGATCGAAGCTGCGTTGATGCTCAAGGATCACAATCAGGTCACCCTGTCGTACCGGGGTGACGATTTCTTTCGTGCCAAACAGGAGAACCGTCGGCTGCTTGATGAAGCGATCGCCAAAGGCGAAATCACAGCGCTGATGAAAAGCAATATCCTTCGCAGTCGCAGCAACGAAGTCGACATGGAAGTCGACGGTGTCGAGCAAACGCTTAAAAATGACAAGGTCATCATCCTGATCGGCACCTTACCGCCGATTGAGTTTTTGATGGAAACCGGAATGGAGCTCGACGGTGTCTGGACCAGCAAACGCGTGATGTGGTCGATTATCGGAGTTCTGGTTGGCATCTTTTTGTATTTTGGTGCCAAGAATTTCGTGTTGCATCCCGAGGATGCCGGCGGCAAATTCCTTTGGCCTCAACAATGGGGATTTCTTGATCCAAACAGCTATTGGATATCACTTATCCTGACTAAGCTCGCACCACTGGCAGCAGTTTTGACGATCGGAGCTCGAATCGTTCAGTACTTGATGTCTTCGCCGGGCCAGAGCCCTCCGTTCCGAGTTCCCGCCACCAAGCTGATTTTGACGGTCTGTATTGGCTTGTTCCTGCTCGGCGCGGCGGCTACCGGCGGCGTGACCTCGGACCCAAACAAGGCCGGCGAGGGCCCTTACTTTTTTGATCTCAGCTTAAGTTCATTTGGCTCGGACATCGGTGTAAAGACGGCTTACGATTCGCTTTCTCCAGGATTGAACGCCCCCAGTAGCGAAACTGTTGGTTCGGCTGGAAAACTCTTTCAAGCCGGTGGTCAAGGAAGTGGCTTGAGGTACTTTTACTCGCTCTCTGCGGTTTACTACATTTTTTACTTTGGCTTAATCGGCGTGTTCGGAATCTACTGGGCGATCAAAAGTAACAGCAGAATCATCTGGAAGCGCAACCTCACCATCATCGCCAGTCAGTGGACATTGTGGTGGGGAATTCCAACATTTCTGGTGGTGCTTTTTGGCCGCAATGCGATCTCACCGATTTTGCAAAAGTCACTCAACGCCTGGCCGCTCAACATGACGGCATTCAGAGTCAATCCGGTTGCCAATCCTGGCGACCCCGAATGGTGGCAAATGGTCGGAATCGTCGGCGTGGTTTGGGCTGTCGTTTTGACGTTTATCATTATCCCTCTGTTTACGATCCGTTTCGGAAAGATCTACTGCTCGTACATCTGTTCTTGTGGAGCTTTGGCTGAAACGGTCGGCAATGGTTTTCGACATCGTGGCCCCAAAGGTGACTGGCCGAGGCGGCTTGAGAAGTATGGTTACATTGTCATCTTGCTGGCGACGATCGCAACGATCGCTGACTTAACCGGATGGGCACCGACGCTTTGGGCCAAAGGAGCTGAACCGATAGATTTATTCGGTTGGTATGACGTTTGGGTCGGAACGTTTCTAGCCGGCGCGATGGCGATCGGGCTTTACCCGTTCCTGGGTCAACGGATCTGGTGTCGTATGTGGTGCCCGCTGGCGTTCTGGATGAATTTCTGGGGTCGTTGGTCGAAGTTTAAAATCACACCCGAAAAGGGAAAGTGCATTGACTGCAATGTTTGTAATCAGTTTTGCCAGATGGGTATCGATATCAAAGGCCGTGCCCTCAGAGGCGAGCCGGTAACTTTGGCTGATACGCCTTGCGTTGGTTGTCAGGAGTGCATCGTTCGTTGCCCGATGCAGATTCTGCATCTAGGGGACGCACCAGGGCCGGCTTTGGTGCAGCTTAATTCGGGAATTAGTTCAGGGAGTAAAGCGTGAGCAAGGGTTCAAAATATTATGGCGGCTTCTTTTGGGTCGCTGCAGTTTCGTTCATCGTTCCACTCTTCGTTGGCTACAAAGCGTTTGAGAACCTCAATTCGGCCACCAGCAAACCGTCGCCAGTAGTTGATGCCAGTGGCGTCGACAACGGAGTTTGGGATTATCTGTTGAAGTCTTACGTAACCAACGGGCTGGTAGACTATGACGGCATGAAGAAGGACTATCTTTTTCATGAGTATGTTCGTCAGCTTGGATCATGCAACCCTGACGCGCTTGAGACAGAGGACGACAAACTGGCGCTGGCCTGCAACGCTTATAACGCGTTTGTGATCAATGGTGTAATCAGCCACAAGATTTACGATACCGTCGATGGAAGAGGGTTCTTCGACTTCAAGGAGCACATTTATGCTGGCAAGACGATCAGCCTCAATGATCTTGAGCATGGAATGATCCGTCCAACCTTCAAAGAGCCAAGGATTCACGTAGGACTGGTTTGTGCAGCGCGCAGTTGCCCTGCGATTCGCGCCGAAGCCTATGTCGGATGCCAGGTACGCGATCAGCTGCAGGATCAAAGCGAACAGTTTGCTGACAACCCCAAGTACGTAAAATACGACGCGACATCAAACGAGTTGAAGCTTAGCCCAATCCTGAATTGGTATGGCGATGATTGGAACGAGCGCTATCCTAACGGCGGTTATCTTCAATGGATCAATGAGCTAACCACGAATCAGGAAACCAAGGTTACGATCGCCAAGGTTGGCCGTGGTGAGGTTAAGGTTGGCTTTTTCGAATACGATTGGTCTTTGAACTCGCAAGCCGATCCTGCCAAGCCCTCAGGGAAAAAGAAGAAAAAGGGTGGTTTCGGCTCTGCCGGTGGCCCAACCGAATAAGCGGTTGCCAAAGCTCAAGTGTTTTTTTGCCATTCATGTTCCGAAACCCCTAAGGTGATTTAGGAGTTTCGTTACGCGTTGGGGAGCCGATCGGAACAAGCGTTCGGTTCGCAGTCGGTCACCGCTGGTGGGCGCTAGGTTTTGCTGGCTGCCTGTTGATTCAGTAGCAGCCAAAAGAAAAAACAGCCGAGATCGTCGTCGAGTTGACCAACCGAATGCGAACCAGACGCGAAGAGATTGCGGCGGACAAAAGGAATACATGCGAAGTCAGCTTTAACGTAAATGTGGGGGGTGGGCTGTGCGGTCGAGTCCACTCGATGTTTGACCCACGTTATTCATTCGCGCCGGTGGAATACGAAAATGATGACGACGGTTAGGTCAACATTTCGTCCCTACGGGACGCGAGATGTGTTTTTGGGAAGGGTTTTTCTACCGACATGTTGTCCCTGCGGGACATAGGTGTTGTCCTGGACATATAGGTGTTGTCCCGTAGGGACAGCATGTTGGTAGAAAAGTCGGTTGGCACTGTCTACTTGT
>CAYSQZ010000291.1:0-5521 GCA_964433035.1 uncultured Pirellulaceae bacterium | reverse complement strand
TGCGCAAGACGGTTTGGCCTACCGTAAAAAACCGGTTCTCGCTGAACAAGCATGATGTAGGAAGTGAAGTAACACGTGGCAACAACGCGAGGCAAAGGAATACCACGATTTTCGAAAAATGGTGCGAGAGTACTTCATGTTCAACACCTATGGATAAGTCTACCCTTAAAGTATACGTCCAACGTATTGATTTCGCCACGCGCAATCATCCAGCCGTTAGGACCCCAAGCCCGTCGTGCGGTACTATGGCAGAGAATTCAAGATTCGCCGCGAAAAGTATTTTAATTCCGCGCTAACCATTACCAATTGTTCCGCTTGAGATGTTGATCGTGCTGCCAAAGCCTGCGAAGAACGATTCTCCAACGCTCCACGTTTGTACTCTGTCGTCAAAACCAGGCGGGGCGCATCATTCATCACCAGGCTCAACAGACTCAACTACTTCCGGCTGAGTCTCGACCTGAGGATCGACTGCGGAGGCTTCGGTTTCGGCTTTTTCTGTGCCTTCCGGTTCTGACTCGGCTGGCTTCTCCAACGCTTCCGCCGCGGGCTCGGTGACCGCCTCATCTTCGGTTTCGATTACTTCAGATTCACTGCCGTTTGACTCCTCGGGTGTTGAGCTTTCAACTGCAGGCTCAGCAACCTCACTTGGTTGCTCCACCTTTTCCGCTTCTTCACCATCGCCGACTGGCAAATCAGGAAACGAAATATCGGGAGTCGCCGGCGGAACTGGTTCTGAACCTGGTTCGGGCTCCTTCTCGGTTACCAGATCGACCCGCTCCGTTCGCAGAGTATTCAAGTTGTCGGCTGACATGACATAGAACCATTCGCCAAAACGCTCGTTCAATTCATCAACCAGCTTCTGCGCCTCGCCAACCTTTTCGGTGTACGCTTTGGTATCATCCTCGAATCGAGTCAAATCCAACTCATATTGGACTTTGGCTTCTTCAAACGCTTTAAGCGCTTCGTCGTGTTTGACAAACTCAGGATCACGATCCGGCTTGTCGTCCGATTCAGTTTCGCCTTCGGGAGCTTCCACGCCCTCAGGAGCTTTGTCGTCTTGGGGAGCCTTGGATTCCGTCGCGTCGTCTGATTCTTTCTTTTCGGGCTCTTCAACCAGCGGCTCATACCCCTCAGGGGCAACCGGAGCGACAGGTTCAACGGGCTTCTCGGGCTTTGGATTGATCAGCGACTCGTCAAGCGCAACCCGTACCAGCAAATATCGATTGTCGACTTCTGCATCATCAGGTTCCTCGTCGCCATTCTCGCCGTCTGTTTTAGCTTGACCAGCATCGGTCGTTTTAGCTTCTTCGGTTGGCTTTGGCTCAGAAGACGTCCCAATCTCAATCTCCGCTTGTTCACCTTCAACCGGGTTACCAATGTGCAGCGTGTACTGAACTCCTTTGTCGGTTCCAATTGTTAGCTCGCCATACTTGGAAACCAACTCCAACTTGTTTTCCGTACCCGCCAAATTAAAACCCCGCTGATCCAGCTCATCCTGAAGCCGATCAATAGCCGCTCCATACTCTCTCTGATTTTCCAAAAACTCAGGCTGTTCGTTGAGCTCCAAATCGGCCGTCAGTAGCAAGTGACCTTTGTATTTGAATTTGGGCCGGACTCCGGCAATCTTCAACTCATCAAGAACTCCCAAAATCTCATCAACTCTGGAACTGGTAAGTTCCTCAGTCGCGTCATTGAGACCTTCCAGCATCCAGCTATCGGTGGGCGTGGCTCGGCTGAGGTTCAATACGTCGCCTTGCTTCTTGATCATCGTCATCGCCTGCCCGAGCATCGATCGTTGCTCTTCAACCGAGTAATTGTTAATCTCGATTTTGGTCAACTCGTTCTGCTCAAGCCGCAAAAGATCGGGATCGATCCAATCAGAGAACTTGGTTGATAAATCAATTTCAAGTTTCACTTTGTACGTCTGGTTTTCGTCAGGACGACGCACGTAATAGTATTTCTCATCGCCCTGTTGCCCAAAGGGAACTTCAGCAGCTGAGAGGACAACCTCGCCGGCTTCGTTGCCAATGATATAGTCGAGGACGACTTCTCCATTGGCATCCTTGAACGTGATACGCTTTCCGGCTGCTTCGGGATCTTCGATCGTTTCATCAAGCGGATCAACGACGCCAAGTCGCTCATGCTCTTTGGCCAGTCGACCAGCCAATGACTCTCGCTCAAGCCCCATCACCGATGTCGCGGTGGTTGCCAAACGAGCAGCCGCTTCGGCAGGATAATTGGAATGTGACGGGATGCGCCAAAGCCCGTCCTGATTCTCGACGCTGAATCGCTGCAGCCGAGCAGTTTCAGGATCCATCGCAACAACTTCAAGCGAATGGGCCTGGCTGGCAGAATCGAAGCTCGCAAAGAACGGTTCCCCAACCAACTCAAAATCGGCTGAATTGGTGGGACGATTCATAAAATGACTTCCAACCGCAACGGCCGCCATGACGACTGCGGCGCCCACAAAGGTCATTGTTTTTGTTAATTCATTCATCGTTTTAAGCTTTGTCAGATTTTCAAAATGTTTGTAGCAAAGAAATCAATTCATTCCGGTTTCAATTCAATCAACTCAACCGCCGACTCGCCTGTCGGCAGCGATATCCTTTTCTTCATTTATCTTTCGAAACCAAAGCACAACAATCCCCAGCAGCAACGCCGGCAAGGGAGCCAACAAAATTGATAGATAACGAGTCCGATTCTCCAAACCCGAAATTTGCTGTTGCTGCTTTGAATCCAACTTCGCCGTCGTCTGCTTGAGCTCACGATCCATTTTCTTTTTCTTCAAATCGAATCGACGTTGTGCTTCGGAAGCTTTCTGAGAAGTCCGTTGGAGCTTTTCAAAGAATCCAATACTCTGGTCGGACTGAATCTCTTCATTGTCCTCTTGCAGCTTTTCCTGTTCGAGCTTCAACTCGTCCTTAACCTTCTTCTCCAATTCCGCTTGCTGCATGGTACTGGCGGACCGAAATTCCTCGATCACGGTTTCCAATTGCTCAAGCGTTCTGGGTGTGGCCCGACGATTTCTCAATGCGACAAAGCCTTCGTTGCCTGCGAGAATCTCGATCGAATTCTGAAGCAGTGAAAGATTGTCCAGCTTTTCATTGAGCGCTTCCTCTTGCATGTAGCAGATCTCCGAAAGGAAATCGAGGTCGGCGATCACCACAACGTCCAACTTCTTGTCGCCTCCGCCGGTGACACGTGCCGCGACAACGTAATCTTCTTCATCGAGGTACTTTTGCACATCTGGATTAAAGACAATCAGATCCTCCCCAGTTATCTGACTGCTGGCGGCTTCTGATCGGATCGAAATTCGACCGGTACGAGGATCAAGGACTTGCGATTGTTGCGTGGGTGTCATCGTCAACCGATCCCAAGTCGTTGTGCCGGACTGTTTTCCCAATGAAACCAACGGTTGAAAATCAAATTGGCTATCAGCCGACTTTCGAATCGACCCAGGATAGAACATCAACAATTCTTTTAAACCATTTGAGATCAAACTGTCCTCGTTAAAGGCGGTGACATCGGCATGATCTCGAACAAAGACGAACGCTTGATTGTAGTCACCGTAATATTCTGGCCAACTGGGGCCAAGATAATCAGGCCACTGACCTTTGAAGCTGGAATGCGGATCGTCCGTCGTCCACGCCGATGCGCCATTATCCCAGTCGACACCAATCGCTTTGAGAATCTTACTCGCCGATCCTTCGTCGGATTTCGGCATCACCGAACTGGTCAGAATTTGTGAATACGGCGAACGCTGCGAGACTCGCGGTTGCTTGGGAGCGTTCAGCACGCCAAGTGCAATTGGATTCTGGAATGTCCAGAAGAATGGAACTGGGTCGGCCAACAGAATCGTCGGATTCCCGGCTTCGACATACTTGACCAAATTGTCCATCGCGATGTCATCGAGACTACTCGGGTCGGCGACCAACATCACGTCTGGCGGGGTCCTTTTGCCGCTCTTGTTCAACTCAACCTCTTGATCGCCAACCGCTTGAGCAGTTTCGGCTTCCACGAAATTGATCAGGTCGCCTTGATCAATGAACTCAAGGTCGAATTGCTTTTTTAATTCGCCAAGCGTCGTATTGTAGGCCCAGTCAAGACGTCGGCCCTCCATTTCAGGGCCCCCGAAGTGCGCGTCGGTATCTACAATTCCAATCGTGATCTGGTTCTTTTTGTCAATCGTCCGCGCGATGGAACGGCTAAGCTCATATTCGATCGCGGCGTCATCGCCTACAAAAGGCAACGCCACATCGTCAAGCGAAGTTGAAACCGTTGCTCCAAGAAAGACTTTCTGCTCAACAAATCGCCCACCGATTTCCGACCGATCCTCCACCGGCACGACACCAGATTGCTCCGCGTCGAGGGCTTCGGGGCTGTTAGGAGCCACGTCAACGTAACGAACCGTTACATTCTTTCCACCGTACTCGCTAAACTGACGCAACATACCAACGAACTGCTTCTTGGCGTTAACGTATTTTCGAGGAACTTCAGTGCTGACGAACGCCTGGATTGTGACTTCTCGATCCTCTTCTTTGACTTTTTCGAGCGTAGCAACGGTTGCCTGGTCGAGCGTGTATAGCTTTTCTTGTGTCAAGTCAGCTCGCGCCCAAAGACTCGAAACCGCCGTGCTGCAAAGGAATCCCAGTGCCGTCAAAACCACACCCAGGGAAAGAGCTCGAACAACATACTGACCGCCAATGCTGACTTTCTCTCCTTGGTTCCAATGTCGCTTGCTAATGACGATCAAATTCAAATAGAGCATGAAAATGGTCAACGCGAGAAAGTAGACCACGTTTCCAAGCGGAATCAGACCCAACGTAAAATCTCGCAGATTCCAATCGAAGCCAAATCTCTCAATTCCAACGAAGCCGCGAAAGTAGTAGCCGATCAATACGGGAACCGCACAGAAAAGCGCTCCCAACACAAACGCCACAGTGGCACTACTGGTCAACGAAGAAGCAAACATTCCAACGGCCAGCAAAGCCAAACCGGCCAACCAATAGCCCAAATAGGTCGTCGTCAAAACTCCCATATCCGGGTCGCCGAGATACATCAGCACGAGGACTTGAGTCAAAGAGAACAATAGAGCAACGGTGTAAACTGCCGCCACGGCGAGGTACTTGCCAAGCACAATGTCAAAATCCGAAGCCGGTAGCGTGAACAGAATCGAGTCGGTCCCTTGTCGCTTTTCTTCCGCCCAAACCGACATCGTGACCGCCGGGATAAAGAAGAGCAGCAGCATTGGAAACCAACGGCTCAGTTGATCCAATGTCGCTTGATTCTCAGCAAAGAACTGGGGGCTGAACGCCATCACGGCAGACACCGTCACGAATACAACAATAAACAGGTACCCAAGCGGTCCCGAAAAATACTGTTTAACGTTTCGTCCAAAAACTGCGGAAACAACGTGCCATCGAAACATGTTGAATCAACTCCAAACAATAACAGGTAGAAAAACAAACAAAACTTCAACTGCAATTACCAACCCGGCAGAAAAACCAAGCAGAAAAACCAA